>DASYFD010000102.1:0-3824 GCA_036498625.1 Xanthobacteraceae bacterium | reverse complement strand
CCGCCAGCTCGCCGTCGACGAGGGGCTGATCGGCTACCTCGCGACCCGCATCGAGCGCTCGTTCGCCGCCGCGCGGGCGATCGTGGCCGAGCTCGACCGCGAGGCGCTGCGGCAGAAGCGCGAGGTGAACCGCGCGCTCGCCGCGGAGCTCATGCGGGAGCGGTAGTCCGGGCGGTCGTGGCGGTCACGCCGCAAATGTGCGAACAAAACGCGACTTCAGCAGGCGATCGCGTGCATGCGACACGAAGATCCGCACATCGGCGATTGGGACATACCGCGCGGGCCCGCCGGCCTCGCCGCAATGGCGATCGTCGGCGGCGTCGGCTTCACGCTCGGCCAGTTCGCCTTCTACGGCTTCGCATTCCTGCCGTACTGGCACTTGATCGGCGGCTGGTTCGTCGGCCTTGCCGTGTTCGCCGCGGCTGCCGGCACCCTGCTCGCGTGTTTGACCTGGAATGATCGACTGGGTCCTGGCGTGCGTTTGCCGAAAGCGTGGCACCCCACCCGGAGAGGGCAGCTCGCTGCCGGCATTCTCGTCGTGCTGGCGATCGTGTGCGCGGTTGCGCATCGGCAATATCAATGCGTCCTGTTCACGGCGCCGCCGCTGTTCCTGATCGTGTTTGCGGTCGCCGGCAAGCTGCAGGAGCCGATCGTGTTGGCCCTGCGTAGGGTGGGCCGTCACGCCACGGCATTTGCGGTCGTGCTGGTCATGGAGGCGGCCATCCTGTTCGGGATGGGCGAATGGATGGCGGTCGGTCACTACGGCAAGGGGCTCGGGCATTTCGACAAGGAAAAGCGCGGCTACTGGTCCATCTCCACCACCGACCGAAGCGATTTCTACGTCGACTATGCGCGGCAGGAGATCATCTTGCGAACGCATACCTTCGGTGGCGAGCCGCTGGAGATCACCCGTGCGATGACCGGGGTTTGCAAATGATCCTCACGGCGTCCGTGGTTTGGCCTTCATGATCCGCAGGCGCTCGAGGCTCTCGGCCGGCCACGTGGTCGCAAGATCGTAGAACTCGGGTACCGTCCTCGCGTCCGGCGGCAACGCGACCCATGGCGGCTTCGACGACACGTAGATGTGGATGTCGGGCGGGCACGTGGCGGGATCGTCCATGGTGCCGACGCGGACGAAGCGGATCGCAGGACCGGCCTGTGGGTAGTTGCTCCACACCGCGACCCGGCAGGTCGGGCACCGGGCGATGCGCTGGCCCCTGCCGCTGGCCGACGGGGTCGCGACGATCTCCGGCTCGCCGGCGATATGCGCGACCCGATCGGCCTCGTACAGCGCGTTGAGCGCATGCACGGTGCCGGTCTCGCGCTGGCACCAATGGCAGTGGCAGGCGTGGACGATCAACGGCTTTCCGGTCAGGCGATAGCGGACCTGTCCGCACGTGCATCCGCCTTCCATGCCGACCCCCGTTCGCAATGCCGCGATGGCGGAGAGCTTACACGGCGGCGAGCGCATCCGGAAACCGCCTGCTGTGATCCGCATCACAACAAGTCGAGCAGCCGCGGCATCGGTCCGAACCGCCGCCCGCGCGAACGCGACGGATCAGCGAGCGGCAGAAATCGCCGCACCAGAACTCAGGAGATGACAATGACGACCACATCCAAATCCAAGCTCCCGGCCGTTGCCATCGCGTTGATGCTGACGGCGATGCTCGCCGGCGCCGCCCACGCGGGCGTCACCAAACCCGGCGGAGGCTCGAACAAGGTCCTGCCGTTCCCGGGGCCCTTGCACGGTCCGGGGTCCAGTCACAATCCGATCGTCGCCCATGGGCCGCTGCATGGCCCCGGGTCGAGCCACAACCCGATCGTCGTGCCGAAGAATTGCAACGATCCCAATACGCTGTGCCGGAGGCCGTGATGGGCGCTGCGCGAATCATGAAACGTCCGGCCCTCGCGCGCATGGGCGCGCTCGCCGCGCTCTCCGCGGTGGCGGTCTTGCTGGCCGTTGGGGTGTCCGCCGAAAGCGCTCATGCGGCGAGGGGCGCCGGTGCGGCGACTGTATCGAGAGCTCCCCATGCGCAGACCCAGGCACGACGCTGCGACCCGCCTCCATGCCCGGTGAGAGTGGTGCGATGAGCCGGTGCCCACGTGGAATCGCAAGCAGCCGCCGAACGTGCAGCGGCTGCGCGGGGTGAAAGCGCCGGCGGGCGCTCGCCTCAGATCTCTTTGCCGATGACCGCATCGAGCGAGTAGCGGCCGCCGCCGCGCAGCACGTAGGCGAGCGCCACGATCCCCCAGAACAGCGGGTACTCGAAGCCGCCACTGGTCCAGAAGAAGCCGGCGCCGAGATGCACCTGCAGCACCGCGACCGCCATCAGGCCGGCCACCAGTGCGGCGACCACGCGGGTCGCGAGGCCGAATGCGAGCAGCAGCCCCCCGACGAACTCGATGAGCCCGGCGACCAGCGCCAGGGAGGCGGGGAGGTGGAGCTTGCTGGCGAAGAACTGGCCGGTCGCCTCGACGCCGTAGCCGCCGAACCAGCCGAACAGTTTTTGGGCGCCGTGCGGGACCAGCAGCAGGCCGGCGGTGACGCGGATGAGCGGCTCGGCAAGTGGCGACAGCGCCTTGGTGATCGGCGCGAGGGCAGGAATTGCAGGGACTTGGCGGGACTCTTGCGAGTACTGAGCGAGCGACATGGTGGGAGCCTCCTCGGGTCGGGGCGCCAGTCGCCCCTGTCGCCGCGGAATGTGACTTGTGGCTTCCGTCGCAACAATCTAGTTTATTGGAACAATACTGTCGCGGATTCTGCAACAACCGATGGACCGGCTCGCCGCCATAGAAGCCTTCGTCCGGGTCGCCGAATGCGGCTCTTTCTCGAAAGCCGCCGAGCGACTGCACTCCTCGAAATCGGTGGTGAGCCGGCAGGTCGGCGCGCTCGAGGCCGAACTCGGCGCTCGCCTGCTCCACCGCACCACCCGGGCGCTCACCTTGACCGAAGCAGGGCGCAGCTATTTCGAGCAGGCCGCCCGCATCCTCGCCGACCTCGCCGAGGCGAACGCGTCGGTCGGGCAATTGCAGGCGGCGCCGCGCGGCCGGCTGCGGGTGAGCGCGCCGATGAGCTTCGGCTTTCTCCATCTCGCGCCCGCGGTGCCCGACTTCCTCGACCGCTATCCCGACGTCGAGATCGAGCTCGCCATGAATGATCGCTACGTCGACCTGGTGGACGAAGGCTTCGACATGGCGGTGCGCATCGGCAAGCTCGAGGATTCGAGCCTGGTGGCGCGCAGGCTCGCCCCGGCGCGGCGCACCGTCTGCGCGGCGCCGGCCTATCTGCAGGCGCGCGGCATCCCGGCCTCGCCGGACGATCTCAAGGCGCACGAATGCCTGTGCTACAGCAATGTCGGCCTGGCGCAAGAATGGCGCTTCGTGCGGCCGGACGGGCGGCCGTGGCCGGTCGAGGTGCGCGGACGGTTGCACGCCAACAATGGCGACGCGCTGCGCGCCGCGGCGCTGCGCGGCTTCGGCCTCACGGTGCTGCCGAGCTTCCTGGTCGGGCACGATTTTCAGTCCGGCGCGCTGGTCTCGGTGCTGGACGCGTTCATGGCGCAGGACAGCGCCGTCCATGCGGTCTACCCGCACGCCCGGCACCTCTCGCCCAAGGTGCGCGCCTTCGTCGACTTTTTGGCCGAGCGCTTCGGGCCCGATCCGTACTGGGACCGCGCCGACCGTCCCTGATGCCGCAACACTGAATTGCGCCCCGGTCGGTTGTTGCCGCGCCCGCCTGGTCCCACCTTCGTGACACAAGACCAACACGAAGGATCCGGCCATGGGCTATGTGGCGCGCGGGAGGTGGGTGGACCAGTGGTACG
>DASYFD010000101.1:0-6449 GCA_036498625.1 Xanthobacteraceae bacterium | reverse complement strand
CTACCGGTCGAAGCCTGGGGACAATGGCACGGACGCCGCGATACCATGGGAAATCGACGAACCCGGGAGGAGAGTTCCATGACATGGCGTGTGATCGTGCTGGCTGCCGCCGCGCTGCTTGCGGCCGCGCCCGCCGCCAAGGCGGAATACGAGGTCATCGCGCAGACCAATGTGGAATATGCGCAGCATGACGGCGCCAAGCTGGTCGCCGATCTCTATCAGCCGAAAGGATTGGCGAAGGCGCCGGCCATCATCGCGGTGCATGGCGGCGGCTGGCAGAACGGCAGCCGCGCCGGCTACCGCTATTGGGGGCCGTTCCTGGCCAAGAACGGCTATGTGGTCTTGAGCATCGACTACCGGCTGGGCAAGGCCGGCACCTATCCGGGCTCGGTCTATGACGTCAAGGCGGCGATCCAGTTCGTGCGCGCCAAGGCCGAAAGTCTCGGCGTCGACCCGGATCGCATCGGCCTGATGGGAGATTCCGCGGGCTCGCATCTGGTGGCGCTGGTGGGGCTCGCCGGCGCGGACCCGCTGTTCTCGTCCGCCTACAAGGAAGATGCCAATGCGGCGGTACCTGTCAACGTGAAGGCGGTGATCTGCTTCTACGGCATCTACGACATGCTGGCGCAATGGCACCACGACCAGATCGCGCGCCCGCGCGACCAGATTGCCGAGAAATACCTGGGCGCGTCACCGATGCAGAACCGGCGCATCTATTTCGACTCCTCGCCGATCAGCTATGCCACCATCGACCGGAAGGGCACCCGCTTCCTGCTCATCAACGGCACCAATGACGACATCGTGGATCCGCCGTCCCAGTCGGAAGCGTTCTGGCTCGCCCTCAACCAGGCCGGCATCCCGGCGCGCCGGATCGTCATTCCGGGGGCCGGGCATTTCTGGGCCTCCGACCCGTTCGACGGCGAGCCGGGCGGCTACGGCGCCACCACGGCGCCGCGGCTGCTGCGGTTTCTGGGGGACGCGCTGTAAGCCGCGGAAATTCGGTTTTGCTGCCCCTTGCGAGGCCGCCGCAGCCATGCTAGAACAAAACAGGAACAATGCGCTCCGGGGCTGTGGACCGTCGCTGGGAAACGCGAGAACGCGCTTGCGAGAGCGTGGCTGCGGTCTAGGGTGCAGGGCTTCGGGAGAGCGCCGCGCGGCAGCGCTTTGCAGGGGCGGGCGGTAGGAGAGAGTTATGGCAGGCTCAGTGAACAAGGTCATCTTGATCGGAAATCTCGGTGCGGATCCGGAAATCCGGCGCACCCAGGACGGCCGGCCGATCGCGAATTTGCGGGTGGCGACCTCGGAAAGCTGGCGCGACAAGGCGACCGGCGAGCGCAAGGAAAAGACCGAGTGGCACCGCGTCGTCATCTTCAACGAGGGGCTCTGCAAGATCGCCGAGCAATATTTGAAGAAGGGCGCCAAGGTTTATCTGGAAGGCGCCCTGCAGACCCGGAAATGGCAGGACCAGTCGGGCGCGGATCGCTATTCCACCGAGGTGGTGCTGCAGGGGTTCAATTCGCAGCTCACCATGCTGGACCGGGCCGGTGGCGGCGGGGGCGACTTCGCGGGCGACGATTCCGGGGGCGAGTTCGGCTCCTCCGGTCCGGGCGCGCCGCGCCGGCCCGCCATGGCGGGCGCCGGCGCCGGCGGCAAGAGCGGCGACCTCGATGACGAGATTCCGTTCTGACCATCCTTGGGTGGCGCACGTGCGTGCCGCCCGGCGGCGCCGGCATCGGCTAGCTTCGGCGGGTGCGGCGCTGCTCGGGGTCGCACTGATCTCGGCGGCCGCCCAGGCGGCGCCTCCGGTCGGCTTCAGAATTGCGCTGATGGCCTGTCCCCATGCCGGGATCACGGCGCCTTGCCTGACCATCAATGGCCCCGACGGCAGCGTCTACAACATCACCGGCGCCAATCCCAAGCCGCCGCTCAACGGCCGCATGATCCGGTTGCGCGCGACCGTGAGCGACAAGGCGAGCGCCTGCATGCAGGGCATCGTGCTCGACCGCATCCGCTGGACGCCGCTGCGACAGAAGTGCACGAATTGAGCGTCGGACTGTTGCAATCGAGCGGCAGAGATGTTCGATGAGCCTCGCGCCTCTCCTTGATGCCGCACCCGCAATCCAGCTGCATGCCTTCGCGGCCATGACGGCTTTCGCGTTGGGTATCGTGCAGCTCGCCGCCCCGAAGGGCACGCTGCCCCATCGCACCATCGGATGGATCTGGGTCACCCTGATCGCGCTCGTGAGCGTGAGCTCGTTCTGGATTCACGAGCTGCGCCTGTGGGGGCCGTGGAGCCCGATCCACCTCATCTCGATCTTCACCCTGGCCAGCTTGCCGCTGGCGGTCTGGGCTGCCCGTCGTCACGCGGTCGAGCAACACCGCCGCGCCATGACCACCATCTTTTTCGGTGCGCTGGTGATCGCCGGATTGTTCACCGTGGTACCCGGCCGCATCATGCACAAGGTGTTGCTCGGGGACTGAGCCTCACCCGTGCAGCACGACCCGCACCCCGTCGATGACGAATTGCACCGCCAGCGCCGCCAGCAATACGCCCAGCAGGCGCGACAGCACTACGCTGCCGGTCACGCCCAGCATGCGCTCGATGCGGTTGGCGATCCAGAACACGCCGAAGCACGTCGCGATGACGATCAGGATGACGGCGAGCAGCCCCGCCAGCAGGAGCGGCTGGCCGCGGGCCTGGCCGGCGAGCAGCAGGGTCGCGGTGATCGCGCCCGGCCCCGCCATCAAGGGGATCGCCAACGGAAAGGCGGCGACATGGCGCACATGCTCCTCGATGGCTTCCTCGGCCTGCTTCGACTGCCGCTCGATGCGCACCCCGAACACCATTTCGGAGGCGACCGCGAACAGCAGCAATCCGCCGGCGATGCGGAACGCCGGGAGCGTGATGGCGAGCTTGTCCAGGAGCCAGTCTCCGATCAGCGCCGTGCCGGCGAGAATTGCGGCGGCGATGAGACAGGCGCGAAACGCGATCCGGGTCCGGGTCGCGACCGGCAGCCCCTGGGTGACCGAAAGGAAGGCCGGCGTCAGGCCGACCGGGTCGACCACGACCATGAGCGTCACCAGGGCGGAGACCAGATAATCGAGCGGCATGATGCGGTTGTAATCGAGTGCGCGGCATTATCCTATTCGGCGTCTCGCGGTTTGGCGGCGGGTTGTTGCCGGTGGAATCGGTCGGCTGCCCGACACCATGTTCAAAATAAAAGCATGGGCCGATGCACCCGGAGGGTCCGGAACCAGCCGGGCGGTCATCAAGAATCGGGTCCTGGAGGCTCGAATCCAGGCCGGCTCGCAAGGGCGCCCGCAGGCGTGCGAATCGCGAAATCCGGGGGCCCGCCGGCACCCTCGCAGGGGCCTCCCGCTCTTGACGGTAAGTACCTGAATTGCCATATGAAAATGCGTCGCTCCCGGGGCGTTTTGCGGGTGGCGCGGGGCGAATGAATCAGCTAAGCACTCAAGGCACCAACCGCGCGGGAATTTCCATTGGCCGATAACGACGAACTGCCTCCGGGGGACGGGGATCCGACCGATATTCGCCCCGTCTCGATCACCGAGGAGATGAAGCGTTCCTACCTCGCTTACGCCATGAGCGTGATCGTGGCGCGCGCGCTGCCGGATGCGCGCGACGGCCTCAAGCCGGTGCATCGGCGCATTCTCTATTCGATGCATGAGAACGGCTACGAGTGGAACAAGCCGTATCGCAAATCCGCGCGCGTGGTCGGCGACGTCATCGGCAAATACCACCCGCATGGGGATCAGGCGGTCTACGACGCGCTGGTGCGCATGGCGCAGGATTTTTCCATGCGGCTGCCGCTGATCGACGGCCAGGGCAATTTCGGCTCGGTCGACGGCGATCCCCCGGCGGCCATGCGCTACACCGAGGTGCGGCTCACCAAGGTCGCCAACGCGCTGCTCGAGGATCTCGACAAGGGCACGGTCGACTTCCAGGCGAACTACGACGATTCCGAGCGCGAGCCGACGGTGCTGCCGGCGCGCTTCCCCAACCTTCTGGTCAATGGGGCGGGCGGCATCGCGGTCGGCATGGCGACCAATATCCCGCCGCACAATCTCGGCGAGGTGATCGACGCCACGATCGCGCTGATCGACAATCCGGGTCTCGGCATCGAGGACCTGATCCGGTTCATTCCGGGTCCCGATTTTCCGACCGGCGGCATCATCCTGGGCCGCCAGGGCATCCGCTCCGCCTACCACTTGGGCCGCGGCTCGATCGTGATGCGCGGCAAGGTGACGTTCGAGACCCTGCGCAAGGATCGCGAGGCGATCATCATCACCGAGATTCCCTACCAGGTGAACAAGGCCACCATGGTGGAGCGCATCGCCGAGCTGGTGCGCGACAAGAAGATCGAGGGCATCTCCGACCTGCGCGACGAATCCGACCGCGACGGCTACCGGGTGGTGATCGAGCTCAAGCGCGACGCCACGCCCGACGTGGTGCTCAACCAGCTCTACCGCTTCACGCCGCTGCAATCGACCTTCGGGGCCAATACCGTGGCGCTCGACGGCGGCCGCCCGCTGGTCATGAACCTGAAGGACCTCCTGGTGTCCTTCATCGTGTTCCGCGAGGAGGTGATCTCGCGGCGCACCAAGTTCCTGCTCGGCAAGGCCCGCGACCGCGCCCATGTGCTGGTCGGCCTCGCGATCGCGGTCGCCAATATCGACGAGATGATCCGGCTCATCCGCGCCTCGCGCGACGCCAACGAGGCGCGCGAGGCCCTGATGGGGCGCGATTGGCCCGCCCGCGAGGTCGAGGCCATGATCACACTGATCGACGATCCCCGCCACACGGTGACCGAAGCCGGCGCCTATCGGCTCTCGGCCGAGCAGGCCAAGGCGATCCTCGATCTGCGCCTGCAGCGGCTCACCGCGCTCGGGCGTGACGAGATCCAGGCCGAGCTCGACAAGCTCGCCGACGAGATCGCCGATTATCTCGACATCCTGCGCTCGCGCGCCCGCATCCAGACCATCGTCAAGGACGAGCTCAAGGCCGTAAAGGACGAGTTCGCCACCCCGCGCCGTACCGTCATCATCGACCAGGAAGGCGAGATGGAGGACGAGGACCTGATCCAGCGCGAGGAGATGGTCGTCACGGTGTCGCATCTGGGCTACGTCAAGCGCGTGCCGCTCTCCACCTACCGGGCCCAGAAGCGCGGCGGCAAGGGCCGCGCCGGCATGCAGACCCGCGATGAGGATTTCGTCTCGCGCCTGTTCGTGGAGTCGACCCACACCCCGGTGCTGTTCTTCTCCTCGCGCGGCCAGGTCTACAAGGAGAAGGTCTGGCGGCTGCCGATGGCGGCGCCGCAGTCGCGCGGCAAGGCGATGATCAACATCCTGCGGCTCGAGCAGGGCGAGCTGATCACCACCATCATGCCGTTGCCCGAGGACGAGCAGACCTGGGGCAACCTCGACGTGATGTTCGCCACCACGCGCGGCACCGTGCGGCGCAACAAGCTGTCCGATTTCGTGGACGTGCGGCGCTCCGGCATGATCGCCATGAAGCTCGACGAGGGCGAGGCGATCGTGGACGTGCAGATCTGCACCGAGGCCGACGACGTGCTGCTGACCAGCGCCGGCGGCCAGTGCATCCGCTTCCCGGTCGCCGACGTGCGGGTGTTCCAGGGCCGCACCTCGATGGGGGTTCGCGGCATCGCGCTCGCCGACGGCGACAAACTGATCTCATTGTCGATCCTGCACCACGTCGACGCGACCGCGGAGGAGCGCGCCGCCTATCTCAAGCGCGCGAGCGCGGTGCGGCGCGGCGGCAACGGCGAGGAGGAGGTGGCGATCGATGCCGAGGAGGAGACCGGCGCCATCGAGCTCGGCGAGCGGCGCTATGTGGACATGTCGGCGGCCGAGCAGTTCGTGCTCACGGTCTCCGAGCGCGGCTTCGGCAAGCGCTCCTCGTCCTACGAGTACCGCACCACCGGCCGCGGCGGCAAAGGCATCGTGGCGATGTCCATTACCGGCAAGAACGGGCCGCTGGTGGCCTCCTTCCCGGTCGAGGAGCAGGACCAGATCATGCTGGTCACCGACGGCGGCCAGCTCATCCGCTGCCCGGTCGACGGCATCCGCATCGCCGGGCGCTCGACCCAAGGCGTGATCGTGTTCTCCACCGCGGAGGGCGAGCGGGTGGTCTCGGTCGAGCGGCTCACGGAAGAGGGCGAGGAGAACGGGGAGGCGGTGTAGGATTTCTGTAGGATGGGTTGAGCTCTTGCGAAACCCATCAAACGCCGTTGATGGGTTTCGCATAGCCCGCGAAGACGGGCGTAAACGCCCTGATGAGCTCAACCCATACTACGAACCACGAACCCTCACCCCGGCTCCATGCCTTGCGCCTTCAACACCGATAGCGCCGCCGGGCTCTTGAGGAACTTAAGCAGATCGCGGGCCGCATCGGGGTTCCTGGAGCCGGC
>DASYFD010000100.1:0-2964 GCA_036498625.1 Xanthobacteraceae bacterium | reverse complement strand
TCGGCCGAGCGGTGCTCGACGAACATGTCGAACTCCTCGAACGAGCCCTTGTCCATCAACAGCTCCATGCGCTCGCGCGCGGTGAGCTTGCCGCGCTTGTGCTGGGCCTCGATGCGGGCGGCGCCGCCGCCGGCGCGGGCGGCGGAGCGACGATGGTCGAGCTTCTCGACGATGTCCTTCATGGTGTGACCGCCTCCGAGCGGCGATTGAGAGTCCACGGGCCGGGCTGATCGAGCCACAGGGTGCAGGTGAGATCGAAGGTGGCTTTCATTCGCATCCGAGCCTCCACCTATGCGGCCGGGTGCAGAGCGAGCACCGACGCCGCCGCCTTCATCTCGGCAAAGTGGACGGCGCGCCGCTCCAGCGCCAGCTCGTCCCGCCCCCAGAAGTCCATGTTCCAATCCTCGTCCACATGCGCCGCCGCCCAGGCCTCGTCAGCCGAAAGCCGCCCGGCCTGAACCGCGAGCGCGATCAGGGCGGAGCCGGTGAGCGTGGTGATCGCATTGAGCGCGCCCAGCCGCCAGGGGTCGCGCGGGATGGCGCTACGCGCGGCCGCCAGCGCCGCCGCCGGCTGGGCCACGAAACGGATCCCCTGCGCCAGCACGAAGCGGGCCCCAAGCGCTTGGTGAGCCCAATCAAGCAGCGGATCCCAGACCTGCGCCTGGCGCGCGATCAGGCCCTGCGGGCTCGTCGCGCGATAAACCACGAGATCGGAGCCGAGATATCTCTCGATCTCCGCCGCCACCGCGGCCGGCGCATCCACCACACCATCGATGATCGAATTGGCAAGCCGCGTGAGCGGCATGTTCACGGGATCAATCAACTCTTCCTGCGCGTTCCATTCGGCCGCAAGCGCGTGCGCGTGCGCGCGGCTCGGGACTTCCAGGACGCGCCGGGCGGGGCTGCGCACCGCGCGTCCATCGAGGCGGACGGCAAAACCTCCTTCGGTTTCGTCCACATGAGCGTTCTTGTAGAAGCGCTTCCGCAATTGCGCACGGCCCGACCGTTGCACCGCCTCGACCGGATCGATCGGTCCCTGAGCGAAGATCTCTTCAAAAATGTCGCGCATCGTATTTTCTTCCGCGCATGCTCCGCCCGACGTCCACGCGACCAGGTCTACCCATCCGGGTTGCATCGCTGGCATCGGCCGGCGCGTCCGCGACCCTTGACCGCAGTGCAAACTTCAGGCCGCGCCTGAGGGTGCGTGTGCGGCAATCTTCCATCCGAAAAAACTCGTTCATATTCAGAGGCTTACGCCGAGAACGGGACAATTGGCATAAAGATTTCATTAACACATTCGCGCGACTGTGGCCGCCCTGCATCGCCGGTGTCCCCACGCAATTCAGGCCCCTGTTATGAGGAATGTATCGGTGGTATTTGAGGCGCCGCTCTAATAACATTCGCCGCGGATTCGGCAGCCATAAGCCGGGCCATCCGGGGGGAGACCGGCCGACACCTGCTCGCGCGGGGTTATCCGTTCTGGGGCGCGACATGTGTGCGTGCACGAGGAGTCAATGAAACCTACCGACATTGCTGCACCTGATTATTTCCACAAGGTCGTGGATTGCCAATGGGCTTGTCCGGCGCACACGCCGGTGCCGGAATATATTCGTCTGATCGCGGCCGGCCGCTACGGCGACGCCTACATGGTCAACTGGAGATCGAACGTGTTCCCGGGCATCCTCGGGCGCACCTGCGACCGGCCATGCGAGCCGGCGTGCCGGCGCGGCCGGGTCGAGAAGGACCCGGTGGCGATCTGCCGTCTCAAGCGCGTGGCCGCCGACTACAAGGAGGACATTCGCGGACGCCTGCCGCGGCCCGCCGTCCACCGGAACGGCAAGCGCATCGCGCTGGTCGGAGGCGGCCCGGCTTCGCTCGCGGTCGCGCGCGATCTTGCTCCGATCGGCTATCACTGCACCGTCTTCGACCAGGACCCCAAGGCGGGCGGAATGATCCGCACGCAGATTCCCCGCTTCCGGCTGCCGGAATCGATCATCGACGAAGAGTGCAACTATATTCTGGATCTCGGCATCGAGTTCGTCGGCGGCAAGCGCATCGACAGTCTCAAGGCGCTTCTGGGGGGCGACTGGGACGCGATTTTCGTCGGTTCCGGCGCGCCGCGCGGCCGCGAACTCGAGCTGCCGGGCCGCAAGGAGGCAGCCGCCAACATCCATATCGGCATCGACTGGCTCTCCTCGGTCTCCTTCGGCCATGTGACCAAGATCGGCCGCCGCGTCCTGGTGCTGGGCGGCGGCAACACCGCCATGGACTGCTGCCGCTCCTCGCGCCGGCTCGGCGGCGAGGACGTCAAGGTCATCGTGCGCTCCGGCTTCGAGGAGATGAAGGCGTCCCCCTGGGAGAAGGAGGACGCCATGCACGAGGACATCCCGATCCATAATTTCCTCGTGCCCAAGGAATTCACCCACGAGAACGGCCGCCTGACCGGCGTGCTGTTCGAGAAGGTGAAGGCCGAGTACGACGCCAAGGGCCGCCGCAATCTGGTGCCGAGCGGCGAGCCGGACCAGCATTTCCCCTGCGACGACGTGCTGGTCGCGGTCGGCCAGGAGAACGCGTTTCCCTGGATCGAGCGCGATATCGGCATCGAGTTCGACAAGTGGGACATGCCCAAGGTCGACCCCAAGACCATGGCCTCCACCAACCCCAAGATCTTCTTCGGCGGCGACGCCGCCTTCGGGCCCAAGAACATCATCTGGGCGGTGGCCCATGCCCACGAGGCGGCGCTCTCGATCGACAAGATGTGCCGCGGCGAGGACATCGCCGACAGGCCGCTGCCGGCCGTGGAGGTCTTCAGCCAGAAGATGGGCATCCACGAATGGAGCTACGACAACGACATCGCGCCCGACAAGCGCTACCGGGTGCCGCTGCGCGACAAGGTCGTGGCGCTGCGCGACATCAAGGCAGAGGTAGAGCTGGGCTTCGACCCGCAGCTGGCGCTGAAAGAAG
>DASYFD010000099.1:0-2749 GCA_036498625.1 Xanthobacteraceae bacterium | reverse complement strand
CGACAGCTCCCGGTCCAGCTCCCCGGCCATTGCGCTTCCCGAAACGACCGGGTGCGCAAGGAGAGCGTCAGCTCGCCTTTGGAGCGCCGTGGCATCCTGCGCCGATAATAATAGACCCCCCGTTTCCGGGTGATGTGGGAGCATTGTGGGAGCACCACGGCAAAACTCCAGCTTGACGTCTCAAGCCGGAGAGAAATTGTCCAAGATGTTCAGTGGGTTGGCGCCAATGTTGGCTGGGGAACTAGGATTCGAACCTAGATTGACGGAGTCAGAGTCCGCAGTTCTACCGTTGAACTATTCCCCAGTAAGCTGCCTGATTTAATTAGGAAATTCCTGGCCTTTTGGCAATGCGCGCCGGCGGGCCGGTCATGTCCCTCAATCGGGGGACGCTATACGATGTCCGGCTTTTTCGGTCCAGTCCTATTGGCGGCCGGTGGCGCTTTCAGGCTGTGCGCGTCGGCCGCGTCATCACCGTGGCGATCGAGATCAGGCTGAAGGCCGCAACCAGCAGGAACACCAGCCGGGGGCTGCCGTGGTCCATGATCGCGCCGAAAAGGAGGGGGGCGATGATGCCGCCGACGTTGAACCCGGTGGTGACGAAGCCGAAAACCTTGCCGAACGAGCCGGGCGGGGTCACAGCGCGCACGATCATGTCGCGGGAGGGCATGATCACCCCATTGGCGAGCCCGCCGAGCGCCATCACGGCGATCAGCGCCGGCGCGGCCAGGTTGATTTCCCCGACCATGATCGTGAAAACGGCGTAGGCCGCGAGCCCGATGGTTGCAACCACGGCGTGCCGCTGCGTCCGGCCGACCAAAAGGCCGCCGACCAGCACGCCGAGCGCCGTCAGCAGCAGGTTGGCGGTGAGCGCCATGTTGCCGGTGGTCACCGGGGTTCCATGCAGGGCCGCCAGGGCCACCACCGAATAATTGGAAATGCCGAAACTCGTCAGCGCCAGCAGCATGAAAAAGACGAGATTGAGCAGGATCGGCGCGGACAGCAGCACGCGCCAGCTGGCCGTCCCACTGTCCGCCGTCTTGCGCGGCGGGGCCGGGTGGACGCCTTTCGGTGCGGCGTCGCGTACGGTTATCAGCAGCACCGCCACCGCGATGCCGAGGATGCCGGCGCCGATGAAGGCGCCGCGCCAGCCCCACATCGCCTGCATGAACAGCAGGCTCGCCGGCGCCACCGCGGAGCCGAGCATGCCGGCGAACGTGTGCACCGAGAAGGCCTGGCCGATTCGATCCGCTGGCACGTGCTCCGACAGCAGCGCATAGTCCGCGGGGTGATAGGCGGTGTTGCCCAGGCCGGCGACGGCGAACATCGCCACCAGCACCCAGAACGAATCGATCAGCCCCGCGGCGATGAAGGCGCCGGCGCCCACCAACAGCCCGGCGATCAGCAGCACGCGGGCGCCAAGCCTGTCGACGAGGAACCCGGCCGGCGTCTGCAACAGCGCCGATACGATGTTGAAGGCGGCGAAGGCGAAGCCGATCTCGGTGTATGTGACACCATAATCCGCGCGCACGAAGGGCAGCAGCGGCGCCAGCAGGATTGTGTAGTAGTGCGAGACGAAATGGGCTGCCGCTACGACGCCGACCATGCGGACGTGCGAGGGGCGGCGCGCGCCCAGAATGTCGGTCGCTTGAGTCATGTCTGTGAAGGGCCCCGGCAGCGGGCGGGACTATGGCCTGAGCCGAAGCTGCGATCTAGTGACATTCCGCCTGATTTGATATGCTGCTGAGGTAGGCCGCCATGCGAGCCGGCAATGAGCTTATAAATTTTCTAATTCTCAAGAGTCTGTGAAGGTCGCTTCGGCCGCCCCGATGCTAGGCTGACGCCGCTATCCAATATTCAGGCAGATTCGGTCGCACGGCGCCGGCCGTCTGCCGCACGCGGTCTGCGCCACGGGATTCCCCATGATCTCCTTCAAGGTCAATGGACGGCCGTATCAGCTTGATATCGAGCCGGAGACGCCCCTGCTGTGGGTCATCCGCGACGAGATCGGATTGACCGGCACCAAATTCGGTTGCGGCATCGCACAATGCGGCGCCTGCACCGTACACGTCGACGGCGAGGCCGTTCGCTCCTGCAGCATGCAGGTCAGCGACGCCGCCGGGAAGGAGGTCACCACCATCGAAGGGCTCTCGCCGGAAACCAAGCACCCGGTGCAGCAGGCCTGGCTGGCCGAGGATGTGCCGCAGTGCGGCTATTGCCAGTCCGGCCAGATCATGGCGGCGGTGGCCTTCCTCAAGGACAATCCCAAGCCGACCGATGAGGACATCGACAACAATCTCACCAATATCTGCCGGTGCGGCACCTACGTGCGCATCCGCAAGGCGATCCACCGCGCCGCGGCGCTGATGAAGACGTGAGCGGAGGACCAGCCATGAACGAGATCGTCAGAACATCAATCACCCGCCGTCACTTCATCGTCGCATCGACGTCCGCCGCGGGCGGCCTCGCGATCAGTGTGGCGTTGCCCGGTCTGGCTGAGGCGGCGACCATCGCCGCGCAGCCCTATGGGGCGGGGACGGCGCCGCACGAGGTCAACGCGTTCCTCGCCATCGATCCGGATGGCGGCATCCTCATCCGCTCGCCGCATACAGAAATGGGGCAGGGCGCCATCACCGCGCTGCCGATGATCGTCGCCGAGGAACTCGAGTGCGACTGGTCGAAGGTGCGTGTCGAATACGCCTCGTCCGCGCGCAATCTGCGCGACAACGGCGTCTATGGCGACATGGTCACC
>DASYFD010000098.1:0-17845 GCA_036498625.1 Xanthobacteraceae bacterium | reverse complement strand
CTCGCTCGAGGCCGCCGCCAATCCGGCCCGCACCAAGGAGCTGTTCTTCGTGGCCGACGGCACCGGCGGCCATGCCTTTTCCGACAGCTACGACCAGCACCAGAAGAACGTCGGCAAATTGCGCACCATCGAGCAGGAGGCGAAGGATTCCTCCCCCGACAACGTGCTGGCGCCGGCGCGGGCCTCGGCTCCCGGCAAGCCGGGCGCGCCGGTGGCCAAGCGGAAACCTCCGGGCTGAGCGGTCCGGCCGCGCGAATACAGCGCGCATATTCGGCTGGCGACGAACGCGTATTCTCCAACCGGCGACCCCGGCTTCCGCTCCGGACCCCCGTCCGGGGCGTGCTTTTTCCTGAAAATGCTCTAAGGTCGCGCTCGAATCTGTTCCCTTGGAAAGTCAGCGCGAAGCAAGGTGATGCCGATGGCGCTTTCGAGCATGACCGGCTTTGCCCGTGGCCACGGCGTCAGCGGGCCCTATGCCTGGGCGTGGGAGCTGAAATCGGTCAACGCCAAGGGGCTCGATCTGCGGCTGCGATTGCCGCCGGGTTGGGACGCCGTGGAGCTTCCGGTGCGCAACCGTGCCGCCGAGGTGCTGACTCGCGGCACCGTCTACGGCACGCTCACGGCCGAGCGCCGTGGTGTGGTTCCGATCGTGCGCATCAACGAGCCGGTGCTGGCGGCTGCGCTCGCTACCATCCGCAGCCTGGCGGGCCGCGTCGAGGCGGCGCCGCCGCGGCTCGACGGCATTCTCGCCCTCAAGGGCGTCATCGAGGTGATCGATGAGGACGAGAAGGAGGAGGATCGGCGCGCCGCCGAAGCGGCCGTCGTCGCCGGCTTTCAACAGACGGTTGCGGAGCTTGCGGCCATGCGCCGGCACGAGGGCGCGGCTTTGAGCGAAATCCTGACCCAGCGGCTGAACGAGATCGCGGCGCTGGCGGCGCGGGCCGACGCGGCGCCGGGCCGGCGCGCGGAGGCCGTCAAGGCGCGCATCGCCGAGCAAGTGGCGTTGTTGCTGGAAGCCTCCGGCCGTTTCGATCCCGACCGGCTGCACCAGGAGGCGATCCTGATCGCCAGCAAGGCCGACATCCGCGAAGAGCTCGACCGTCTGACCTCCCACGTTGCGCAGGTCAACCATCTGATGAGCCAGGGCGGCTCGATCGGCCGCCGGCTCGATTTCCTCGCCCAGGAACTCAATCGCGAGGCCAACACGCTCTGCGCCAAGTCGAACGACGTGGAGCTCACCAATATCGGCCTGGAGCTCAAAAGCGTCGTGGAGCAGTTCCGCGAGCAGGTGCAGAATCTGGAATAGTGCGGGCATGCCAAGCAGGTTCGTTTCCTCACCAGACGCCCCCGCCCCGAACCTCCCGCGCCAGCCAGGGAGGCAAGCGGCGGGCCGCGGGCGTGACCGATGGTGACGGCCGCCGGCCACGAGCACGCGATGATCGCCCGCCGCGGGTTGATGCTGGTGCTGTCCTCACCTTCGGGCGCCGGCAAGACGACGCTGTCGCGCAAGCTGCTGGAGGCCGATCCGATGGTCGATCTCTCGATCTCGGTGACCACGCGCAAGCAGCGGCCGGGCGAGGTCGCGGGCGAGCATTACCACTTCGTCGACGACGCGAGCTTCGACCGGATGGCGCAGGAGGCCGGCCTCCTGGAATGGGCGCAGGTGTTCGGCAATCGCTACGGCACGCCGCGTGCGCCGGTCGAGGCGGCGCTGGCGCGCGGTCGCGACGTGCTCTTCGACATCGATTGGCAGGGCACCCAGCAGCTGCGCGAGAAGGTGCGGGGCGATCTCGTCAGCGTGTTCGTGCTGCCGCCCTCGGTTCCCGAGCTCGAGCGGCGCCTGCACAAGCGCGCGCAGGATACCGACGAGGTGATAAGGGCCCGCATGGCCAAGGTCTTCGACGAGTTGAGCCATTGGGCTGAATACGACTACGTGGTGATCAACAACGCCATCGATCGGGCGTTTGCCGATGTGCAATCGATCCTGGCCGCCGAGCGCCTCAAGCGCGAGCGGCAAACCGGCCTTTCGACATTCGTGCGCGGCCTGCAGTCGAAGCTGTAGGCAGCGGCACCGCTCAGCCGGGCGTCGGGTCGGCACCGCCGAAGGCGCGCGCCAACGCGACGAATCCCTCGATCGAAATCTCTTCGGCGCGCGCGGTTTCCGCGATGCCGGCAGCCGCCAGCAGCGCCAGCGGCTCGCCGCCGAGCGAGCGTAGGCTCTGGCGCAACATTTTCCGGCGCTGTCCGAAGGCGGCTTGCGTGACCCGCTGCAGCGCATTGGCGTCGCAGGCCAAAGGCGCGGCGCGCGGGAGGAGCTCCACCAGCGTCGAGGTGACCTTGGGCACGGGCACGAACGCCGAGGCGGCCACGTCGAACAGGATGCGGGCCTCGCTGCGCCAGCCGGCGAGCACCGACAGGCGTCCGTAGCTCTTCTGGCCGGGGCGGGCGGCGATGCGCTCGGCGACCTCGCGCTGGAACATCAAGATGAGCCGGTCGTACCAGGGCGGCCAGGGTTCGAGGGTGAGCCAGGAGACCAGGAGCACGGTCGCGATATTGTAGGGCAGGTTGGCCACGATGCGGGCACGCTCGCCGTTGAGACGCGCGCTCGGATCGAGCTTGAGCGCGTCGGCCGCCACCACGTCGAGACGTCCCGGATAGTGCGCGGCGATCTCAGCCAAGGCCGCGATGGCGCGCTGGTCGCGCTCGACGGCGATGACCCGGCGTGCACCGGCTGCGAGCAATGCCCGCGTGAGCCCGCCCGGACCGGGCCCGATCTCGATGATGGTGACGTCGTCGAACGGGCCGGCCGCGCGCGCGATGCGGGCGGTGAGATTGAGATCGAGCAGGAAGTTCTGGCCGAGCGAGCGCTTGGCACGCAAGCCGTGCCGGCTGATCACCTCGCGCAGTGGCGGCAGGTCGTCGATCGCGCTCATGCGCGCAGCGCAACGGGCCGCGGCTCCGATTGGGCGGAAAGCCGGGCCGCGAGCGCAAGCGCGGCGATCAGGCTGGTGGGATCGGCGCGCCCGGAACCGGCGATATCGAAGGCGGTGCCATGGTCGGGCGAGGTACGCACGAACGGCAGCCCGAGCGTGACGTTGACGGCGTGATCGAACGCCAATGTCTTGATCGGGATCAGCGCCTGGTCGTGATACATGGCGAGCGCCACGTCGTAGCCGGCCCGCGCCGCGGCGTGGAACAGGGTGTCGGCCGGAAGCGGCCCGCGCGCGTCGATGCCGTCCTGGCGCAATCGCTCGACGGCCGGGCGCACCACCTCGAGGTCCTCCAAGCCGAGCGCGCCATCCTCGCCGGCATGGGGATTGAGGCCGGCCACCACCAGCCGCGGGCGCGCAATGCCGAAGCGGACGGCGAAGTCGTGCGCCACGATGCGGCCGGTCTGCACGATGAGATCGGTCGTGAGCCTGCCGACGACCTCGCGCAGCGGCAGGTGAATGGTGACGGGAACCACCGCCAGCTCGGGCGACCATAGCAGCATGACCGGATGAATCGGCTTGCCGGTCGCTCCCTGCGCCAGCTTGGCCAGGTATTCGGTATGGCCCGGCTCCGCGAAGCCGGCCCGGTAGAGCACATTCTTCGCCACCGGATTGGTGACGACGGCGGCGGCAATTCCCGCCCGCACGTCGGCGACCGCGCGGTTAATGGCGGCGAGCGCCGCGGGCGCGCTGGTTTGGTCCGGATGGCCCGGCTGTGCGGTTATGGCGACCCCGATATCGACCACCGGGAGGGCGGTGCGGAAGGCGGCGGCGGCTGCCGCGGGCTCGACCACCGCGATCGGGATATCGAGCGCCAGGCGCGCGGCGCGCGCGGCCAAATAGGCCGGATCGGCGAGCAGGTAGAACGCCGGCAATGCGAGCTCGGCGCGCCGCCGCCAAGCCGCCAACGTGATGTCGGCGCCGATCCCCGCCGGCTCGCCCAGCGTCAACGCCAGAGGCAGGGACATCGCAGGCGCCTACTTGGCCGGGCCCGGCTCGATCAGCGCGGCCTTGCGCAGCTCTTGCAGATATTTGTTCGACTGCTGCTTGAATTTCTCCGTGAACAAGGTCTCGCGCGCCTGCTTCTTGCCGACGGCGTTGTCGGACTTGGCGGCGTCCTTGGCGCAGACCGCGAACATCTCGATGCCGAGCTTGGTGACCTCGGGAGTCGTCAATTGGCCGACCGGCACGGCATCGAGCCCCTTGCGCAGCTCGGCGGGAATGTCGGCGGAGCTGCGGACGATCTGGTCGCGGACCGCCACGTCCTTGAGGGCGCGCGCGAAGGGAAGGCCGTCATCGCAGCTCCGGAAGCGGTTGCGCAATCCCTCCGCCTCGCGCTTGCGATCCTCGAACGCGGCGACCGGCGACCCGGGCGGAACCACGAACAGGATCGGGCGCAGGGTATAGTCGAAGCTCGCCGCCTCGTCGGCATCGGTCTTCTTGTTGATCATCTCCTGCAGGATATCCTTGTCGAAGATCTCCAGGCTGGACTGATAGCGCCCGCGCACCAGCGGTGCCCAGACGAGCTGCGCCCGCAGGCGCGCCCGGAACGTCATCGGCGTGACGCCGGCCTTGGTCAGCGTCTGGACGAATTGCTCCGTATTCATGTGCATCTGCTGCGCCGCGCTGGCGAACGCCTGGTTGACGTCATCGTCGGTCGGGTCGATGCCCCAGCGCTTGGCCTCGCGGATCTGCAGCTTCTCGTTGATGAGCTCGTCGAGCACCTCGGAGCGCGGCGGCGGCTTGTGGGTCGGCGACGACACCTCGATGAGCCTGCTGCGCTGGTCGACGTCGAGGGCCGTGATCGGCTCGCCGTTGACGAAGGCGACGACGTTCTGGGCCTGCGCGCCGCCGATCGCCGCCGTGACGATGAGCGCGGCCGCGCCGAGCGCGAGGCCGCGCGAGAGGAAACCAGGGTAGAGGAGCTTGAAAATGGCTGCCATCGCTGTGTCCACCGAACCGGTGCCTTCACTGCTTCGCCCGTCAAAGTATACGCTTTTCCTCCGATCCGCGCCGCATTGCAATCGGGGCGCGACATCGAGCCACGCTTTTTCCGCCTTATCCTCCGCCCCGGCTTCCGCCGGCTCGCGTCAATGCAAGCCCGGAAATCCGTTGCTGATCCCGGAAGTCCCCTGACCCACCGACCCGCCGCCCAGCGTCCGCAGGCTGAGCTGGAGGAAGATCGTGTTGTTGGCCGACGTCGATCCGCTGTAGGAATAGGATGTCATATAATTCAAGGCCAAGATGAGGCAATCGTCGATGTAGCCCATCCCGATCTGGGTCTGGCTGAGCTTCTCGGCCCTGATGTCATAGAGGGCCCCGCCGAGCAGCACCCAGTTCTCGTTGAGCTTGTAGCGGCCGTTGGCGAGGATTCCCTGGCGCTGGTCCAGCCCGAGCGCGGGCTGGGCGGCATAGTCGCCATACATCACCGTGGCGTTCCAGCGGCCGAAATTGGCGCTGGTCTCGAGCTCCATCCGCTGGGTCGCGAAGCTTTGCTGGTCGAAGCGGAACCGCGACGTGAACATGAAGGTCGAGTTCGGCTGGTAGGAGGCCCGTGCAACGTAGTCGGACCGCGTGGTGTCGAGCCCGCTGTTGATGCCGGTATTGGTGAGACCGCCGACCGCGAAGGAGTTCGTTCCGAACATTTGATAGGATTCGCCGAACAGCAGGTTGACGTTGCCGCCGCGGTTGAACTGGGCGGTGTACTGGACCCCGGCATTGACGCGGCCGCCGCCCTCGACGCGATCCCAGCCGGAGAACTTGTCGATCTTGAACAGGTTGGAGTCGTCGAAGATCAGGCTTTGCGCGTCCTCGTTCGGCAGCGCGTTGGTCTGAGCCTCGTTCGGACGCAAGATGACCTGCGCGATGGGCTCGATCGTCTGGGTGCCCCACGACTGCACGCTGATGAAGGGATATTTGTATTCGAGCCCGGCCGTCGGCATGGCGCGGGCGATCTCGGTGTTGCCCGGGCTGATGTAGTTGGAGACGCCGGGCTGGTTGGTGACCTGCACCGACGCGACGTCCCCGCGCAGCGAGAAGAACGGCGTGAACATCTCCCCGTAGGGGTCGATGAAGGTGCGCCGCCAATCCACCGAGGTCGAGAACCGCGTATAGGTGCCGGGAACGCCCCGCAGCACGCAGTTGGTCGGATTGAGCGCGCGCGGGTCGGCGGTGGCGAGCGTGCACAGACCAGTCTGGAACGCGCTCGCCGAGATCGGATCGAAATTGGCGGATTGCCGGGTGATCGACGTCAGGTTGTTGTGGAAGCTGAGCGCGCCGCCGAGGATCGGCTCATCGACCGTGTAGTCGTGGTCGATCACCGGCAGCACCACCGGAATCTGCTTCTGCACGTCGGAGGCGGAAAATCCGTAGAAATACATCGCGCGCGCATCGAAATAGCTGCGGTCGCCGCGGCCCGCCAGATAGAGCTGGGAAAGCGCGTAGTCCGGCGATCTCAGCACCATGCTGAGCGTGTCGTAATTGGCCGCGAATTGCGAAAGCCGGTAGTCGGCCAGGAAGGTCTTGTCGGTCAGCACGGTGGTGTCCCAACCCCAGATCCACTTGTCGCTCAGGTTGAACTGGCCGCTCGATTCGATGCTGCCGCGGAAGCTGCGATCGCCGGGGACGTCGCCGGCTTTCACGAACTGCTCCCGGTCGAGCTGAAAGATGCCCGCCGCGCGGATGTTGTAGGAACCGCTCACCAGACGCTGGCGCCATTCGCCCTGCAGCAGGGGGCCCTGGCGGGTGGTGACCATCGGCGAGAAGGTGACGTCGTAGTCCGGCGCCAGCGCCCAATAGTACGGTACGGTCATGCCGACGCCGTACAGCGAGCTCGTGCTGATCAGCGGCATCAGCAGGCCGGTCTTGCGCTTGACGGTCGGATCGGGGGCCGAAAGGTACGGCATATAGGCGAGCGGCACGCCGTAGAACTCGATCCGGGCATCCTCGAAATAGAGCATCTTCTCGCCCTGATCGTGAATGATCCGCGCGGCCTTCACCTGCCATTCGGGCGGCTTGAGCGGATTGTCCTTGCAGGGCTCGCAGGCGGTATAGACGCCGTTCTCGAAAACCGTGAAGTTGCCGCCGCTGCGTTCGGCGCGGCTGGATGCGACGCGGGTCTGCTCCGGCAGATCGAGGCGCAACGAGTCGACGAAGCCGTCGCGGAAGTTGTCGCTGAGATCGATGATCTGGCCGTAGGTGACCTTGCCGTCGGCGTCGGTCAGCCGGACATTGCCTTCCGCGTGCAGGCGTTTGGTCTTCTGGTCATAGATGACGCGATCGGTCTCCAGCGTCGATCCCGAATAATAGATTTGGACGTTGCCTACCGCGGACACGCGATTGTTGGTGTAGTCGTAGTCGACCTCGTCGGCGCGCACGAGCATCTGCTTGTCGGCGCCCGGCGCGACCGGGGGGCGCGCCACCGGCGCCGGTCGCGGCGGGAAGGTGAGGCTCTGTTGGGCGCGCGCGGGGCCGTTGCCGGCGTCGATCGCCATGACGGCGAGCGCCGCTGCGGCGAGCGCAAGCATGCGGGCGCCGCCGCGGCGACTGGCGCGGCGCGACCGGAGCGGACGCGGGCTGGACGGCGGCGCCATCACCCGTCCTCCTGGTACAACAAGGTCACCAGGCCGGTGACCCCGCCGAACAGCGCGGGCAGGGCGGCCGCCGCCAGCGGCGGCATCAGGCCGGCCTTGCTCAAGTCGCCGGTGATCTTTGCCAGCACAAAGAGGAAAAAGCCGCCGGTGATGCCGCCCAAGACCATCTTTTGCACGCCGCCAAAGCGGAAGAAGCGCAGGCTTACCGCGGCGGCCAGGAGAACCATCGAGGCGAAATAGAATGGCTGCACCAGGAGCTGATAATACTGCAGCCGGTAGGCGGCGGCCGCCAGCCCGGCGTCTTCCGCCAGCCGGATATAGGACGAGAGCTGCCAGAACGGCACGGTTTCCGGGGTGGCGAAGCTTTCGCTCACCTGCTCGGGCGTCAGCGTCGTCTTGAACCGATAGGTATCGAGCTCCGCAGGCGGCGTGCCGCTGGCATGAATGCGGGCTCCCTCGAGGCGCCAATAGCCGGCTTCGAGCGTCGCGCTCCTGGCCTCGATGCGGTCGCGGAAATGCCCCGCCTCGTCGTAGCGGAAGACGCTGACCCCGCCCAGCTCGATGCCCTGACGTCGGCTGACCTTCGCGCTGATGATTGCTTGCCCGTCGTCGCCGCGCTGACGCACCCAGAAGCTGCCGCCGGCGCCCTGGGCGCTGCCGCCGCCGTTGAAAACCGCCTCCTCCAGGCGCACCGACCGCTCCCGCAGGATGGCCGACAGGGGATTGTAGATCGTCGTCGCGGCGGTTCCGATCAGCAGCGCGATCACCAGGGCGGGCGCAATGAATTGCCAGGCCGAGATGCCGGCCGAGCGGGCGATCACCAGCTCGAGCCGGCGTGACAAATTCAGGTAGCAGGACATCGCGCCGACCAGCACCGCAAATGGAATGATCCGTTCGGTGACGAACAGCAGGCGAAAGACCGTGATCTTGGCCACCAGCAGGGCCGAGACGTCCTTCATGTCGCTGGTGCGCCGCAGCATCTCGAGGAAGTCGATCATCGCGACCAATGACATCGCCCCCACGAACACGGCGAACACCGCATTGAAGAACCGCAACCCGAAATAGCGTGAGAGCGTGCCCGCGATCATCGCGTCTGCCCCGTCAGGCGCGCCGAGCGTTCCGCCATCCGTTCCATGAAGCCGGTGATGGCATCGGTGATGAAAGCGGGCGGCTCGATGATGACGCCGCGGGATATTCCCCAATAGCCGAAACCCAAAGCCGTGAGCAGCGCCGCATAGGGAATCACCAGCGCCACTGGCACGCGGGCACCGGCCAGCATGCCGACAAACCCGAGCGCGCGCAGTGTGACGACGGCGCCGATCGCGAACAGAAGCGACAAGGTCCGGCTTTGCCGGGTGGTGCGCGGCGCGCCCAGGTAGGCGAAGGTCAGCACCGCGATGACGATCGGGTAGAGCGGCGCGGTGATTCGGTCATGCAGCTCGGCCCGCATCTGCTCGGGCCGGTCGTTGAGGGAAGGGTCGTCGGGACTTGGAGCAAGGAGCTCCCACAGATAGCGCTCGCGCGATCCGTATTTCAGGGTGCTCTGGGTCTCCGACGACAGATGCGACAGATCGAAGGCGTAGCGATCGAACTGGACGATGTTGGGATCGCGGTCTCCGGTCTGCTGCCGCTGCACGCTGCCGTCCGCCAGCAGGAGATAGGTGCCGGTATCCTTGGTGATGATGTCGCCCTGCTCGGCCAGGAACGTCACCCGCTCCTTCTGATCGCGCTGATCATCGATGAAGATGCCGAGCAGCTGCCCGTTCGGCAGCCGTTCGCGGATGTGCAGGGTGAGGGCCCCGGACGAGAGCGCTATGAAGCGGCCGGGCTGCACGATGCGGGTGACGAGGTCGGCGCGGATCTCGGTGATCCAGCGTCCGAGCTCGCGCAGGCACCTGGGGGACACATAGGCGGCGATCACCAGGACCAGGAGCGAGACCAGCACCGCGACCGCCAGAAACGGGCGGAACAGATGCCATGGCGACATTCCGGCGGCGTTCATCACGATGAGCTCGGAGTCGGTGGCGAGCTTGTTGAGCACATAGGCCATGGCCACCATGAAGGCGATCGGCGCGATGATCATGACGAGCAGGGGAATGATGAGCGCGGTCAGGCCCACGAAGGTCAGGACACCCTGGCCCTGGTTGGTCATCAGGTCGATGTCGCGCAATGCCTGCGTGATCCACATCAACGCGGTCACGCTGATGAGCACCACCAGGAACGCACCGAGCGTGGTGCGGAAAGTGTAACGCCCGATCGACCCCATCCGCCCGTACTACCCCAATGCCGGTCGCCCATCGGCACACGCGGGGGCCCCTCCGCCCGCGGTGAAACTGCCAATGGTGAAACCGCCCCCAACCACCACAAGCCACTTGATCCCGCAACAAAGTGGCCTCGCCAAGGCGAACCTGTTGCATATGTACAACAAAGGGTTAAGCCAAGCCACCGATGGCCCGACCCACATGGTTAATTTTCTCCTGGTGTCACCCTGTTACCCGGAACGGCCGGCCGAAATCGGGCCGTTTTGCCCTCGATCGGGAAGAGTTCGGCTTACCGGCCGGCGGCCGCAACGATTGCGGGTGTCCCAGGGTCTCCGCAGCCGGCCACAATCGGCCGCGTGCCGGGTTTTTCGTGATGTGGCTCGAATCGCCGCGCATCAAAGCGCCTTTATGCGCAAGAAAGCGAACACCACCATCCGCAACAGCATCAGGCCGTGGCGAAAGCGGGAGATCTGGGTCTCGCCATAGGTGCGGCTTGCATAACGAATCGGAACCTCGGCGACTTTCAGCCCGAGCTTTGCGGCGCCGAAGATGAGGTCGAAATCGCCGAAAGGATCGAAGTCCCCGAAGTAAGCGCGGCCGGCCTGCAGCCGCCTGTAGTCGGTGCGGCGCAGGACCTTGGTGCCGCACAGCGTGTCGGTGAAGCGTTGCGAGAGCAGCCACGTGAACAAAAGCGAGAACGCCTTGTTGGCGGCGAGGTTGAGTGCGCGCATGGCGTCGGATTCCATCGGATAGACCAGGCGGGAGCCGTTGATGAACTCGCCCTTGCCGGACTTGAGCGCCTGCCAGAATTTCGGCAATTGCTCGGGCGGCACCGTCAGGTCCGCGTCGAGGATGAACAAGACGTCGCCGCGCGCCAGATCGAACGCCGTGAACACCGCATCGGCCTTGCCCTTGCCTTTCTGCTGCACCGCCTTGATGTCGCGTTGCGGAAATGCAGCCTTCACCCGCTGGATTTCCGCCCATGTGCCGTCGTGCGAATGGCCTTCGACAAAGATGATCTCGAGCTCTTCGGTGAATTGCGGAAGACGCCCGATCGCGGGCTCGATGTTGCCCTTCTCGTTTCGGGCCGGAATGACCACGGTTGCGGACTTGATGCCGTCATCCAGGTGACGAAGCGAGCGGCAGACCGTGTAGTGGCGGAAGCACAGCTGCCGCACGAGCGGGAGTGGGGCGATGAAGCGATTGACCAGGCGTCCGAGCCCCAGCATGCGGAACGGAGCCAGCAGCCGAACCTCGCTTTTGACGGTCTCAAATTCGGCGAGGGCCGCCAAGGCCTGGATATCCGCGGGAGCCAGCACGTTTTGCGGCGGCTCTGTCATCCGCAATCCGATCCATCCAGCGAATTTGAGGGCCGGGTACCACAAGTGCGAGAAATACACGATCACGAGCCGCGTCGCGCGCGTGCAGAGCGGATGCAGGTTCTCGAGCAGCTGTTGGCAATCGTCGAGCGAGCCCAGCGTATCGCCGATCAGGATGAAGTCGAAAGGCCCGGGCAGCGTCCGGATGAACGCGCCGTCCTCGATGTCCCCGACGAAGAACGAAAGATTTGGATGCGCCCTGCGCGCCTCGGCGATCATCGGCTCGCTGAAGTCGACCCCGACCCCGAACGATGGATCGAGCGCAGAGAGCAGATTCCCGGGGCCACAGCCGAGCTCGAGGACGCGGGCGCCGGGCGGGATGAGGAACCTCAAATAGAGGCGATCCTCGCTGTGAAAGAACGCCGCCTTGTCGCGCCAGCTCGCGAGATTACGGGCCCGGTCGTCGAAGATGCGACGAACCTGGTATTTTCGCGATGACATTCCGGTCGCCGCAGATTCGAGATTCTCGATGGGCATGGCCTACCCGAGCCAGCTGTCGATCAGGATCAAGTCTCGGAATCGACGTGCGGTCACGTGGAAATTTCCGTTCGGAGGGCGCAGGGCCGGCAGGCATCGGCCGAAGCCGACATGAGCTCATAATTCCTATATAGCGACAACGCAGGCCCGAATACCATTCGGGTCTGCGCTCGCTTTGAGCCGGAGAAGGGCGGGGAAAGCGGCTTCGATCACGGCCGCGGGCGATGCCGTCCAGCTCCTGACGTCGCGCAATCGGATGTTCCATGCGCTTCGGTCGGTCAGGCCGCATCGGCTCGGTCTCACTGCATCCGGGCAAAGAGGCATTGCGGTTGCGGCTCTCGAGCCCGCTTGCGGAGCGAAAGATAAAGCTCGCCAAGGCTCGGGCAGCGGGTCAGCGCGCAAGGCGGAATGCTATCGCCCCGAGGACCGGATCGTGCCCGGGCGGCTTCTGCTCATGAAAGTGTGAAGGGTGGAGTGATCGAGCAGCGGCGTGACCTGTGGGAAACTCCCGCCGGCTGGCCGGCCGGGCCGGATCATGGCGCTTCGCCGCCGGACTCCGACAGTTTCGCCGATGCCAACCACTCGGCCCACCTTTCCTTCAGGGCCGCCGCGGCCTCGTCGAGCGTCGCCGCCAGCCCGGTGAAGGGCAACCCGGCGGGGCCCTGCGGAACGCCGTTGAGCGCCCACACCCATTGGGACTCCGGCCGCAGCGCTACCTTCCGCTTATAGATTTGCCCGACTTGCAACTCGCCATGCAGGACATCGTAGGTGTCCTCCGAGCTGCTCGGCTTCAGCACAAGGGACATGATGTGACCTTCTCCGCGCATTGCGTCGATGCCGAGCGTGCCGCTCGATGGCGCACACGGGTTGCCGACTGTTTCGAGGCGATCGCTGAATTCAATAAAGCGCAACAAAGTGACCAAGCGCGACCATGACAATAGCGACAACCAATATTTTCAATTGGTAAGCAGACACCGAAACAGACATGGGCCGGCTCACGGACACGCAGTGCTTAAAACGAAGACCCTGGCGAGATGATCCAAGGTCTTCGCCGGATGGGGGAGGGGGGCCACCCGGCTCCACATCAAACACGCACCCACAGGCACCGTTCCATCCAAGCCGAAAAATATCGCGCAAGCACCGTAGGGTGCCCGAAGCCCCCGAACCGGCTTCTCCCCGAGGCCGGGCGAGGTCGTTGCGAGCCTCGTTGCGGGCGCAGGCTGCGGGGTCCCGGGGCCGCGATGCCGGGCGCTGGGCTTTGCAATGGGGCTCGCACCGGGCCATACCTGTCGGCAAGACCCGCTTCCTGCGCAGAGGATCCCCATGCCGACCGTCCTGAAGCTTGAATTTGCCCCGCTGGCCGCCGCCCCGAAGGGCGTTCTCGTCGTGTTCTGCGAGGAGGGGCTGAAATACGGGTCCGCCGCCCGCAAGACCCTGGGCCCGGCCGGTGATCTCCTGGAGCGTGCCGCCGCAGCCGACCATTTCAAGGGCAAGAACGGATCGGCGATGGAGATCGTGGCGCCGGCGGGCCTCGACGTGTCACGCCTGGTGGTGCTCGGCGTGGGCAAGGCGCGCGATCTCAAGCAGCAGGACCTGGTGAAGCTCGGCGGCATCGCCATGGGCCGGATCCCCGCGAGCGCGACCGCGGCCACCATCATCGCCGAGCTGTCGGGCGGCGCCCTGAAACCCGATCAGGTGGCCGAGCTCGCGCTCGGCATCCGGCTGCGCGCCTATGCGTTCGACCGCTACAAGACCAAGCGCAAGGACGAGGAGGAACGTGCCAAGGAGGTGAAGGTGACGATCGCGGTCGCAACCCCGGCCTCGGTCGAGAAGTCGTTCGCGCCGCGCGATGCCGTGGCCAATGGTGTCGTGCTGGCGCGCGATCTGGTCAACGAGCCAGCCAACGTGCTGTATCCCGAGGAGCTGGCGCGCCGGGCGGAAAACCTGAAGCGGCTCGGCGTCGTGGTCGAGGTGCTCGACATCGCGGCCATGAAGAAGCTCGGCATGAACGCGCTGCTCGGGGTCGGGCAGGGCTCGGTACACGAGAGCCGCCTGGTGATCATGCGCTGGAACGGCGGCAAGAAGGGCGGCGACCCGGTAGCCTTCATCGGCAAGGGGGTCTGCTTCGATACCGGCGGCATCTCGATCAAGCCGGCCGGCGGGATGGAGGACATGAAGGGCGACATGGCCGGCGCCGCCTGCGTGGTCGGCCTCCTGCACGCGCTCGCCCAGCGCAAGGCGAGGGTCAACGCGGTCGGTGCGATCGGCGTGGTGGAGAACATGCCGGACGGCAACGCGCAGCGCCCGGGCGACATCGTCACCACGATGTCGGGACAGACGATCGAGATCATCAATACCGACGCCGAGGGCCGACTGGTGCTCGCCGACGTGCTGCATTACGTCAACACGCGGTTCAAGCCGAAATTTATGATCGATCTGGCGACCCTGACCGGGGCCATCATCGTGGCGCTCGGGCATGAGCATGCCGGGCTGTTCGCCAATGACGACAAGCTCGCCGAGCGCCTGCTCAAGGCCGGGGCGGTGACCGGGGAGCGGCTGTGGCGCATGCCGCTTGGCGCGGAATACGACAAGAAGATCGACTCCAAGTTCGCCGACATGAAGAACACCGGCGGACGCGACGGCGGATCGATCACCGCAGCGCAGCTGCTGCAGCGCTTCGTCGACAAGACCCCCTGGGCTCATCTCGACATCGCCGGCACCGGCATGGGTTCCCCGCAGACCGACATCAACAAGAGCTGGGCTTCGGGTTTCGGCGTGCGCCTGCTGGATCGGCTGGTGGCGGATCATTACGAGAAGTGAAACCATGAGCGGATCGCCGTGAACCTCGCGCGGACGCCGAGGAATTCCCGATGACCGAGATCCTCTTCTATCACCTGCAGCGCCAGCCCCTGGAGCGCGTGCTGCCGGCCTTGCTCGAGAAATCCCTCGAGCGCGGCTGGCGGGTGGTGGTGCAGGCGGCCTCCGAGGAGCGGGCCGAGGCGCTCGACGCGCATCTTTGGACCTTTCGGGACGACAGCTTTCTGCCGCACGGCACCTGGCGCGAGGGCGAGGCGCGCGCGCAGCCGATCCTGCTCACCATCCACGACGACAATCCCAACGGCGCCAGCGTGCGCTTCCTGCTAGACGGCGTGCCGCTCCCCGCCGACGTGGCGACCTATGAGCGCGTCGTGCTGTTGTTCGATGGCGAGGACCCGGACGCCGTCGACACCGCCCGCGCACGCTGGAGCGAGGCCAAGCAGAACGGCTTCGAGGTCACCTATTGGCAGCCCGACGATACCGGCCGCTGGCAGCGCAAGGCGTAACCCGGGGCTGGCGTGGCATAGTGGGGCGGACCGGGGCTGATTCGTCCGTCCCGCTCTTAACCACCCGTCGTTTTGCCGCGATGCGGCCGCAAATGACCAGTTGATCCTGATCGGGCGCCTGCGGCAAAATCCGCGACCGTTGGACCGCCCGTCCAGGCGCGACTTCGAGGGACCAGGATCGTGGACGCGCGACGACCAAGGCCGATGCTGCTGCGCCTCGTGACGGTCGCTGTAGTGGCGCCATGGGTGGCGGCATGCTCGTCGGACGTCGGCAGCTTCAATATTCTGCCCAAGCTCGGCACCTTTGATTCGCTCAGCGTCTCGACCGCGCCGGTGAACGCCGAACTGCGGCCGGTGACCGCCGCAGACCTCGTGGGTCCGCAGGGGGAATGCGCCGCAGGTGGGGCGGGGGCTGCCGCTCCCCGCGGCGGAATCGCGCTGGAGATGACCGAGTGCGAGGTGGTCGGGCGCGCCGGCACGCCGGATAATGTCCAGCTCGGTACCAACGAACGGGGCGAGCGCATGGTCACGCTGACCTATACGGGCGGCCAACGGCCGGGCATCTACCGCTTTTCCGCCGGACGCCTCTATGCGATCGAGCGCGGCCAGGAGGCGCCGTCCGAACCTGCCAAGCCGAAAAAGCCCCCGCCCAAGAAGCCCAAATCGGCCTGAACGCGCCCGGGCCGAACCGGTCATCGATCAGCTCATCGCGGATTCAAAGGCGGCGCTGGCTTCGAGCCAGTCATCCTCCGCGCGCGCGAGCGCGTTGACCGCGTCGGCGCGGCCCTTGGCGAGCATGGCGGCCCGCGCCGGATCGCGGGCAAACAGCCCGGGCTCGGCCAGCGCCGCATCGATGGCCGCGATCTCCTGGCCGTGCCGTTTGACCGCGGTCTCGGCTTGCGCGATGCGCCGCCGCAAGGGGGCGAGCTCGGTGCGTTTTTCGGCGGCGGCCCGCCTGATCTCGACCCGGCCGCGCGGTGCGTCGGCGGGCTTGCGTCCCTGATCCGCGCTCTTGGCGCCGCCGCGCGCGGCCAGCACGACGTCACGGTATTCGTCGAGATCGCCATCGAACGGCACCACCTGTCCGTTTGCCACCAGCCACAGCCGATCCGCACAGGCTTCGATCAGGTAGCGGTCATGCGACACCAGCATCACGGCGCCCGGATAGGAGTTGATGCCGGTGATCAGGGCCGCGCGGCTGTCGATGTCGAGATGATTGGTCGGCTCGTCGAGGACGATGAGATGGGCGCCCGCGAGTGTGGCGAGCCCGAGCAGAAGCCGCGCCCGCTCGCCGCCCGAGAGCCGCCCGGCGGGGGTGTCGGCCTTGGCGGCCGGAAACCCCATGGCACCGGCGCGCGCCCGCACCTTGGCCTCCGGAGCATCGGGCATGAGCCGGCGCAAATGGTCGAAGGCGCTGTCGCCGGGCGCCAGCTCGTCGAGCTGGTGCTGCGCGAAATAGGCGATCTCCAGGCGGTCGGGACGGGTGATCCGCCCCGCCATCGGGAGGAGGCGGCCGGACAGGAGCTTGACCAGCGTGGACTTGCCGTTGCCGTTGGCGCCGAGCAGCGCGATGCGGTCGTCGTCGTCGATGCGCAGATTGAGCCGCCGCAGCACCGGCTTGCCGGGCTCGTAGCCGACCGAGACGTCCTCCAGCGCGATGATCGGCGGCGACAGCGGCTTGGCGGGCGGCGGAAATTCGATCGGCAGTACTTCCTCGGCGACCACCGCCGCGGTCGGCTCGAGCTTGGCCAGGAGCTTCATCCGGGATTGCGCCTGGCGCGCCTTGGTGGCTTTGGCGCGAAACCGTTCGACGAAGGCGGTGAGCCGCTTGCGCTCGCTGTCCTGCTGCTTGGCGAGCTTGCGGTCCAGCGCCTGCCGCTCGCGCCGCTGGCGCTCGAAGGCGGAATAGCCGCCGCGATAGAGCACGAGCTTGCCGCCGTCGAGGTGCAGGATCCAGTTGACCGCATGGTCGAGGAGATCGCGGTCATGGCTGATGATGATCACGGTGCGCGGATAGCGCGCCAGATGCTCCTGCAGCCACAGCGTGCCCTCGAGATCGAGATAGTTGGTGGGCTCGTCGAGGAGCAGAAGATCGGGCTCGGCGAACAAGGTGGCGGCGAGCGCGAGCCGCATGCGCCAGCCGCCCGAGAATTCGGACGACGGGCGCTGCTGGTCGGCATGGGAAAAGCCGAGGCCGTCGAGGATTTCGGCGGCGCGCGCCGGCGCTGAATGGGCGCCGATATCCGCGAGCCGGGTCTGGATGTCGGCGATCCGATCCGGCTCGGTGGCGAGCTCCGCGTCGGCCAGAAGCTGCGCCCGCTCGCGATCGGCCGCGAGCACCACCTCGAGCAGGCTTTCGGGCCCATCGGGGGCTTCCTGGGCGAGCCGGTCGATGCTCCCGCTCGGGGTCTGCTGCACCTGGCCGTGCTCGGGCGCGAGCTCGCCGGCGATCACCCGGAACAAGGTGGTCTTGCCGGCACCGTTGCGGCCTACCAGGCCGACGCGGGCACCGCTGGGAATGTGCGCCGAGGCGCCGTCGAGCAAAAGCCGACCGGCCACCCGCACCGCAAGTTCGTGAATGACGAGCATGGATATTGGGGGCCGTAGCTGTCCGCGGGCCCCGATCTACCTCCAAGCCGGGGCGGGATGCAAATGGCTGCGATGACGAAAAGCCCCGGCTCGTTTCCGAGACCGGGGCTTCCGCTCTGTCGCCTGAAGACAGATCGAGGGAAATCTTACTGACAGACGTTGACCAGGGCGCGCCGGAGGTAGCCGTGCCGGGTCGGGACCAGCTGGTATTGCCAGCAGCTGTCGTAGGCCGGG
>DASYFD010000097.1:0-23531 GCA_036498625.1 Xanthobacteraceae bacterium | reverse complement strand
CCAACCTGGAAATTCAGCATCTCCGGATCCCCTTGAAGCCGAAATATCAGTGGCTCCGTCGCGGCAAACGGAGGCGCACCCGCTATGGATGGCCGCTCGCCGCCTCTCCAGTCCGTAATGCGGAATTCCCCATCGGGGGATTTTGCCACACAACCGATTGAAACGAAGTTATCCCCGCGGTCCGTCGAGTTGGGATAAATCGAGGTTCCATTCGGGATACCAGGAATGTGAACCCTCTGGGTGGGCGCCCCGGCCTGTCCTAGCGCACTGGTGGCAAAACAAACAACCACGCCAAACGAACTCACGACGGAGAGTGTCCCGTTCATGCCGATCCCCCCGATGATCTTAGCGTTTCTCACGCACGACCCGAAAACCGAGGTCGAAGTGTCGGTAATCCTCCCGAAAATGGCTGCGTAGTGACACTCGCGTCAGCCAGGGTCCATTGTCGTGGAAGGTCCCACCGCGCACTCCCCGCCCCCCATCGCCGCGGTCGGGCCCCGTGGGATCAGCCATCGGACTCTTCGAGTAATACTTGGAATCGTACCAATCCTGCACCCATTGCGCGACATTCCCGCGCATATCGTAGAGGCCCCAAGCATTGGGCTTTTTGGTTGCCACAGGTTGCGTCTTCTCCATGCCATACCAGGCCCAATCGTCCGCGGGCGATCGCCGGGCCAGCGAGTCCGCCACGTTCGCACCCGCAAACTGATCCGCTGTGCCGGCTCTCGCCGCATATTCCCATTCGGCTTCGGTTGGCAGCCGATAGAGGAATCCGTCGCTGCGTGCGTTCAGCTTGTTGAGGAACGCCCGTGCATCCTGAAAGCTGACTTGCTCCACGGGAAGGGTGTCGCCCTTATAGCGACCGGGATCCGAGCCCATCGCTGCTTGCCATTGCTTTTGCGTCACTACCGTCTTTCCAATTTCGAAAGCCCTTGTGATTTGCACGGTGTGTCGCGGCTTTTCGTCTGCGCTGCATTCCACCGGCTTTGCGCCTTCAGAGCAACCCATTGGGAACTGTCCGGGGGAAATCGCAACGAATTGCATGCCCAAATCGTTCGTGCTGTAGGTAGCGGCCGATCCGTCCTCGGCGGGCTCGAGAGCCCAAGCCGACATCGCCAAGGCGCATGCTCCGATCGCGAGCGTCACTGCCAAGACGCTCGTGCGTCGACCGACCCGACAGTGATCAGCCATGCTGTGCTTCCTAAGATGATTTCGCACGACGAGACCGTATTCGCCTATATTCGCACGTCCTCACTTCTCGGTCCCCGGAAAGTCACTTTGGGGCGTCCGGGCTGGATCCGCCCACGAAGAGCAATCGCCCATCCGGCAACGTGATATCCCGTCCATTCGCTCGCAAAGCTCCGTCTTTCGCGCGGTAGCCGTTCACCACGATCACAGTGCCGGGAGCCAAGGATTCCTTCGTGAACCCCGCTCTTATCAACGTACCCGGAGGCCCGGCCTCGATGGCCCAATTCTCAACGATGCTGTCAGGATTTCGGACCTCGATGTAGATCCATGCATGAGGATTGATCCACGCCATCTTGGTTACGGCTCCCGTCAGCGTCACGGGATTGTTCGCATCGTATTCGGCCGCAAACGAGTGATGCGCGCTCGCTGGGGGAGCCGGGGGGATCGTCGCCATCGCGAAAAGCATGAGCACCAACAGGCTTCGATTTTGCATCGCTTCGTCTCCGCGCTTATCCCTGCCGAATCACTTGGCTGCTACTTCCCTTGCTGTTCCTCTTCTTCTTCCCGCTCTTTGGCCCGAGCTCCGGACAACGTGAACTCGAGATTGACGTTGCCTTCGTGGCACGCATACTCAACGAGCTGTTCCTGATCCGTCAGCCGCCACATCACGAATTCCACGCTGTACGGTTTCGTCCGGGTTCCCGGATCATCCAGCGTGAATCCGTAAAGCAAGTGCGTGTCATCCAGGCGCTTCCAGCGCTCGGTCAGACGCTTGCTCGTAGTACCGTTGGCATCCGCCGCGAAATTCGTGTATTCAGCAACGAGCGTATCGTCCTCCCAGTGCCCGCGCGCGGCACCTGTCTCCAGATGAACGTCCGCGGGGGGGCGTGGACGTCCGTCCAGATAAATCAGCTGCGATCGAAGGGCTTCCACACGAACCACCACCGCCTGCGGGTTCTGGATGATCTCCAATGTGGTTTCTTGCCCGCCGGGACCTGAACCGGTGAACGCCGGACCGACGCCGATAGGCCGAACGCACCGGCTCGAAAGAGGCCGGTCCTCCGGACCGGTGGCGGGACGATTGAGCAAGTAGTCGGCACGGTTTCGTTTCTCCCTGGCGGCAGGCGTGAGCGGAGGCAGTCGCCCGGTCGGCGGATCGACGACCTGAGAGGTGCGAAGACTTGTCATCGGAACCTTGTACCAATAACCGTCTCTCCAGAACGTGTTGTAAGCATCCGTGGTTTTTTCACCCGGCGGAGTTTCAGTGGGTTCGGTGCGAAGATCGAACTGTCTTTGCTGCGCAGCATCCTCGAGCTCGTCCCGGACCGATGGATCATATTCAGTCTTGTCGGATTCGTTGCCCCGCCGCTCGAGTGGCGTGAGGACGGAGCGGCTCCAGATACCCTGCAAGTCCGGCTTGCCATCGGCTGTCCGCGGCACCTTGCCGACATTGTATGCGGCGAAACTTGCCTTCCAGTCGTAGGGCTTGGCCGGTGTCCCGGTCTCGTCTTTGCTCGGTGCCTCGCCGACGGGCGGCCTGGGGCAGCTTAAGCTAAAGCACGGCGCGGGTTCACTCTTCAGGACGGGTTGAGCGGTTGAAGCGGTTCCAAATAGGCCCGCAACGGCTATCGATCCAAGCCAATATGTAAAATCTCTGGGACGCATCGCCTGTCTCCTCCGACTAACTTGCTCGGATCGCCAACAGGTCATCTCATCTTGGTAAGTTTTTGCAGACCTTCATTATGAATCGGTTTGTGAACCTGTCAAGGCTACGCCTGCGCGCGCTGCTCGATCCCTTCGCGAACATCAAGATGCGCGGTAGGCCTGGAGGAATCAGGTATCCGCTGCGCGACGTGTTGGGCGTGCGGCACAATCGCGAGCGGCGACATCATCGATTGGGGCAACGGCCAAGTCGCCGTGGCATCGCAGGGACGTGTGATGAATTCGCCGTGCTGCCCGCAAGATCGAAACCGAGTACTGCACCGGACCCCACCACACCGCAGCATCCAAAGCTGTGTTGTGCACCACAGGAGAAAACAGCAGCCGGAGTCCGACTTGGATGAAAAACCGCGGTTGGCCGATAGCCCACCCCTTCGGTCCTAAAGAAAACTGGTGTAGCCTTGCTCGCAAGCGGCAGCGTCGGTGCCGATGGGGTGAGCGTCAGGCGCCGGCCCGCCGAAGCTTTCGGCTGTCGGCTTGCGATGCGGGCGGCTGTTCCTTCACGTTCCGGGCAAGACGAAAGGGAGGTCCACCATGGTTTGCCAAAAATTGATCTACGCGATGGCGGCGGCCACCATTCTGGCGACGAGCACGGTCGCCGCGCCCGCGGGCGAGGCGAAGTATCCCGATTGGAGAGGCGCCTGGGAGCGCTGGTATCCGCCGAACTGGGTGCTCGATCCCTACAACGGTACCCGCACCGCCGGCGGGCAGCCTTCACACGACCAGAGCAAGCCCTGGGCGCGAGGGCAGGAAGCGCCGCTGACGCCGGAATACGAGAAGGTCTACGAGGAGAGCATGGCGGACCAGGCCGATGGCGGCGAGGGCCTGTTCTTCAATCATGGAGTACGCTGCATGCCCGGCGGCATGCCGATCACAACGATCGCCTTCGCGCCCATGGAGTTTGTGGTGACGCCGGACGTCACCTACATCTTGACCAGCAACCAGGAGCCGATCCGCCGCATCTACACCGACGGCCGCGACTTTCCGACCGACCTCACCCCGAGCTTTGCGGGCTACACGATCGGCCGCTGGGTCGATCCGGATGGCGAGGGTACCTATCGGGTGCTGGAAGCCGAAACGCGCGGACCGTTCAAGGCCCCCCGCGCCTATGACGCGAGCGGCATACCGCTGCATTTCGACGGCCAGTCGATCTTCAAGGAACGGCTGTATCGCGACCAGGCCGATCCGAAGCTCATGCACGACGAAATCACCGTGATCGATCATGCCCTGACGCGGCCGTGGACCGTGGACAAGAAATATACCCTTAAACCCAATCACCGCTGGACCGAGAGCACCTGCATCGAGACCAATTCGATGGTCGCGATCGGCCACGACAGCTATTACATGAGCGCGGACGGCATGCTGATGCCGGTGCGCAAGGGTCAGCGCCCGCCGGATTTGCGCTATTTCAAGGACGGGCCGCAGGGCGTGAGCAGCGCAGCGCCCGGAAAATAACTGCCGCTTTGCCGCGCTGAAAAATGGTCTGCAGTTACCGCTGCACGTTCATCGGGCTTCCCACACCACCGCAACCCGTCGCGCAGGCGGCGGCGGGAGTTGAACCGCCGCGCATCGAGGGGCCGGAGCGCTATCGACCGCCCCGCCTCCCCTCGTCTGCTCATCGCAACCGCGCGGCTTCCCGGCGGGTAAGCCGCACCGGCGTCACTGCTACTTCACCCTGGCCTTGATCTTGTCGAGGCCGGCCTTGGCACAGGCTTCGTCATGGGTGCCGCCGCCCTGAGTGCCGTTTGCGCCGCCGAAGCCGATCGCGCCGACGACCTCGTTCCCGGCCATGAGCGGTAACGCGCCAGCCCGCGGGAAGATGCTCTTGTCCGCCTCGAGCTTGGCCTTCAGGGCCGGGTCTTTTTCCATCTCGGCCTGGATCTCGGAGGTCGGCTTCTTCATTTGAACGGCGACGACGGCCCTCTTGGGGCTGAGCTCCGCGGAATTCTTCGAGGAGCCGTCGGCCGACAGCAGCAGCCGCAGGACGCCGGCAGAATCGACGACCGCCGCGGATCCTTTCACGCCGTCGGCAAGGCAGGCGTTGACCGCCGCCTGCGCGGCCTCGAGGGCGAGCGCCATCTCCAGCCCCCGCGCAGGCGGCGGCTGCGGCGGCTGGCCGGCTTGCTGGGCAAAGACCGTGCTTGTCGTGGCGGCAAGCGCAAGCGCGCCGAGTATCGCGAGCGATCGGATCATGGGAGTCCTCCGGGTTTGTTTTGTTGCGGGATCGAAATGGCTGAAGTCCGGGACGCTATCGGTTCCCGGACAGATCGGCAAGCTGACGGCGCGGCGGGCATGTCCGCGTCGGTGGAGCGGCGCCGTCGGCCGGCGGCCAAGTTTTCTGCCTGCGCGACCTGCGGCGAGTGTGCTAGCTTTCAGCGCCAACGAGCCGGGTAATCGCCGAGCGGCGGGGCCGGCTTAGCAACGATTCCAAACGATGCGGGAGGGAACCATGATGAACCGGCGCCAATTCGTATCCGCAGCCGCAGCCGGTGCTGCGGTATTCGCCCGGGTCCCGAATGTGCTTGCGGCGACCTATGATCTGATCATCAGAGGCGGGCTTGTGATCGATCCATCGGTCGGGCTCGATGCGATCCGCGATGTGGCGATCGTCGGCGGCAAGATCGCGGCGGTCGACGCCAATATCGCCGGCGACGCCAAGGAAACCATCGATGCGCGCGGCAAGATCGTCGCCCCGGGCCTGATCGACATCCACACCCACGCCGGCCGCAGCAAGGAAGGCCCGCAACTGGCCCTGCTGGACGGCGTGACCGGCTGGGTCGATGCCGGCTCGGGCGGTGCCGACAACATCGATCAGGTCGCCGACGTCGCGCGCGGAGCCCCGCAAATCGGCCGCGCCCTGGTGAATATTGCGCGCACCGGCGTCGCTCCGGGCGGCGAGCTGCACGACATCAACGCCGCCAACGTGGCGTTGGCGCAAGGGGCGATCGCGCGCAACCGCGACGTCGTCGTCGGGGTCAAGGCGCGGCTGTCGGAAAACGTGGCCAGCGCCAATGACCTCGAAGCGCTGCGGCGCGCGCAGGAGGCGGCCGCGCCCTTCAATCTGCCGGTCATGATCCACATCGGCCAGACGTTCTCGCCGATGCGCGCCATCCTGCCCCTGCTCAAGCGCGGCGATATCGTCACCCATATGTACGCGCCGGCCCCGAATGGCATCCTCGACGACCAAGGCCGGCTGTTCCCGGATGTCACGGCCGCGCGCCGCCGTGGCGTCATTTTCGACTTCGGCAACGGGGTCGCCGATCATTTCGACTGGCCGACCGTGGAGCGCGCGGTGAAGCAGGGTTTCTGGCCCGATACCTTCTCGACGGATTGGAACGTGATGTCGAAGACCACCGGCGTGGTCGACTTTCCGAACGTCATATCGAAGTTCATCATGTTCGGGATGCCGCTCAGCCAGGTGGTCGCATGCGCGACCACCAATGCGGCGCGCGTCTTCCCGTCTTTCGACAACCGCGGCACGCTCAATGTGGGGGCGCCCGCCGATGTGTCGATCATGGAGCTGCGGGAAGGCACGTTCGAGTTCCTCGACAACTACAAAGGCACGCGTACGGGCCGTCAGCGGCTGTTCCCGGCCGGTACCGTGATCGAGGGCAAGATCGTACGGCGCGCCTAGCGGCGATGCCCGTCCGCGTCGCGGTCGACGGCAAGAACCTAGCGTCAGGGCGGCCTTCAAGCTTGTCTTGAAGCGCCGCCCTGATTTCTTTGTCCGCTTGGCGCGGCCTCGATCCGGTTCAGCTCACCCGATTTTCCGCCGCGATCAGGCGATGTCGAAGCGATCGAGGTTCATCACCTTGCTCCAAGCCGCCACGAAGGCATGGACGAATTGCTCCTTCGCGTCCGCACATCCATGGACTTCCGCGAGGGCGCGCAGCTGGGAGTGCGACCCGAAGATGAGGTCGACCCGGGTGGCCGTCCACTTGACGCCGCCCGTCTTGCGGTCGCGCCCTTCGTAGGTACCCTCTGTGGAGGACGGCTGCCACGTCGTGCTCATGTCGAGCAGGTTGACGAAGAAGTCGTTGGTCAGCGTCTCGGGCCGCTTGGTGAAGACACCGTGCTTGGACTGCCCGGCGTTTGCGCCGAGGACGCGCAAACCGCCGAGGAGAACCGTCATCTCGGGCGCCGTCAGGCGCAGCAATTGAGCCCGATCCACCAACGCCTCCTCAGGCGCCATTGGTTGCTTGCCGCGCAGATAGTTGCGGAAACCGTCGGCCACCGGCTCGAGCGGAGCAAACGAGTGCGCGTCGGTCTGCTCTTGCGACGCGTCCATGCGCCCGGGCGTGAAGGGGACCTTCATGTCGTGCCCGGCCGCCTTGGCGGCTTTCTCGACCGCCGCGCCGCCGCCCAGCACGATCAGGTCGGCCAGCGAGACCTTCTTGCCGCCGGACTGCGAAGCATTGAATTCCTTCTGGACCGCTTCGAGCTTCTGCAGGACGCTCGCCAGCTGTGCCGGCTGGTTGACCTCCCAGTCCTTCTGCGGGGCCAGCCGAATGCGCGCGCCGTTCGCTCCGCCGCGCTTGTCCGAGCCGCGGAACGTCGACGCCGACGCCCAAGCGGTCGACACCAGCTGGGAAACGGACAGGCCCGACGCCAGGATTTTCGCCTTCAGCGCAGCGATGTCCGGCTCGCCGATCAGCGGATGGTTCACGGCCGGGATCGGGTCCTGCCAGATCAGCGTCTCCTTCGGCACCAGCGGGCCGAGGTAACGCACGATCGGGCCCATGTCGCGGTGCGTGAGCTTGAACCAGGCGCGGGCAAACGCGTCCGCGAACTGCTCCGGATGCTGCTGGAAGCGCCGTGAGATCTTCTCGTAGGCGGGATCGAGCCGCAGCGAGAGATCGGTGGTCAGCATGGTCGGCACACGCTTCTTCGACTGGTCGTGGGCATCCGGGATCGTGGCAGCGCCGCTTTTCGCCTTCCACTGCTGGGCGCCGGCCGGGCTTTTGGTCAGCTCCCATTCGTTGTTGAAAAGGTTGTCGAAGAAGTGGTTGCTCCACTTGATCGGCGTCTGCGTCCAGGTGACCTCGGGACCGCCGGTGATCGCGTCCGCTCCGAATCCCGTGCCGTACCGGCTTTTCCAGCCGAGGCCCTGATCCTCGATGGCGGCGCCTTCCGGCTCCGGTCCGATCAGCGACGCATCGCCGGCACCGTGGGTCTTGCCGAAGGTGTGACCGCCGGCGATCAGCGCGACGGTCTCCTCGTCGTTCATGGCCATGCGGAAGAACGTCTCGCGGACGTCCTTCGCCGCGGCGACCGGATCCGGCTTGCCGTTCGGACCTTCCGGGTTGACGTAGATCAGGCCCATCTGCACCGCGCCGAGCGGATGCGCGAGCTCGCGTTCGCCGCTGTAGCGCTCGTCCCCGAGCCACGATCCCTCAGGACCCCAGTAAAGCTCCTCAGGCTCCCAGACATCGGCGCGGCCGCCACCGAAACCGAACGTCTTGAAGCCCATCGAGTCGAGGGCAACGTTGCCGGCGAGAACGAACAGGTCGGCCCAGGAGATTTTGCGGCCGTATTTCTGCTTGATCGGCCACAGCAACCGGCGCGCCTTGTCGAGGTTCGCGTTGTCCGGCCAGCTGTTGAGGGGCGCGAAACGCTGCTGGCCCGCGCCGGCGCCGCCGCGGCCGTCGGCAATGCGGTAGGTGCCGGCGCTGTGCCACGCCAGGCGGATGAACAACGGCCCGTAATGGCCGAAGTCGGCCGGCCACCACTCCTGCGAGTCCGTCATCAAGGCGGTCAGGTCCTTGATCACGGCATTCAGATCGAGGCTCTTGAACTCCTTGGCATAGTCGAACGCCTCGTCCATCGGATCGGACAGGGTAGAGTTCTGGTGGAGAACGCTGAGGTCCAGCTGGCTCGGCCACCAGTCTCGGTTCCTGTGCGCGCGGGTTCCGCCCGGAAACGGGCACTTGGTCTTGTCATCCATAATCGCCTCCTCATCCTGCTCTTGCGTGATCTCCATCGGTCCGCGGCAACCTACGCCAGCCGCTTCATCAGGTAAAGTTGACTTTTGTGATCATTGCGATAATCTTTTCTGATGACTGATGTCACCCTCCGGCAGCTTCGCTATTTCAATGCGCTGGCGCGTCATGGCCACTTCGGACGTGCCGCGGACGCATGCGCGATCTCGCAGCCGGCCATGTCGATGCAGATCAAGGAGCTGGAGGAAGCGCTGGGCGGCATGCTGCTCGAGCGCAGCCCCCGCCGCGTTGCGCTGACGAAGCTCGGAGAGGAGGCCGCCCAAGGCGTCCGCGACATCCTGCGCCTGGTCGACGAATTGGGAGACGTCGCACGTGCGTCGCGGGACCGGCTGGTAGGCCGGCTGCGCATCGGCATGATCCCGACGATTGCGCCCTATCTGCTGCCGAAGGTCATCGCGAACCTCACGCGACTGCATCCCGAGCTTGACGTTCACGTACGCGAGACGCTGACCTCGAAGCTGATCCAGGAGCTCGCGGAAGGCCGTCTTGACGCAGCCATTGTGGCTCTGCCGGTGTCGGAGCCTTCGCTGGTCGAGGTCGCGCTGTTCTCGGAGCATTTCCTGCTGGTGCGGCCCGGCGAGCATGAGGGAGCGCCGGTGCCCAGCAGCGGAACGCTGCGCGCCATGAGGCTGCTTCTATTGGAGGAGGGGCACTGTTTCCGCGATCAGGCCCTGTCGTTCTGCAATATGCAATCGTGGCCGCCACGCGAGGTGCTGGACGCGAGCTCTTTGTCGACGCTTGTTCAAATGGTCGGCGCCGGCATCGGTGTCACCTTGATCCCGGAGATGGCCGTGGCGGTGGAGACACGCTCGGCGTCGGTGTGTGTCGCTCGCTTCAAGAATCCGCAACCCTCGCGAACCATCGGCATGGTCTGGCGCAAGAGCAGTCCTCTGGCCAGGCAGCTCCTGCAATTTTCAGAAGTGGTTTGTCTCTCGGCCGACGCATTGCGCAAGCAGCACAATCCGGCATCGGCCGCGCGCGACGCCGGACGTAAACGGGATTCCACCGGGCGCGCGCCTCAGAAGATCCGTGCGCCGCTTGCATAGGAGCTCGGCGCATCCGTTCCAGCTTCGCGCAGAGCAAGCGCCCGTAGCTTGAGCCCCCCTACCCTACCGCCCGGTCTTGATCCGGGTCCACAGCCGGTTCATCAGGCGCTGGGTGGCGGCGTCGTAGACCTTGATGGTGTAGAGGCGACCCATGGTGGCGGCATCCGGGTAGATGGTGGGGTCTTCGAGCACCTCCTTGTCGATGAGCTTCTGGCTCGCCAGATTGCCGTTGGCATAGGAGATGAGGTTTGAGTTCCTGGCGGCGACCTCGGGCTTCTGCAGATAGTTGATGAAGGCATGCGCCTGCGCGACATTCTTGGCGTCCTTCGGGATCGCCAGGTTGTCGAACCACAGCTGCGCTCCCTCCTTGGGGATCGCATAGGCCACCTCGACCCCGTTCTTGGCTTCCGCCGCGCGCTTCTGCGCCTGCTTGACGTCGCCCGAGAAGCCGACCGCCAGGCAGATTTCGCCCGAGGCGAGCGCGTTGAGATATTCGGAGGAGTGGAACTTGCGCACCGACGAGCGGATCGAGAGCACCAGATCGGTCGCCTTCTGCAGCTCGGTGGCATTCCTCGAATTGGGATCGAAGCCGAGATATTTCAGCGCCGCCGGCAGGATGTCGTCGGCGGAATCGAGCAGATACACGCCGCAGGCCTTGAACCTGGCGAGGTTCTCCGGCTTGAAGACGATGTCCCAGCTGTCGATCTTGGCGTCGGCTCCGAGAATTTCGCGCGCCTTCTTGACGTTGTAGCCGATCCCGGTCGTGCCCCACATGTAGTTGACTGCGTACAGGTTGCCGGGATCGTGCGCGGCGAGCCGCTGCGTGATCTCCGGCCACAGATTGACCAGGTTCGGCAGCTTGCTCTTGTCGAGCTTCTGAAAGACCCCGGCCTTGATCTGGCGCTCGAGGAAAAAGCCGGTCGGCACCACCACGTCATAGCCGGACTTGCCGGCCAGCAGCTTGGTCTCCAGCGTATCGTTGGAATCGAAGGTGTCGTAACGCACCTTGATGCCGGTCTCCTTGGTGAACTCCTCGATCAGGGTCGGCTCGATATAGTCCGACCAATTGTAGACGTTGACGACCTGTCCTTGCGCGCCGGCGGAGGCGGTCCACAGGGCAGCGACCGCAGCCGCGATGGCGAAAGTGCGATGCATCGATAATTCCCCCGGAAGGTTCGAAGGCCTCTCGTCAGCCGGTTTCGGTGTCCAGTCCGGCCGCTTTCCAGGCCAGGATGCCCCCCGCCAGATGGGCGTCGTAGTGATAGCCCTGCTCTTGCGCGGCGAGCGAAGCGGTGATTGATCGCCGTCCCGAGCGGCAGGCGAAGACCACCTGCCGGCCTTGCGGATCGGGGATCTCGGCCGGATCGAAGCTCGACAACGGGACCACCACGGCATCCGGATAGCGCTCGAGCGCGACTTCGTTCGGCTCACGCACGTCGACCAGCAGCATGCGGCCCTCGGTCAGCCCGCGAGCGACCTCCTCGGGGGTAAGATCATGAACGCGGGGATCTCCATCGGCCATGCCGTTTCTCCTCGCGCCGCATCACGCATGCCGGCAGCGCATTTTCCATCCGCATATTGGCATGCACACAGGCGCGCGATCAAATGGTCACTTGGGTGCCGACCTCCACCACCCGGTCGGTCGGGATCTGGAAATAGTCGGTCGCATCATTGGCGAACCGCGTCAACAGGATGAACAGCCGGTCCTGCCAGCGCGGCATGCCCGAATGGGCGGCCGGCTTGAGCGAGCGGCGCGACAGGAAGAACGAGGTCGACATGATGTCGAAGGTCCAGCCGAGCTTGCGGGCGATCGCGAGCGCCTTCGGCACGTTCGGCATCTCCATGAAACCGAACCGCAGATTGACCCGGGTGAAGGTGTCGCCGACCGGCTGGATGCGCACCCGGTCGGCCGGGTCGACCCGCGGGGTGGGCGCCGTCTCGATGGTCAGGATGACGTTCTTCTCGTGCAGCACCTTGTAGTGCTTGAGGCTGTGCATGAGCGCGGTCGGCGCGCTGGTCGGGTCGCTGGTGAGAAACACGGCGGTGCCGGGTACGCGCGCGGGCGGCTTCTTCTCCAGCATCGCCACCAGGCCCTCGAGCGGCGTTTCCAGGCGGCGGGTCTTCTCGTACAAGAGGCGCGTGCCGCGCCGCCACGTATACATCACCGCCATGATCATGGTGCCGAGCGCGAGCGGCACCCAGCCGCCTTCGAACACCTTGAGCATATTGGCGCTGAGGAATATCAGGTCGATGAACAGGAACGGCGCGATCAGCGCGGCGGCTGCGAGCGGCGACCATTTCCAGACCTTCCAGACCACCACGATGGCCATCACGCCGGTGACCACCATGGTGCCGCTCACCGCGATCCCGTAGGCGGAGGCGAGCGCGCTCGATGAGCGGAACAGCGCGACCAGCATCAGCACGCCGAACAACAGCAGGGTGTTGATCCGCGGCGCGTAAATCTGGCCGTAGTGCGCCTCCGAGGTGTGGCGGATCTCCAGGCGTGGCAGCAGGCCGAGCTGGATCGCCTGCTGGCTGAGCGAATAGGCCCCGGAGATGACGGCTTGGCTCGCGATCACGGTCGCCGCCATCGCCAGCACCACCATCGGAAGCAGCGCCCAGGCCGGAAACAGCAGAAAGAACGGGTTCTCGAGCGCCCTGGGATCGTTCAGCACCAGGGCGCCCTGGCCGAGATAGTTCAACGCCAGCGAAGGCAGCACCAGCCCGAGCCAGGCGGCCTGGATCGGCTTGCGGCCGAAATGTCCGAGGTCGGCGTAGAGCGCCTCGGCGCCGGTCACGGCGAGAAACACGGCGCCGAGCGTCACTAGCCCGATCTTGCCATGGCCCAACAAGAAAACGACCGCATAGTACGGATTGAAGGCGAGCAGGATCTCCGGCCTGGTGGCGACATGGGCGATGCCGGCAACCGCCATGACGACGAACCACAGCAGCATGATCGGGCCGAAGAAGGTCGCCACCTGCGCGGTCCCGCGCGATTGCACGGCGAACAGCACGACCAGAACCACCATGGTCATGGACACGATGTAGGGATCGAAGGCGGGAGTGGCGACCTTGAGACCCTCGATCGCGGACAGCACCGACAGCGCCGGCGTGATCATGGCGTCGCCGTAGAACAGCGCCGCGCTGATGATGCCGCAGAGCACGATGGCATTGGCGCCCTTGCGCACCGCGCGTTGCGCCAGCGCCATCAGGGCGAGCGTTCCGCCTTCCCCGTGGTTGTCCGCCCGCAGCAGCACGAGGACGTATTTGAGGGTGACGGTGACGATCAGCGCCCACAGAATGAGGGAGAGGACACCGAATACCCCCTGGCGGTTCACCATGCCGCCGGGCTCGATGGAGGCGGTGACCGCTTCGCGCAAGGGTAGAGCGGGCTGGTGCCGATGTCGCCGTAGACGACGCCGATGCTGCCGACCGTCAGGCCCAGGAAGGCGGTCTTGATGTGCACGGGGCCGTTTCCGTTAAGCGAAACGGACGGGGAAGCGGCACTGGGAGGCGACATTGAGCAGGCCTGATGTTGCACCGCAGCATGTACCGGGGCCGGTGCTTATAGCATCCCCAACGTCCGCGATCCGCCCGCAGCCTCAATTTTTTTGAGGAGCAGGCCTGCGGGTGATGCAACCCATGCCGGCCCCGGAAAATACTTCGAATGCAAGCATTTCCAGAGCCTTAGCCTCTCGTCTGCGAAGGTCGAGCGCGCCTTGAACGCCGGGGGCCGGGCGCCGATCGAAGACTCCGGTCAAATATGGGGCCGTGCCAACCTCCGCGCGTTGATTTGGATCAAGGCCGAATGTCCGGCGGGACCGGCGGGGCCTCCCGCATCAGGGTGATGGTCACGCGGCGATTGGTTGCAATGTAGGGATCGTCGGGAAACAGCGGCTCGGTATCGGCCTTCCCCGCCACCATGAAGATGTGACCGGCCTGCACGCCTTCGGCCTCGAGCAGGCGGCGCACCGCGTTGGCGCGATCGGCCGAGAGCTCCCACGGGCCGTAGCCGGGCAGCGCCGGCGCACGCAACGCCGAGGTATGGCCGGCAATCGATAGGCGGAAGGGCATGGCCTTGAGCGGGGCGGCGAGCTGTTGCACCAACCGGCGCGTGCGCTCGTAGGGCTCCTTCGAGCCTTCCGGAAACATCGAGCGGCCATCCTGATCGACAATCTCGATATTGAGGCCCGCCGCCGATTGCTCCATCATGATGTTCTTCGACAGCTCGGTGAGGTCCGGCATGTCCTGCAGGGCCTGACGCAGCGAGGCCGAGGCAAGCGCAAAGGCGCCGTCATTGTCGAACTTGGCGCCGGAATTCTGCTCGCGGCCCTTCTCGTCCGGGGTCGGGGTGGCGGAGGCGTCTTCCGGCGAGATTTTCGCGACGCTCTTGAGCTTGGGCCTGGTCGGCAGGCCCGGCACCTCGATGACGCCCGAATAGCGAACCCGGTCCTGCACCCCGAAGGCTTCGCGCATGGAGCCGGCCACGATATTCAGCTTCGCCTGATCCTGGGTCGAGAACGCGACCAGCATGACGAAGAAGGCGACCAGGAGGCCCATCAGATCCGCAAAGGTCACGAACCAGCCGTGCCCTCCACCGTGTGCCTGGCCTTTTTTTTTCGCCATGGCTGATGTCCGCGGCTAGCGCCTTTCGGTCGGGTTACAAGAAAACGCCCCCCGGCTTGATCAGGCCGGCACCGCCTCGGGCTCCAGATCGTGACGATGCTTCTCGGGCAGGTAAGCCAGCAGCATCTCGCGCACCAGCGTCGGGCTCTTGGCTTCCCGGATCATGAGCACGCCGTCGATGATCAAGGTGCGGTTGATCTCCTCCTCGGCCAACTTGAGGTGCAGCTTGTCGGCGAGCGGCAGGCAAATCAGATTGGCAACGACCGCGCCGTAGAGGGTCGCCAGCAGCGCGGTCGCCATGAACGGACCGAGCTTGGAGGGGTCGGTCATATTGGCGAACATCTGCACCATGCCGAGCAGCGTTCCGATCATCCCGAATGCGGGCGCGCAATCCCCGATGGCGCGGTAGATCTTCTGGCCCTCGTCCAAGTGGGTCAGGAAGTTGTCGCGGTCGCGCTCGAGATTGTCGCGAATGAAGTTGGTGTCATAGCCGTCGGCGATGAAGCGGATGCCCTTGGCCAGGAACGGATCGTCGATCTCGACCTTCTCGAGCCCGACCGGTCCGGTCTTACGGGCGACCTCGGCGATCTGGGCGATCTGATCGACCAGCTCGCGCTGGGTGGTGTGCCGCATCGTGAACGCAAACTTGGCGCCGAGCGGCAGGCCATGGAAGATCGAGATCAGGGGAAACCGGATCAGCGTGGCCGAGAACGAGCCGCCGAAAATGATGATGACGGCATGATCGGAAAAATACATGCCGAAATTGCCACCCATCAGGATGACCGTCGAAACGACTATCGCTCCGCCAACGAGACCGAGGCTTGTCGCGATATCCATGGCGAGGTGTCCGCAACGCAAACGCGACGCCGCCCCCGGCAGCGCTTTCCACACCTTAGCGGCGGCCGCTTAAGGTACGGTTACCAAACCGTACGTGTTTGCCGGCGGCCCCCGAGGAGGCCGTCCAAGAGCCGCTGGGGGACTGCATTTGATCAGCCGGAGCGGTGACATGGGCACAGAACAGGCACGCAAATCGGTCTTGCGCCGGCGCGCCGACGCGCGCAGATAGCGTAGACTTGCCTGCGGTCCGCGCACTAATTTCATGATTTGGCGCGCCATCCCGGCGGCTGACCGGTTATGCGCGGCCTGACGACGTGCAACGGAGGGCGGCGATGCGTTCGATCGGCCATTTCATCGGGGGCAAGGAGGTGGCGGGCACGTCCGGCCAGACCGGCGACGTCTACGATCCCAACACCGGCGAGGTGCAGGCACGGGTCGACCTCGCGGATCGCGCCGAGGTCGAGCGCGCCATCGCGGTGGCGCAGGCCGCTCAACCGGCCTGGGCCGCCACCAATCCGCAGCGGCGCGCGCGCGTGCTGTTCCGGTTTCTCGAACTGGTGCAGCGGGAATTCGATCCGCTCGCCCGGCTCCTCTCGAGCGAGCACGGCAAGACGCTCGCGGACGCGCGCGGCGACATCCAGCGCGGTCTCGAGGTCGCCGAGTTCGCCTGCGGCATTCCCCACCTGATCAAGGGCGAGTTCACCGAGGGCGCCGGCCCCGGCATCGATCTCTACTCCATGCGCCAGCCGCTCGGGGTGGTGGCCGGCATCACGCCGTTCAACTTTCCGGCCATGATCCCGATGTGGAAGTTCGCGCCCGCGCTCGCCTGCGGCAACGCCTTCATCCTCAAGCCGTCCGAGCGCGATCCTTCGGTGCCGATGCGGCTCGCCCAATTGCTGGTCGAGGCCGGGCTGCCCGAGGGCGTGCTCAATGTGGTCAATGGCGCCCACGAGGCGGTGGAAACGCTGCTCACCGATCCGCGCATCAAGGCGATCGGCTTTGTCGGCTCCTCGGCGGTGGCCGAGCAGGTCTACGCCGCCGGCTGCGCCAAGGGAAAGCGCGTGCAATGCTTCGGCGGCGCCAAGAACCACCTGATCGTGATGCCGGACGCCGATCTGGACCAGGCGGTCGATGCCCTGATCGGCGCCGGCTACGGCTCGGCGGGCGAGCGCTGCATGGCGGTCTCGGTGGCGGTGCCGGTCGGCGCCAAGACCGCGGACGCCCTCCTTGCCAAGCTCATCCCGCGGGTGGAGAGCCTCAAGATCGGCCTCTCGAGCGACCAGCAGGCCGACTACGGTCCGCTGGTCACCGGCGCGCATCTCGACAAGGTGCGAAGCTATGTGGAGATCGGGATTCGCGAAGGCGCCAAGCTCAAGGTCGACGGGCGCGGCTTCAAGCTGCAGGGCTACGAGAACGGATTCTTCATGGGCGGCTGCCTGTTCGACGAGGTCGAGCCGCACATGCGCATCTACCAGGAAGAGATTTTCGGGCCGGTCCTCTGCGTGGTGCGCGCCAAGGACTACGAGGAGGCGGTGCGGCTGCCCTCCGAGCACGATTACGGCAACGGGGTCGCCATCTTCACCCGCGACGGCGACACCGCGCGCGACTTCACCAGCCGGGTGAACGTCGGCATGGTGGGGATCAATTTCGCCGTGCCGGTGCCGCTCGCTTACTACACCTTCGGGGGCTGGAAGCAGTCGGGCTTCGGCGACCTCAACCAGCACGGCCCGGACTCGATCCGCTTCTACACCAAGACCAAGACGGTGACCGCCCGCTGGCCGTCCGGCACCAAGGAAGGCGCCGATTTCGTCATCCCGACCATGAAGTGAGCGCGCAACCGGATTTGATCGCTCCGGCAACCAACGAGGACGACGTCACGTGGCCGAGTACCAGCTGTACTGCTTCGCCCAATCCGGCAACGCTTATCGGGCCGCCCTGATGCTCAATCTCATCGGGGCCGACTGGGAGCCGGTCTGGGTCGACTTTTTCGTCAAGGGCGAGCAGCGCACGCCCCCCTATCGGAGCGATGTGAACGAAATGGGCGAGGTGCCGGTGCTTGTGCACGGCGGCCGCAAGCTCAGCCAGTCGGGCGTGATCCTGACCTATCTGGCGGAACGCACCGGCAAGTTTGCGCCGCAGGGCGAGGACGAGCGGCTGGAGGCGTTGCGCTGGATTATCTTCGACAACCAGAAGGTCAACGGCTTTCTGGGGCCGTACCGGTTCCTGCGCATTTTTGCTAAGCCGCCGGGCGACCCGGCAGTGCTGGCGTTCCTCAAGGGACGGATCGACGGCAACCTGAGGATCGTCGATCAGCGGCTGGCGGGACGCGACTTCGTGCAGGGCCAGCGGCCTACCATCGCCGACCTGTCGCTGGTGGCCTACCTGTACTATCCTCCCGAGGAGTTCGGCTTCGACATCGCGGCGGAGCACAAGAACATCGCCGCCTGGCTCGAGCGCATCAAGGCGTTGCCGGGCTGGGAGCATCCCTACGATCTGATGCCGGGGCACCCGCTGCAGCGATAATGGGTCAGGCCCGCTTTAGTTGAGCCGGGTCGGACGCTCCGATTGAGGCGGATGCTCGGCGGCGAGCGGCGGCGCCGTGGCCTCGCCAGCCCTGGTCGGGGACGGCGCTGCGGCCTCACCGACCGTGCCGGCGGCAGCACCCGCGGCTGCCGTCTTGCGCAGCGCTTGCCTGTAGGACAGCCAGCCGAGCGGCAGGGTCATGAGATAGATGACCGTGCCGATGGTGAGCACCTCCCAGGGGTAGGAGATCAGCAGCGCAAAGAACAGCACGATCAGGACGAAGACCGGCAGCACCAGCTCGGGCGAGACCCGCTTGCCCACCCGCTTGCCGGAAAACACCGGCAGCCGCGACACCATCAGGAAGGCAATGCCGAGCGTGTAGAGGAAGGTCACCGGCGCCACGAAGGAGAGATGCGGCATGCCCAGAAACTGCACATAGATCGGCAGCAGCACCGTGATGGCGCCGGCCGGCGCCGGCACCCCGACAAAGTAATTTGCGGCCCAGGCCGGCCGGTCGGGGTCCTCGATCATGACATTGAAGCGCGCCAGCCGCAGCGAAGCGCAGATCGCGAACACCAGCGCGGCGATCCAGCCGGCCGATTTGAGCTCGTGCAGTCCCCAGAAATAGAGGATGAGCGCCGGTGCGACGCCGAAATTGACGAAGTCCGCGAGGCTGTCGAGCTCGGCCCCGAAGCGCGACGTACCCTTGAGCATGCGGGCGACCCGCCCGTCGATCCCGTCCAGCATGGCGGCGAACACGATGGCCGCCAGGGCCCATTCGAGCTTGTCCTCGACCGCCAGCCGGATGGCGGTGAGGCCGGCGCAAAGGGCCAGCAGGGTGATGACGTTGGGAACCAGGGTGCGCACCGGAATGGCGCGGAAGCGCGGCCGGCGCAGCAAGCCTCTGCGATGGGGCTCGAACGGTGGATAGATCATGAAAAGAATATAGTCCTTTCACGAGGGCGGCGCCATGGCGGGGTGAAGCATCGCGCCAGAGCAGGATCGGGAATGGGTTAACGCCCGCGCGAAAGCCGGCCCGCTGCCCTATTTCGTTCGGCAGCATAATAAAGCAGTTTGCTTGAGCGCGAGGCTCGGGAATGAACAGACAGATTATTAAAAAGGGCGGCAAGCCGGCTTTTGTCGTGATCCCGATCGAGGAATGGCGGCGCATCGAGGCGGCGCTGGAGGATCGCGCCGATACGGCGGCGGTGCGCGCGTTCCTGAAGAATCCCGCCGAGACCTTTCCCGACGCGGCTGTAGCCGCGATCCTGGAGGGTACCCACCCCGTCAAGGCGATGCGCGAGTATCGCGGCATGACCCAGGTCGCGCTGGCGCAGGCGGGCGGCACAAGCTCCGTCTACATCTCGCAAATCGAACGCGGCAAAAGACGCTCCGGCCGCAGGCTCCTCGCCAAGCTGGGCCAAGCCTTGGGGGTCCCTTCCGACCTGCTGGAGCGCAACGATGATTGAGCGATCGAGCCCGGATTAACCCACCCGGAAGGTACGGTCGCGGTCGCCGGCGCGCAGGTCGGCGATGACGGTTTCGCCCGCGACCGCGGTTTGCCCCTCGGCCACCAGCGGGCGGGCGCCTTCGGGCAGATAGACATCGACGCGCGAGCCGAAACGGATCATGCCGATGCGCTCGCCGGCGCCGACGCTGGCGCCCTTGCGCACGAAGCAGACGATCCGCCGCGCCACCAGGCCGGCGATCTGCACCACACCGATGCGCGCGGCTCCGGCCGAGATCACGAACGAGTTCCGCTCGTTCTCCTCGCTCGCCTTGTCGAGATCGGCGCTGATGAAGGAGCCGGCGTGGTAGACGATCTCGTCGATGCGGCCGGAGACCGGGCTGCGGTTCACATGGCAGTTGAACACGTTCATGAAGATCGAGACCCGCGGCAGCGGCCGCTCGCCGAGACCGAGCTCCCGGGGCGGCAGCGCATTGCCCACGGTGGCTATTCTGCCATCCGCCGGCGCCACCACGATGCCCTCGCGCATCGGGGTCACCCGCACCGGATCGCGAAAGAACAGTGCGCACCAGATCGTGAGCACGGTGCCGATCCAGCCGAGCGGCCCCCAGACCAGGAACAGGATCAGGCTGGCGAGCGCGAAGCCGCCGACGAACGGATAGCCCTCACGATGGACCGGCACCAGCTGCGAGCGGATCGAGTTGACGATGGACATGAATCTCACGACGCCTGTGTTCGAGTATCTGTGTCTGACCCTTACTGCGACTGCCGACGGTGCGGCATCCCTCGCCCCGCGTGCGGGGAGAGGGCAACACCCGCCGAGCCTAAACCAGAATTCGTCCCGGTGAGGGGGCGTTTCCATAAGCTCAGACTCGCGGACGCGCCCCCTCATCCCGACCTTCTCCCCGCACGCGGGGAGAAGGAGACCGCCGTGCACCTGCGACCCGTGCGAACGAAGCGTCAGAGCCAGAACATCAAGGAAATCTTGTAGCCCGGGTCAAGCGAAGCGTAATCCGGGAAATGTCGCCCGCTACCAGATGCCCCTCACTCGGCGGCGTCGGCGGGCACGATGGCGGGCGGCTCGTCCGCGGCCGATGCAGCCTCCGCGGCGGGCGGCGGGTTGCGGTTGGGCGCTTCGCCCAGGCGTTCCTCCTCCATCAGGGCGAGCTTCTCGCGCGCCGCCTCGGCTTCGCGCTGGCGGTTCCACATGCTGGCATAGAGGCCGCCGCGCGCCAGCAGCTGCGGATGGGTGCCGCGCTCGACAATGGCACCGTGATCGAGCACCAGGATCTCGTCGGCCCCCACGATGGTGGAGAGGCGGTGCGCGATCACCAGGGTGGTGCGGTTCTTCGACACCCGGTCGAGCGCGTCCTGGATGTCGCGCTCGGTATGGCTGTCGAGCGCCGAGGTGGCTTCGTCGAGCAGCAGGATCGGGGGCCCTTTGAGGATCGTGCGCGCGATCGCGACGCGCTGCTTCTCGCCGCCGGAAAGCTTGAGCCCGCGCTCGCCGACCTCGGTCTCGTAGCCCTTGGGGGCGATGCGGATGAAATGATCGATCTGGGCGTTGCGCGCCGCCTCCTCGACCTCGGCGTCCGTCGCCTCCCAGCGGCCGTAGCGGATGTTGTAGCGGATGGTGTCGTTGAACAGCACGGTGTCCTGCGGGACCATGCCGATGGCCGAGCGCAGCGACACCTGGGTGACGTCGCGGATGTCCTGGCCGTCGATCTCGATGTGCCCGCCGGTCACGTCATAGAAGCGGTAGAGCAGCCGCGAGATGGTCGACTTGCCGGCACCCGAGGGGCCGACCACCGCCACGGTCTTGCCGGCCGGCACCTCGAAGCTCAGCCCCTTGAGGATCTGGCGCCCGGGCTCATAGGCGAACGAGACGTTGTCGAACCGGATGGCGCCGCCCCGTGCAGCGAGCGCCTGCGCGCCCGGCCGGTCCTCGATCTCCGGCTCGCGATGCAGGATCGCGAACAGATTCTCGATGTCGATCACCGCCTGCTTGATCTCGCGATAGACCATGCCCATGAAATTGAGCGGCTGGTAGAGCTGGATCATCATGGCGTTGATCATGATGAAATCGCCGACCGTATGGCTGCCGTCCTTGATGCCGTAGGCGCACATCACCATGGCGCCGGCGAGCCCGATGGTGAAGATGGTGGCCTGGCCGGCATTGAGTACGGCGAGCGACACGTAGGACTTGACGCTCGCTTCCTCGTAGCGCGCCATGGCGCGGTCGTAGCGCCGCGCCTCGCGCTCCTCGGCCACGAAATACTTGACGGTCTCGTAATTGAGCAGCGAATCGATCGCCTTGACGTTGGCATCGCTGTCGCTGTCGTTCATGCGGCGGCGGATGCCGATGCGCCACTCGGTGGCGAAATAGGTGTAGACCATGTAGCAGGCGACGGTCGCCACGATCAGCACCACGTAGCGCCAGTCGAACTGATAGAGCAGCACCACGATGATGAAGGTGAGCTCGATCACCGTCGGCACCAGTTGCATGATCACCATGCGCACGATGGTCTCGATGGCGTTGCGGCCGCGCTCGAGCACGCGGGTGAGACCGCCGGTCTTGCGCTCGAGGTGGAAGCGCAGCGAGAGCCGGTGCATGTGCTCGAACACCATATAGGCGAGCCGGCGCACCGCGTTCATGGCGACCTTGGCGAACAGGCCGTCGCGCACCTGGGTGATTGCCGCCATCAGGATGCGCATGCCGCCGTACGCGAGCGTCATCAGGACCGGCGCCGCGAGGGCCCATCCGAGCCAGGACCCGACAGGCACGCCGGCGGGCGCACTGGGATGACCGGCGAGCGCATCGGTCGCCCACTTGAAGGTGAATGGCACCGCGACGGTGGCGAGCTTGGCCGCGAACAGCAGCACGAGGGCGCCGACGACGCGCAGCCGCAGGTCGGAGCGATCAGCCGGCCAGATGTAAGGCCAGAGGCGGGCCAGGTTGTCGGCGAGGGCGCCGCGCTCTGGCCGCGGAACCGGAATCGGAGGGGTTTGGTGGACGTTCATGCAGCGGATTCGACCCGGCGCGCCCGGCCCCTGGGCGGGCGCCTCGCTCCCTCATATAGGCTCTATCGGAGGCGCAAGCATCACGTCCACCGGCATTTTCTCCACAATTTGCCGGCTGCCCTTGCGGCCGGCTGCGCGGCCCGGCGCCTTGACGGTCGCGGACCCAACCTGCCACATGCCGCCATGGGTCAGATTCGCAAGATTTGCGTCTATTGCGGCTCCAGCGCCGGAACGGACCCGGCCTACGTGGCGGCAGCCACGCGATTCGGCGAGATCCTCGCGGAGGCCGGTATCGGGCTCGTCTATGGCGGCGGCTCGGCCGGCGTAATGGGCGCGCTCGCCCGCGCCGTGCAGGCGCGCGGCGGCGAGATCACCGGCGTCATTCCAGAATTCCTCACCGTCAAGGAGAACACCTTTCGCGGCGCCGGCGAAGTCGTGGTCACGCACGGCATGCACGACCGCAAGCAGATCATGTTCGAGCGCTCCGATGCGTTCGTGGCGCTGCCGGGCGGCATCGGGACGCTGGAGGAGCTGGTCGAGCAGCTGACCTGGGCGCAACTCGGCCGCCACAAGAAGCCGATCCTGATCGCCAACCTCAAGGGATTCTGGGACGGGCTGCTCGGCCTGCTCGACCATATGGTGGGCGCCGGCTACATCCACTCGACCTCGCAGATGAACTTCCTCGTCGTCGATGATGTGGAAGCGATCCTGCCGGCCGTACGCAGAGCGGCGGCAGCGGTGAGCGAGGAAGAGAAGGCGGGCGAGCCGGAGACGGTCGAGCGGATGTAGGCTGGCGTCTACGGCTTCGACGCCCCCTGCCGGCGCAACACCTCCGCGATCTCGTGCTCGATCCGGCGCGCCACCGGCGCACGATAGTGTTCGAGATCCTGGAAGTTCTCCTGGTCGCGGGTTATGGTTGAATCGACGAAATAATCGAGAAAGCCGCTGTGCGGGTTGGCCAACGCAAGCTCTGCGATGCGCCGCTTGCATGCGTTCAGCTCCGCGCGCTCGCGGGCGTCCGTTGGAAGCGACGCGTGGAATACCGGCGGAAATAAGATCACGAGCGGCGTTCCGCCAGGTGCAGCCAGCAGTTCGCCGCCAAGC
>DASYFD010000096.1:0-9983 GCA_036498625.1 Xanthobacteraceae bacterium | reverse complement strand
GCGACGGAGGTCATCGACATCGGTCATTACCTGCCGCTGGCGTTCGACGATTGGCAGGATTGGAGGGAGCGGCGGGTGGCCTCGGCCCGGCACCGCGTGCTCCTGGTCGACGATTCCCCGTTCTTCCGCAACATGCTCGCGCCCCTGCTGAATGCGGCCGGGTATGCCGTCACCAGCGCCGCTTCCGCGGACGAAGCGCTGAGCGTGCTGCGCGCCGGCATGCGCATCGACGTCGTCATCACCGACATCGACATGCCCGACATGGACGGCTTCGAGCTGACCGCGGCGGTGCGCCGCGATCCACGCAGCGCATCGATACCGGTCATCGGGCTTTCTTCGCTGGTGTCGGCGGAGTCGGTCGAGCGCGGACGCCAGGTCGGGTTGCACGACTACGTGGCCAAGTTCGATCGCCATGGTCTCATCGCGGCGCTCAAGGAGCAGACCGCCGACATGAACCGCGCGGCATGAGGGCAGTCGATTGATCAGCACACCAGAAACCATGGCCGAATTCGTCACCGCGACGGTCGCCGGCCAGCTGTTCGGCCTGCCGATCGCGCGGGTGCAGGACGTCTTCGTGCTCGACCGGCTGACCCGGGTGCCGCTCGCCGCGCCCGAGATCGCCGGCGTGCTCAATTTGCGGGGGCGGATCGTGACCGCGATCGACATGCGCCGGCGGCTTGGCCTGGCGCCAACGGGCGAGGTTCGCAAGCGCATGGCGATCGGCATCGAATACCGGGGCGAATCCTACGGCCTGCTGATCGATGCGATCGGCGAGGTGCTGAACCTGCCGTCGAGCGGTCGCGAGGACAATCCGGTCAACCTCGAGCCGCAGCTCGCGCGCGTATCGGCGGGCGTTCACCGGCTCGAGGATCGGCTCCTGGTGGTGCTCGACATCGAGCGCGTGCTCGACGTCGGCCAGCAGGCGGCGGAAGCAGCATGAATTCGCACCGACGCAGGATCAACCGAAGCAATGGGCGGGCTTGTCCGCAAAACAAAGAGAGGCTGCCATGAAGACCTGTTTGGTCGCTGACGATTCGAGCGTCATCCGAAAGGTGGCGCGGCGGATCCTGGAGAAGCTGGACTTCCAGATCGTCGAGGCCGAGGACGGTGAGCAGGCGCTGGAAGCCTGTCGCAGCGCCATGCCCGATGCCGTGCTGCTCGATTGGAACATGCCGAAGATGGACGGCTACGAGTTCCTGCGCAACCTGCGCCGGCTGCCGGACGGCGATCGGCCGAAGGTCGTGTTCTGCACCACCGAGAACGACGTCGCTCATATCGCGCGCGCGCTGCATGCGGGCGCCAACGAATACATCATGAAGCCGTTCGACAAGGAGATCGTCGAGGCCAAGTTCCAAGAGGTCGGCCTGATCTGACCGCTCGCCTGGCCTTCACGTTTGTGCGCGTTCTGTTGCGTCAACATGAGTATTGCGTATCGCGATGAGCATCGCCGATCCCAGCCTGCAGCCGCGAAACGCGTCCGGACATGATTCGATCCGGGTGATGATCGTGGACGACGCCATCGTGGTCCGCGGCCTGCTGGTGCGCTGGATCGAGGCGGAAGCCGGGCTGCAGGTGGTGGCTTCGCTCCGCAGCGGCCGCGAAGCCATCGAGCAGGTGGTGCGGACCAATCCCGACGTCGTCATTCTCGATGTCGACATGCCCGACATCGACGGGATCACGGCCTTGCCGCGGCTGTTCGAGCAGAAGCGCGACCTGGTTGTGATCATGTCCTCGACCCTCACCCGGCGCAACGCCGAGGTGAGCCTGCGCGCCCTCTCGCTCGGGGCGGCCGATTACATTCCCAAGCCGGAGTCGAACCGCGAAATCACCAACTCCGCCTCGTTTCGCCGCGATCTCATCGAGAAAATCCGCGCCCTGGGGACGCGCCGCAAGCAGCGGCTGAGCAGTGCCCGCGCGCTGCCGTGGGCGGTTCCCCCCGCCCGACCAGCCGAGCAGGCGGCCAGCACCGGCTTGCGGCTGGTCGCCAGCCCGGATACCGCGCCGGCAGCCGAACCCGTTACCTTCAAGCTGCGACCCTTGCCGGTGGTGCCGCCGCGCATTCTGCTGATCGGCTCATCGACCGGCGGACCCCAGGCGCTCGGGGCCATCGTGGGCCGCATCAGCGGCATCATCGATCAGGCGCCGGTTCTGATCACCCAGCACATGCCGCCGACCTTCACGACGATTCTGGCCGAAATTCTTGAGCGCGCCAGCGGCCGGCCGGTGCGCGAAGCGGTCGACGGCGAGGCGCTGCGCGCCGGTGCGATCTATCTCGCGCCCGGCGGCCGCCACCTGCGGGTGGTGCGCCATGATGGCGTGCCGGCGGTGGCGCTCGATGACGGCCCGCAGATCAATTTCTGCAAGCCGGCCGTCGACCCCATGTTCTCCTCGGCCGCCGAAACCTGGGGCAGCTGGAATCTGGCGCTTGTGCTCACCGGCATGGGCTCCGACGGAACGCGCGGCGCCGCCGACATCGTGGCGGCCGGCGGCAGCGTCATTGCGCAGGACGAGGAAACGAGCGTGGTGTGGGGCATGCCGGGCTCGGTGAGCAAAGCCGGCTTGTGCTGCGCCGTACTGCCGATCGATCAAATTGCCGACAAGCTGACCAGCCTGTTTTCCGGGGGCCGGTCGTGACGCCCGCCGATTATGACTATTTGCGCAAGCTCCTGAAGGAGCGCTCCGGCCTCGTGCTGTCCACCGACAAGCGGTACCTGGTCGAGAGCCGGCTGCTGCCGCTCGCGCACCGCTTCGGCATCGACAGCCTGGCCGAGCTGGTGACGAAGCTCAGGGCCCCGGGCAGCGAGCCGCTGGTCACCGAGGTCGCCGAGGCGATGACCACCAACGAATCGTTCTTCTTCCGCGACAAGCTTCCCTTCGTGCATTTTCGCGAAACCATCATGCCGGCGCTGCTGGCGGCGCGGGCCGCGCAGCGGCGCATCCGCATCTGGTGCGCGGCCGCCTCCACCGGGCAGGAGCCCTATTCGCTGGCGATGTGCCTGAAGGAGATGGGCGAGCAGATCGCCGGACGGCAGATCGAGATCGTCGCCACCGAATTCTCGACCCAGGTGCTGGAGAAGGCCAAGTCGGGCATCTTCAGCCAGTTCGAGGTGCAGCGCGGGCTGCCGATCCAGCTGCTGATCAAGTATTTCGATCAGGTCGGCGACAGCTGGCAGATCAACCCCGATGTGCGCGCCATGGTGCAATTCCGACCGTTCAACCTGCTGCACGAATTCACTCACCTCGGGCCGTTCGACGTGGTGTTCTGTCGCAACGTGCTGATCTATTTCGATCAGGAGACCAAGATCCGCGTGCTCGATCGCGCGGCGCGGATCATGGCGCCCGACGGCTACCTCGTGCTCGGCGCCGCCGAGACGGTGGTCGGGCTCACCGACAGTTTCAAGCCGCTGCCCGATCACCGCGGCGTCTATGCCCCGAACATGGCGCCCAAGGGCAGAACCGCGTGCGACACCCGACCGGTGCTGCGGCTGGCGGCGGCGACCGGGCGATGACACGGCGGCTTTTCAAACGTCCCAGGCGGAAACCCGACCGACCGGGTTGACCACGCGGCCGTCGGGACGCTTGAGCGCGGCAATGCGCGCCATCTCTTCATCGCTGAGCGCGAACCCGGAGACCTCGAAATTCTCCGCGACCCGCCCGGCATTTGCGGATCGCGGAATGGCCGCGACACCGTCCTGCTGAATGAGCCAGCGCAGCGCGATCTGGGCGGCGGTCTTGCCTTTGGCCCGGGCGATCTCGACGATCGCCGCATCGCGGATCAGCCGGCCGCGTGCGAGCGGACAATACGCGATGAAGATCAAGCCGCGCCGGCGGCAGGCGTCCAGCACCTTCGATTGGTCGAGATAGGGATGATACTCGGCTTGCAGGGCAGAGAGCGGCTCCGGACACAAACGGATCGCTTCATCCAGGAGCGCGATGTTGAAATTGGCCACCCCGACATGGCGGCAGAGGCCCCGGCGCTTCATCGCGGCGAGCGCCCCCATGGTTTCTGGCAGCGGCATGTCGGGGGCCGGCCAATGCACGAGCAACAGGTCGACCCGATCGAGGCCGAGCGCCCGCAGGCTCGCCAAGGTCGATCGCTCGAAATCGCCCGCGTGCAGGTCCTCGTGCGACACTTTGGTGGTCACGAAAATCTCATTTCGCGGCACGCGCGCGGCCCGGATGGCTTCGCCGACGCCCCGCTCGGTTCCGTATTTCCGCGCGGTGTCGATATGGCGATAGCCGGCCGCCAGCGCGGCCGCGACGATGGGGGCGCAATCATCGCCGAGGCCACCGGTGCCAAGCCCGATCGCGGGAATCTCGGCACCGTACTTGGATCTACGCATGGACGGGAGCATTTGGGGCATCGCTTGCGTGGTATTCGCTTCCGGCTATTGTCGCCGCGCAATCCACATGCCGCGGTCGCTTGTTGCTCTCCCGCATCGCTTTCCTGTGGAATCCGATCCGGGCTCTCACCGGGGTTGTTTCGAGCGTCTTCGATGCGATAGAAGAACTTCGATTGGCCTTGATCTGTGGCGAAGTTGCGGAAACATCGAGGGAACCGCCTATGTCGAGCATTATCGTCAACGTATCGACTGCCAGCAAGTGGATCGGCAGCAAGCGGGCACTCTGGCTCGGCGCCGGTTTGGCCATGATCCTGAATTGCGCGATTGCGGAAGGCGATTTTCCGATCGAAGGCATTTTCACGCAGAACGAGCCTTGTCGCGGCGACGGCAGCCAGCAGCAATTCCTGCGCGTGAAGGTGACGGCGCAAGACGTGTCTTATTCGGGCGGCGTATGCTCGATCGACAGCAAGCAGCAGAACGGCGACAGCCTCGCCATGCGGGTCACCTGCAAGTTCAGCTCGGGCGCCGTCATGGCGAGTGCCGTCACTTTCACCAAGAAGGACAACAACACCTTCGACATGGCGCAAAACGAGGGCACCTACAAGGCGGTCCTGCATCGGTGTCCCGGCTGAGGTTCCGTCGGCGCTTCAAGGCGCGATCTCCGGCGCGCGCAAATCGTGATTCTTCAACGGCAGCGAACGGATGCGCCGGCCGGTGGCCGCGAAGACGGCATTGCAGAGCGCCGGCGCCAGCGGGGCGACCGGCGGCTCGCCGGCGCCGCCCCAGGCACTGCCGCTCAAGTCCTGGCTCGGGATGATCACGGTCTCCACGTGCGGCATTTCCGCCATGCGCAGCATCTCGTAGTCATGGAAATTGCTCTGCTGCACGCGGCCATCCGCGATGGTGATCTCGCCGTAGAGCGCGGCCGTCAGCGCGAACACGATCGCGCTCTGGGTCTGCAGCTCGATCGTCAGCGGGTTGACCACATGGCCGCAATCGATCGCCGATACCACGCGATGGACGCGCACGCCGCCGTCGTCGCCGACCGACGCTTCGACCACCTGCGCGCAGATGCTCTCGCAGGCTTCGTTGAGCGCGATGCCGCGGTAGACGCCGGCCGGCGACGGTGAGCCCCAGCCCGCCCTGATCGCGGCAGCGTCGAGCACCGCGCGATGCCTGGGCTTGCCGTCGAGGAGCCGGCGGCGGAGCTGATAGGGATCCTGGCCTCCCGCATGCGCCATCTCGTCGATGAAGCTCTCCTTGAAGAAGGCGTTCTGGGAATAGTAGATGCTGCGCAAGATGCCGACCGGCACATGGGTGCTGCGCACCGCATAATCGGCCAGATAGCTCGGAATGCCATACGGCATGTCCTCGAGCAGGTTCTGCAGGAAGTTCCGGTCGATGAGGGCATTCATCTCGGGAATGACCGAGGCCACGAGGGAGAAGCCGGCGACCCGGATGTGCCAGGCCGTCGGCGTGCCGGCGGCATCCAGGCCGGCGCTGAGCCGTGCGAGCGCCATCGGTCGATAGAAGGCGCGGCCGATATCCTCCTCCCGGCTCCAGATGAGTTGCACCGGCGTGCCGAGGTCTTTTGCGATCAGGACCGCCTGCCGCACGAAATCCTGGATCGCTCCGCGCCGGCCGAAGCCGCCGCCGAGCATCGTGCGATGGACCACGACCTGGCTGCGCGGCAGGCCGGCGGCATCCGCCGCCGTCGCGAGCGCAGTCTCGGCGTCCTGCGTCGGCGCCCAGATCTCGACCCGCCCGGGGCCGACGTGCGCGGTGCAATTCTGCGGCTCCATGGTGGCGTGGGCGAGGAATGGAATCCGGTATTCGGCGTCGATGCGCCGCGCCGCGCCGGCGAGCGCGGCGGCAACATCGCCGTCGCGGCGGCCGATGCCGTCGGGCCGCGAGAGGCCGGCGCGCAACGCCGCCTCGATGCTGTCGCTCGATACCTGCTCGTTGCCTCCGGAATCCCAGCTTACCGACAGGGCCTGGACCGCTTGCTGGGCCTGCCACCAGGTGTCCGCCACCACCGCGACCGCGTCCGCGAACCGGACGATCCGCCGAACCCCTTTCATGCCGCCGAGCGTGGTTTCATCGACCGACCGCAGGCTGCCCTTGAAGACCGGGCACTGCCGGATCGCGGCATACAGCATGCCGGGAAGGCGCACGTCGATCCCGTAGATCGGCGCGGCCGTGATCTTGTCCAGGACATCGAAACGCTTTTGGGGCGTGCCGATCAGCTTCCAATCCTTGGGCGCCTTGAGCTTGACGTGCGCGGGCGGCCTGATGGCGGCCGCCGCCTGTGCCACCTCGCCGAACCGGACGGTGCGTCCACTCGGCAGATGGGTGATGACGCTGTTTTCGGCCCGGCAGTCGCGCGCCGCCACGTTCCAGCGCGCCGCCGCGGCCGCGACCAGCATTTCCCGGGCGGTTGCGCCGGCTTGGCGCAAGGTCTGCTGCGAGGCGGCGACCGAGCGGCTCGCATTGGTCGACATGTCGCCCCAGACCCGGTGACGCCGCAGATTCTCGGCCGGCGAGGCGTATTCGGGTTTCACCTTGCCCCAATCGCATTCGAGCTCCTCGGCGACCAGCATCGGCAGCGCCGTGAAGGTGCCCTGGCCCATCTCCGAGCGGCTCACCCGAATGACGAAGGTGTCGTCGGGCGCAATGATGATCCAGGCATTGACCTCAGGCGCGCCGTCGGCCGCGCGCGCCGCTTCGCGGCCTCCGGGCAGCCGAAAGCCGAGCATCAGTCCGCCGCCGCTGGCAGCCGCGCTGACGAGGAAGGAACGCCGGCTCAACCGGTCCGCCGAGGTCATGCTTGGGAGCTCCGCGCTGATTGTGCGGCAGCAGGCCGGCGCGCACAAGCTTTGCGCGCGAATAGTCCTAAAACGGCTTCACAGGCCGGCGACCGGGATCGCTCCACCGCCTGATCCCATCAACAAAAAACCCCGCCATTGGCGGGGTTTTTGGGTCGGCAGGAGAGGACCTGCGAACTCTCAAATCCTCAAGCGGAAATCTTGCCTTCGTCCTCGCTCGGCTCGCGCAGCACATAGCCGCGGCCCCATACGGTCTCGATGTAATTCTTGCCGCTGGAGGCGTTGGCGAGCTTCTTGCGCAGCTTGCAGATGAAGACGTCGATGATCTTGAGCTCGGGCTCGTCCATGCCGCCATAGAGATGGTTGAGGAACATTTCCTTGGTCAGCGTGGTGCCCTTGCGCAGGCTCAGGAGCTCCAGCATCTGGTACTCCTTGCCGGTCAGATGCACCCGGGCGCCGGTCACCTCGACGGTCTTGGTGTCGAGATTGACGATGAGGTCGCCGGTCTGGATGACCGATTGGGCATGCCCCTTGGATCGACGCACGATGGCATGGATGCGCGCCACCAATTCGTCCTTGTGGAAGGGCTTGGTCATGTAGTCGTCGGCTCCGAAGCCGAGACCTTTGCACTTGTCCTCGATGCCGGCGAGGCCGGACAGGATCAGGATCGGCGTCTTCACCTTGGAGACGCGCAGGGTGCGGAGAACCTCGAAACCCGACATGTCGGGCAGATTCAGGTCCAGCAGGATGATGTCGTAGTCGTACAGCTTGCCGAGGTCGACACCCTCTTCCCCCAAATCGGTCGTGTAGACGTTAAAGCTCTCGGATTTAAGCATCAGCTCGATTGATTGAGCTGTGGCGCTATCATCCTCGATCAGCAATACGCGCATGCCAGTCCCCTTCCTCGCCGCTACGGGCTTAAGGTCGGCACGCCGCAGCGGCGGCCCATGCAAACGCTTTGGAACATACAGACTTGGAACACTAACCGCGCATGGTTAACAAAACCTGATTCCACTGCGCCGCAATTCCCTGGGCAAAAGCCCGCGAATCGCCTTAAGATATTGCACACGGTTGGTTTTTTAGCCAAGCGATAGTTCATGTTCCACATTAGGAAGCGGCAGCAGCCGATTCGTAAGCCTCGCCTCCGCCGTTCTGGCCTGGCGAGTTGGCCTGACATGTTCCTCAGACGGTGACGCAATGATTAACGACCCGGGTAAACACGGAGTTAAGAACAAAGCCCCAACCCGGTACCGGGACGGTGGATTTGCATGAAAGCGCTGGCCGAGCAGATCGAGGAGCTCGACGGGGCCGAAATCTACGGCCGGGTCGTCGGTGTGCGCGGCCTGATGGTGGAGGTGGCGGGTCCCATCCATGCCATGCCGGTCGGCGCCCGGGTGGTGGTGGAGACCGGGCCCGGCCACGCGATCCCTTGCGAAGTGGTGGGATTCTCCAACGCCAATGCGCTGCTGATGCCGTTCGCGGCCCTCGAAGGGGTTCGCCGCGGCTGCCGGGCGATCGTCACCGGGGTGGCGGCGGGGGTCCGGCCGTGCAAGGGCTGGCTCGGCCGGGTGGTGGATGGCATGGGGGAGCCGATCGATGGCAAGGGCCCGTTGCGGCTGGGGCCGTCTCCTTACCCGTTCCGCAATGCGCCGCCGCCGGCGCATTCGCGCCAGCGGGTCGGCGGCCCGCTCGATCTCGGGGTACGCGCCCTGAACACCTTCATAACCTGTTGCCGTGGCCAGCGGATGGGCATTTTTTCCGGCTCCGGCGTCGGCAAGTCAATCCTTCTGTCCATGCTGGCCCGCAATGTGGCGGCCGATGTCTCGGTCATCGGCCTGGTCGGCGAGCGCGGCCGGGAGGTGCAGGAATTCCTGCAGGACGATCTCGGCCCGGCCGGCCTCGCACGCTCCGTGGTGGTGGTCTCCACCTCCGACCAGCCGGCGCTGATGCGCCGGCAGGCCGCGTACCTGACGCTCGCCATTGCCGAATCTTTCCGCGACGAAGGCCAGGATGTGCTGGTGCTGATGGATTCGGTTACCAGGTTCGCCATGGCACAGCGCGAGATCGGGCTCTCGGGCGGCGAGCCCCCGACCGCCAAAGGCTATACCCCGACTGTCTTTACCGAGCTGCCACGGTTGCTGGAGCGCGCCGGGCCGGGCGCCGAGCGCGGCACCATCACCGGCATCTTCACGGTCCTGGTGGATGCCGATGACCACAACGAGCCGATCGCGGATGCGGTCCGCGGTATTCTCGACGGCCACATCGTCATGGAACGCTCGATCGCCGAGCGCGGCCGCTATCCGGCCATCAACATCCTCAAATCGGTCTCCCGTACCATGCCCCGGGCGGCCGATCCGGCCCATCTGCCGATCATCAACCACGCCAGGCGGGTGATGGCGACCTATGCGGACATGGAGGAGCTGATCAGGCTCGGCGCCTATCGGAGCGGCTCGAGCCCGGAGGTCGACGAGGCCATCCGCCTCCACCAGCCGCTGGAGGACTTCCTCGCCCAGAGGAAGGAGGAAGCCACCAGCCTCGTGCAAGGATATGAACGCCTTGCGCAAATCCTGGCCGACATGGAAACCGAAAACTAACGTTATGGCGCCACAGTGCGGCTTGGTCGGGACTGCGACGGCTTCCACGGGCGGTGTTCGCGCCGCCGGACGCGGTCCCGGGATTTACCGGGTTGCAAGATTCCGGGCTTCGGGGGAGTAAGAGTCGATGAAGTCACGCGAAACGCTCATCCGCCTCAAGAAGTTCCAGGTCGACGAACGGCGTCGGAAGGTCGCGCAGATCGAGGGCATGATCGCCGAAT
>DASYFD010000095.1:0-3123 GCA_036498625.1 Xanthobacteraceae bacterium | reverse complement strand
ACCGGCTCCGCCATGACCTCGCGAAGCCGGCGCAACAATACGCGCGGACCACCGAGCGCGCCACGCATGACGTGATCTCTCGGGCCTAGCATCCGGCCGGAGCCGGCTGGCCCCGGCAGTTCAGGAAATAGTGTCCACGGTCCCCGCCGCCCGCGGCGTCTACAACCTCATAGGCCGTATAGCCAATGGCCGCCAAGCGCCGCAAGCCGCAAGGTGACCCGGTTACCGGCGGTGGCCGGCCCTGGCCGGGTTACCAGCCGTAGCTGGCCGATATCCGCCCGCAGGCGGCCGCAAACAGGTCGGATTGCGCAATCGCCGCATAAAGGCTGCGGATGCTGGCCCCGGGGGGCATCTTGAGGTCCGCGCGCGAGGGCGCCGCCTGCGGCCCGAACAGCTCCGCCCAGATGCGCGCCAGGTCGGCCTCCTCGGCGTGCCGGTCGAGCTCGGCGGCGCTCAGGCCGTGGGTCAGGAGCTCCAGCACGAGACCCCGGTCGAGGACCGGCAGCCGGGTCATGACCGCATTGCCGATCAGCACCGCCAGCCGATGATCGGGGTGTTCAAGGTCGGAGAACGCGGGCTTGGTGTTACGGAACTGTAAAGCATCATCGAAGGTGGCCGGTGCGGTGGTGAAGCAAGTGGCGAGCTCGCTTGCCTCGGCGGCGAGGTAATAGCGGTTGAGGCTGTCGAACCAGACATAGGTGTAGCCGTGCTCGGCCAGGAACGGCTCCCATTGCTCCCATGCGGGCGCCAGCGTGTAGGGGGCCAGCGCCTCCACCACCACCACCTTGGGCCGGAACCGCTTCCAGTCGCCGCCGAACAGCACTTCGGGCTCGGCGCCCTCCACGTCGATCTTGAGAAAATCGAAAGAGGCCGGGGCATGCCCGGCGCACAGCTCCCGCAAGGTGGTCAGCGGAACCGTGCTCGCTTGCGCGCTCTTGCCGAACTGGGTCAGGGCCGCCCGCGCATGGGTCTCGATCATGGTGGAGAGGCCGTGGAACTCGTTCACCTGGTAGAACGTGGCTTCCCCGCCGGCGGATCCGACCAGCGCCTCGACGTGCCGGTCGCGCGGCCGCACCGCCCGCGACAGCCGCGACAGCCACGGATTGGGCTCGACCGTGATGCCGCGCCAGCCCCTGAGGTAGAACGCGAAGGATACATTGTCGTAGACCGGATGCCCGGATCCGATATCGATGTAGAAGCCGTCAGCGCGGTCGCCGAAGCACCGCATGAGATAGAGGTCCTCGAAGCGCTGGGCGTAGGAGAGGATTGGTGCCATCGACGTCGATCACGCTTCGCCCGGCGGCTGTTGCTCTATCGGAATCAAGCGGTCGCGGTGCGGTCGTGAGCTTCTCCACCCGCTCGTCCCCGCGGACGCGGGGACCCGGACTTTGACCGTTGAAAGTCCGTGCGATTTGGCAAAGCCTGGATTCCCGCGTCCGCGGGAATGAGCGGACGTGGCAATTCCTTCGTACGGCCGTCTCGAAGGATGCAGCCCAGGCGCTGCCGCGTATGCGGCCATGGTTCGAGACGCGCGGGCTTTGCCCGCGCTTCTCCCCATGAGGCTGAAAGGGGCAAGGTCGCTGCGCAGAGGCATTGGTCGCCAGCCCTCTATCTGTCCAGATCGTACAGGCTGTGCAGGGTGCGCACCGCCAGCTCGGTGTAGTTGGCGTCGATCAGGAGCGAGAACTTGATCTCCGAGGTGGTGATGGCGCGGATATTGATGCGGTGCTCGGCCAGCGCCTTGAAAGCTTTGGCGGCGACGCCGGCGTGGCTGCGCATGCCGACCCCGATCACCGAAACCTTGGCGACGTCGGTGGCGCCGTCCAGGCGCTCGAAGCCGATCTTGCCCTTGGCGCCGGCGAGCACGCTGGTGGCGCGCTCGTAATCGGCCGCCGGCACCGTGAAGGTGAGGTCGGTGGTGGCGCCGTCGGCCGAGACGTTCTGCACGATCATGTCCACATTGATGCCGGCATCGGCCAGCGGAACGAAGATCGAGGCCGCGACGCCGGGCTTGTCGGCGATCCGGCGGATGGAAATCTGCGCCTCGTCCTTGGAGAAGGCGATGCCAGTGACGACCTGCTGCTCCACGATTTCCTCCTCGCCGCAAATCAACGTTCCGGGCGGTGCCGCGTGTGGATCGATACTCTCGGGCTCGTCGAAGCTGGAGCGCACGAAGATGCGCACATTGTGCACCATGCCGAGCTCGACCGAGCGGACCTGCAGCACCTTGGCGCCGAGCGAAGCGAGCTCCAGCATCTCCTCATAGGCGATCTTGTCGAGCCGGCGCGCCTTGGAGACCACGCGCGGGTCGGTGGTGTAGACGCCGTCCACGTCGGTATAGATGTCGCAGCGGTCCGCATTGATGGCGGCCGCGATGGCGACCGCCGAGGTGTCGGAGCCGCCGCGCCCGAGCGTGGTGATGCGGCCGGTCTCGGGATGCACACCCTGGAAGCCGGCGATCACCGCGACCTCGCCGCGCTCCTTGAAGCGCTTGATCAGCTCGGCCCCGTTGACCGCGAGAATGCGCGCCGAGCCGTGCGCGTCGGAGGTGCTGATCGGCAATTGCCAGCCCTGCCAGGAGCGGGCGTTGATGCCGATCGAGGCGAGCGCGATGGCGAGGAGCCCGGCGCTGACCTGCTCGCCGGAGGCCACCACCGCGTCGTATTCGCGCGCGTCGTGCAGCGAGGCGGCCTCGCGGCACCAATCGACCAGCCGGTTGGTGGCGCCCGCCATGGCCGAGACCACCACCGCCACCTCATGGCCGGCCGCCACCTCGCGCCTGACGTGGCGCGCCACATTGCGGATGCGGTCGATGTCGGCGACCGAGGTTCCGCCGAATTTCATCACCAGGCGGGCCATGGCGGGCTTTCGGGCCTCAGGGAAGCTTTCTTTCAGGGGAAAAGCGCCGGAGCCGGGCCACAAGCCCCCGCGCGAAAAGGCGCGTATACATAACGGCGCTAATTTTCGGCCGCAACGGAGTGGAGCGAGGTTTGATGGCAGGAAAGGCGGAAACGGCAAACGCAGCGAATGGCGAATGCCCGGCGCCCGCAACGGCGCCAAGGACGGGCTCGACCGTCGATGCCGACGAGGTCGCGCGCTTCGCCGCGCTCGCCGCGACGTGGT
>DASYFD010000094.1:0-20818 GCA_036498625.1 Xanthobacteraceae bacterium | reverse complement strand
CACGACCGCGTCGATGAGCTTCATGCTCTTGGCTTGCGCAACGCGAAGCTGATCGCCCTTGAGCAGGAACTGCAGCGCGTCCGCCGGCTTCAGCATGCGCGCCACCCGCTGGGTGCCGCCGGCGCCGGGAAAGAGCCCGATCTTGACCTCGGGCAGGCCCACGCGCGCCTTCTCGTTGTCGGTCGCGATGCGGTAGTGGCAGGCGAGGCAAAGCTCGAAACCGCCGCCGAGCGCCGTGCCACTGATGGCGGCAACCCAGGGCTTGCCGCAGGTCTCGATGCGCCGGTAGAGCAGCGACAGCTTGCGGCTCTCCTCGAGCAGCCAGGCGAGCGCGGCTTCCTCGCCGCGCGCCGTCACCATGTCGGCGAACTGGCGGCCCGACGTCTCCAGCATGGCGAGATCGGCGCCGGCGCAGAACGTCTCCTTGCCCGAGGTGATTACGGCGCCCTTGATGCCGGCATCGGCCGCCACCTGCTCCACGATGGCGCCGAGCTCCTCCATGACCTTGAGATCGATCACGTTCATCGAGCGTCCGGGATTGTCCCAGGTGACGAGCGCGATGCCGTCGGCGTCGGTCTCGATCTTGAAGTTGACGTAAGGCATGGACATCTCCCGTCAGCGCGGTCGCGCGATCGTCAGCTTGGATACGGCTCGCCGGACTTGTGGGTATAGCCGAAGCCATGCTCGTTCTTGTGGGCGCGCAAATCGATGTCGGGATATTCCGCCTGCTCGCGCGCCGCGCGCGTGCCGATCTCGAGAAAGATCGCGTCCGCGCCAGAGCGGTTGACCAGGCAATGGCCGTTGGCGACCCCGGCCATGAAACCCGCCGCGTCGCCGGGCTTCAGCACGGTCTCGCCGTCGTTCTCGCACAGCACCAGGGTGCCCTCGAGGATGAACACGAACTCATCCTCGGCGGCGTGCCAGTGGCGCTGGGAGGACTGCGCGCCAGGCTTCAATCGGGTCAGGTTGACGCCGAACTGATCGAGGCCGACCACATTGCCGAGCCGTTGGCGCAAACGGCCGGCCACCGCGGCGCGATAAGGTTCCGGATAGCCGGTGAACGATTCCTCTTTCACGTTTGCAATCTCGATCTTCGGCATTCCAGGCTCTCCTTTCCGATGAGCGGTCAGACTCTCTCGATGATGGTCGCGGTGCCCATGCCGGCGCCGATGCACAGCGTCACCAATGCGGTCTTGAGGTCCCGGCGCTCGAGCTCGTCGAGGGCGATGCCGAGGATCATGGCGCCGGTCGCGCCGAGCGGATGGCCCATGGCGATGGCGCCGCCATTCACGTTGACCTTGGCGGGATCGAGATCGAAGGCCTGCAGATAGCGCAGCACCACGGCGGCGAACGCCTCGTTGACCTCGATCAGGTCGATATCCGCAAAGCTCATGCGCGCCCGCTTGAGCACCTTGCGGGTGACGTCGACCGGTCCGGTCAGCATCAGGGCCGGCTCCGAGCCCACATTGGCAAAGGCCCTGATCCGGGCGCGGGCGTTGAGCTTGGCGGCGCGGCCGGCGGTGCGGCTGCCGATGAGGACCGCGGCGGCGCCATCGACGATGCCGGACGAGTTGCCGGCATGGTGCACATGATTGACCGCCTCGATCTCGGGATGCGCCTGCATGGCGACCGCATCGAAACCGCCCTGCTCGCCCATCTGCACGAAGGACGGCTGCAGCTGGGCGAGCGACTGCATGCTGGTGCTGGGGCGCATGTGCTCGTCCTTGGCGAGGATGGCGAGCCCGTTGACGTCGCGGACCGTGTGCACCGAGCGGGCGAAACGCCCCTCGTCCCAGGCCGCGGCCGCGCGCTTCTGGCTCTCGACCGCGTAGGCATCGACGTCGGCACGAGAAAATCGGTATTTGGTGGCGATGAGGTCGGCGGAAACTCCCTGCGGCATGAAATAGGACGGCAGCGCGATCGCGGGATCGACCGGCCACGCGCCGCCGGAGGCGCCGATGCCGACGCGGCTCATGGATTCGACGCCGCCCCCGATCGCCATGTCGTGCTGGCCGGACATGATCTGCGCGGCCGCGAAGTTGACGGCATCGAGGCCGGAGGCGCAGAAGCGGTTGATCTGCACTCCCGGCACGCTGTTGCCGTAACCGGCCGTGATGGCGGCGGCGCGCGCGATGTCGCCGCCCGCCTCGCCGACCGGATCGACGCAGCCCAGCACCACGTCGTCGACCAGCTTGGGATCAAGCGCGCTGCGCTCCCTGATGCCGGCGAGCGCCTGGCTCGCGAGACTGAGCGCCGTCACCTCGTGCAGCGCGCCATCGACCTTGCCGCGCCCGCGCGGGGTGCGCAGATGATCGTAGATGAACGCATCGGGCATCGGATCTCCGTTTCGGTTTGCGGCATCCCGCGTCGCGGCCGTCAGAACACCTCGGCCGGTAATCCATTACGTCCGGCACCCGGCCGGATGCCGTCGAGCTATTGATCAACAAAGTCGGGCAGCGTAGCCTTCCCCTTCGGCGCCTGCCTCGCCAATTTCAGCAGGCATCGGGACAATCCCAGACCGCGCTCGTGGCGGCAAGCCAATATTCCAATTCAATTCGGGAGAGGATCGTCATGAAACACTGGTCAGTCGCGAGCATTGCGTTGCTGCTTTTCGGGTTTGCTGCTTTCTCGCACTTGCATCAGGCGTTCGGCCAGGCCGACGCGGGATGGGTCACGCTGTTTGACGGCAAGAATCTCGACAACTGGAACAAGATCGGCGACGCCAACTGGCGGCTCGAGGATGGCGCCGTCGTTGCCGACAAAGGCAACGGCTTTCTGGTCTCGAAGAACCCGTATACCGATTTTCAGATCAGGGCCGAGTTCTGGGTCGACGCCGACGCCAACAGCGGCATTTTCATTCGCTGCACCAATCCCGACAAGATCGGCGGCGCTTCCTATGAGGTGAACATCTGGGACACCCGCCCCGATCCAAGCTACGGCACCGGCGCCATCGTCAACCTCGCCAAGGTCGATCCGATGCCGCGAGCCGGCGGCAAATGGAACGTCTTTGAGATCACCGCCAAGGGCTCGACCTTTACGGTGACGCTCAATGGGCAAAAAACCGTCGACGGCGCGCAGGACACCAAATATGCGAGCGGCCGGATCGCGCTGCAGCACGGATTGGGCAACAAGGACGCCCAGGGTGTCGAGAACGACCGGGGCGTGGTGAAATTCCGCAAGGTGGAGATCAAACCGCTGTAGCGGCGGCTCAGCCTTCCCGCGCCGCATTGGTCCCGGCGAGGTAGCCGTGGACCGATGCCCGCCCGAGACCATGCTGCTGGCCACCACCGCTCGCTTCACCGCCGGCATAGAGGCCGGGTATGACCTCGCCCCAGCGGTCGACGACCTGCGCCTTCCCGTTGATCCGCAGACCGCCGAACGAATCGAGCATGCCGATCGGCACCCAGGCGGCGTAGAACGGCGGGGTACCGATCTTGTGCATCACCGGCTTGTCGAAGTCCTCGTCGACGCCTTTGTCCGCTAGCTCGTTGTACCTCGTCACCGTCTGCTCCAGGTATTTGAGAGGCATCTTCTGGTGGGCATTGTCCATGACCTTGCGGGCGAGCTCCGCAATGGTGTCGGCCTTGTGGAAATAACCGTCGGGCGGATCGGCGATGTAGGGATGGCGAATCTTCCAGCCGGTGCGCGCGACTGCTGCGGAATCGAAGATCGCCCACACCGGTCCGGACTGGAAGTCCGGCGGCTGTGAGCCCTCGTTGATCGCGAGTGCCGCATCGGTCGCCGACGTGCGCTTGTATTGGGCCTTGATCTGGGCCGTGCTGGCGTTGCGCCAGTCCGTCGCCGTGAACGGCTTGCGGGTGCCATCGGTGCCGGGCGGATACTTGGGATTGCCGATGGCGCTGCTTGGAATGGCGGTCTCGCTGAAGAAACGCTTCCCGACCTGGTTCACCGCGATCACGTGCTCCCATCCGGAATTTTCGATATCGATGCCTTTGGCTTTGGCGAATGCGAACGAGGGATGCCCCGGAAAGATGTTGGCGTGCGGATCCCTGGTCGCCAGCACATTGCCGATCCGTGGCGATGCGAGCTGGTGCTCATAGTTCTGCATCATGCCGGCGAGGTTCGCGCCGATGTCCATGCCGGCGACGATCCCGCTGGCATCCTGGCCGTGCGGCCCAAGCAGCGGGAGCAACGCCTCTTCGAACGCGGCCATGTATATTCGCGGATCAAACATGGTGCGAATGTAGCGATTGTTCAGATGGCCGCCGGTGCCGATGATGACCGCCTTCGTGGCGCGGATATGGATGGTGGCTGCGCGCTCGTCGGTGTTGCCGTTCTGCCAGTAGCTTTCCAGGCGGGCGCCGGTGTCGGGCTCGAACCGCGGCGTGTAGCTGGTCTTGATTCCCAGCACCCTGCCCGTGAACCGGCCCTCGCGGATGATCTCATCCATGTGGCGGTTGAGCATGAAGCGGACGCCCTTTTCCCGGGCGCTGAACTCCAGGCATCTGGCGAGACAGAAGCCGCCATAGACCCAGCCCGGCGCGCCGACCGAGGCTGCCGGAATCCCGGGCGTCTGGCGCATCGGATTGAAGCGCGAGTGGCGTTCCTTCGCGGGATCGCCCCTGTCCTCCGCCGACAAAGTGCCCGCCTTGATGTCGGTCTGCGCCGCCAGCTTCAGCATGGCCTTGGCCATGCGGGCGCGCGACACGCCGCCGCCAAAATGGGTGCCGTCGATACGGGCAAACCGGACGTAGTTCTCGAGCTGAAGTTGCCTGGTCAGCGGGGCATTGTCGGCCCAGGCACGATGGAGCTGGCGATCGTTGTAGCGATATCTGCCCACGCCGCTCGCGTCCACGACCGACCAGTCGGTCATGTCCTTGAACAGCAGGTCCGGGTCGTCCTCCAGATCGCCAGGCGGCACCAGCGGAACCGTCAGCCCGAGACCGTCCGGGTCGGCGCCCGCGCGGTCCCTCGCCTGGATGGCATCCCCGCCGCCGAGGGAGACGAAGCCGCCGCTGTGGATCATCTTGCCGCCGACGTCGAAGTTCGAATCGACCACGAGCACGGAGGCCCCGAGGTCGCGCGCCCTGATGGCGGCATGCAGCCCGGTGCAGCCCGCGCCACAGACCACGACATCCGCCTCATAATTCCATGCAATGCCTTGAGCGGATGCCGGGCCGGGCCCCGAGAGGACGGCTGCGCTTACGCCCGCCGCAGCGCCGCTCTTGAAGAAGTCGCGCCGGCTGACAGACTGCTCTTTCCGTAGCCTGGCTTCCTTCCTTGCCGAGTCGCGCTTCTTGGCCATGTCGGTTTCCTCCGTGAAGACGGAGGCCGGCACGCAATGGTAACCGCGCGCCAGCGCTCTGATGCCGGCAACTTATCGCGCATGCGCCGGCTTCGTCCACGGCGACCCGCGCCGCCGCGGCTTCCGCGATTCGGCATCCCATTTCGCCCAGCGCGACCAATCCCATCGGGGGGCTAGCAACCGGTGAGGCCCGGCCCCGGCAGCCGTGGCGGCCGGGTCAGGGAAAGGAGGCAGAGATGCCATTGGGTGACATGCTCATGCCGGTTCTGATGTTGCGGACGCTGATCGCGTAGGGCGACAACGAACCCAGGAGGTTCAGATGCTACTGAGCCGGTTCTCAATCCCCGCTTCAAGCATCACAAAAAAAGCCGCCTCGAGAGGCGGCCTTTCTCGTATCAACATGCGTCATCAGTTCGTGACGCAGACCTTCTCGGTCTTCATGCCGGATTCGGCCTCGGTCCGGGTCTTGAACATATTTCCCAGAACGGTGACTTCGGTCGTTGTCGTGGGCTTCTTCTCCACGATCGTGCACTTCTTGGTCTTCACGTCCTGCACGACGTAATACTCGGTAGTGGTCTGAGCCGCCGCCGGGATGATGGCGGCGCCGCTGATCGCGACGAGCATGGCCGAGCAGATGATCGCGTTTCTCATTGTGTTTCTCCGTGTCTGTTGAACAAGCGGACGTAAACCGGTCGACCGACGGATTGTTCCCTTGAAGCGGCGGAAAGCCGCAGACTTGATGAATGGTCATTCATTGTGCCGGGTGAGCAGCAACAACAGGCTTACGGAACCATCTCGCAGGAAGCGGTTTCCTGAAGGCTGTTGAGAGCTGCGCATAAGTATCGCGGGAACCAAACCGCGGGCGCTTCGTTCCCGATGTCCAAACAACCTCAGGAGAAGCACCATGAAGACACTGGCTCTGGCGATGGGAGCGATCGCCTTTTTCACGATACCTGCACTCGCGGCGCCCGACCGCGGCGAAAAGTCGATGGTCGTGGCGGAGAACGGGGGCGTATCCGTACATCTCGGTGACGGAGATCACGACCGCGATCGCCACCGCCACATCACCATCGTCCGTCACCGGGAACACGACGAGGATCGGGATCGCCATGTCGTCGTCCTTCATCGCCACCATGACGAGGACCGGGACCGTCACCACATCATTCTCATGAAGGGCCATCACGAGGATCATGAGGGCCGTGCCGATCGCGATCACGAGGACCACGATCGCCGCTAGGCCATCGCAGCATCGGATGCCTTGTCCGATCGCCCCCGGGAGCTCGCCTCCCGGGGGTCTGGATGCCGGGGTTTTTCCCTTCAGTTTCGTCGCGCACGGGACCGGTTCCCCAAGGTCGGCTTCCCTCAGGCCGCCTTGAAGTAGGCGCGCAGGAATGGGCCCACAATTCGGGTAGCACCCACCCCATGGACGCCACGCGATCTGCCCCTGGGCCGCCCGGAACGGCGGCGTCCGGCCCGAAATATCGCAATGCCGCCGCCCGCGCCCAAAATATTAACCGTCCATTTACCGTAACCCGCAAAAACTGCAGCCCAGGATATAGGGCCGCGCGCACCGTCCTTACCTGTCGGCAAGCATCGGTTCACAATGAGCCGTCCGGCTTCCGCTTCTCTCTGTTGAACCGTGGATGCGGGCATGACATCTGGCGTTCCTTGGGAAGTGGAGGGGATACCGCCGCAGGCGCTCGAGACCGCGCAGGAAGCCGCGCGCCGCTCCGGCATGTCGGTCGGCGAGTGGCTCGACACGGTCATCAGCGATCACGCGCGGAACGAAGGGGCCGAGCCGGGCGCGGGCGCGGGGCCTGTCCGGCACTCCCACGGCGACGACGAGAATGAGGCCGAGCACTCCGCCTATGCGGAGCACGACGACCATCGGCGCCGACCCCCGGCCGACGATATGGCCGAGGTCAGGGGGCGCCTCGATGAGGTCGGCCGCCAGCTCGACCGGCTCTCCCGCCAGAACGCGGGCGAATCCTATCTGCGGCCGAGTCTTCGTGTCGAAGAGCCGCGCGAAATCCTTGATGTCATCTGGAGGGTCGATCGCCGGCTCGACCAATTGATCGCATCGGGCCGCCGGGCCAACGAAGCCATCGACCGCCGCGTCGGAGCCGTGGATCGCAATGGCGCCGATTCCAGTCGCCAACCGTCTCCCGCCGCCGATCCGGCGACGCCGCTCGAGCGGGCCCTGATGGAGATCGCGGAGCGCCAGCGCGCGCTCGACGCCGACGGGGGGCCGTCCGCGAGCCAGTCGGCGCGTTCCGACGTGCTGCCGCGCGCCCCGACGCAGGGATTGTCCAACCTCGAGGAGCAGCTGCGCCAGGTCACGACGCGAATCGAGACGCTGCGCCCTTGCGGGGTCAATGCCGCGGTCGAGACGCTGCGTGACGACCTCGCCGAGATCGGCCTGATGCTCAAGGAGGCAATGCCGCGGCAGTCGATCGAGGCCTTGGAGATCGAGGTTCGCGGCCTGTCCGAACGGCTGCAGCAAGGCCGGCAGTCGGAGGGCCCCGACGCCGCCATCGCAAGCGTCGAGCGCGGGCTCGCGGAAATACGCGATGCCTTGCGGGCCCTGACACCGGCCGAGAATCTGGTGGGCGCCGACGAAACGGTGCGAGACCTTTCGCGCAAGATCGATCTCATCGCCTTCAACTCCCAGGATCCGGCTGCGATGGAGCAGCTCGAGCACGCCATTGTGGGCTTGCGCGGCATCGCCAGCCAAGTGGCGTCCGACGGCGCGCTCGCGAAGCTGTCCGAGGAGGTCCGCGCGCTCGCCGGCAAGGTCGACCAGATTGCGAGCTCCGCCGCGCTGCTCTCGACGCTCGAGCATCGGATCTCGTCCATGGCCGATGTGCTCGAGAGCCGCAGCCAAGTCAGCACCAGCATGCCGAGCGATATCGAAGCCATCGTCCGAGGCCTCGGCGAGCGGCTCGATCGGATCGGATTCAGCGGCTCCGATCAGGCCGCGGTCGGCCAGCTCGAGGACCGGATCACCCATCTGGTCGAGAAGCTCGACACCTCCAACGCCCGCCTCGATCATCTTGAGACCATCGAGCACGCGCTCGGCGATCTCCTGGTCTTTCTCGAGCGCCAGCCCGATGACGCGCTCCCGGCCGGGCCGCCCTCCCACGAGGTCAGCTCGCTGCGGCAGGACGTGCAGCAGACCCAGAATTCGCTCGAATCCGTGCAGGGGGCGCTCGATCACCTGGTCAATCGTCTCGCCACCATCGAGAACGACGTTCGCAGCGCGAGCGCAGCGCCGGCCGCCGCCGTGGCCGTGCCCACCGCTTCCCCGGTGGCGCAAGCGCGCGCCGCTTACCCGGCCCCGCCGGCGTCGGCGACAGCCGTCCCGGCGGCCCGCGCCGCCGAGCGCAATCCGACACCGCAGGCGCCGCAAGAGCATCGGCCGATCGACCCGGACCTGCCGCCCGATCATCCGCTCGAGCCGGGCGCCACGCGCGGGCGCGCCGGCAACTCGGCGCTGGACCGCATTGCGGCCTCCGAGGCGGCGCTCGGGCCGGTCAAGCCGCCGGTCGTTCCCGACCCCGGCAGCAAGTCGAGCTTCATCGCCGCCGCCCGCCGGGCCGCCCAGGCCGCAAACAGCGAGACCGCCGTGCGCGGCGACAAGCCGGCACCGGCGCCGGCGCCCGCCGTCAACAAGGCGCCCCGCGCCAAGTCGGCCGGCGCATGGGGCGACCGCGTGCGCTCGGTGCTGGTCGCCGTGAGCGTGGTCCTGATCGTGCTCAGCTCGCTTCACCTTGTGGCGAGCCTGTTCGGTGTAGGCGAGGAATCGAGCGACGGCTCGCCTCCCCAGGAAACCCAATCGTCTCCGAAGGGCGACGACGCGATCTCCCCACCGCCCCGACCCATCGACGATCCGGCGGCGCCGGGCACGCCAAAGCCGGCCGCGCCGACGCCTGGCCGGCAATCGCAGATCGCGCCCCCTGACGGTGCGGCCTTGCCCCGGGATGCGGCAGTACAGCCGCAGGCCCCCGCCCCGATCGCGGACACCACGGCGCTCGCGGCCGAGAAGCGAGATATCACCGGCTCCATTGCGCGACCGTTCGCCCCGATCCCGGGCATGCCCGCGATGCCCGCCCTGGAGCCGGCACCGGCTGCGTCACGCGGGACCGGCATCGACAAGCTGCCGCTGGCGATCGGCGGCACCTTGCGGGCGGCCGCCGCCAAGGGCGATCCCGCCGCCCAATACGAGATCGCGCAGCGCTATGCCGAAGGGCACGGGGTGCCGCTGAATTTGGCCGAGGCCGCCGACTGGTTCGAGCGCGCCGCCAAGCAGGGGCTCGCGCCCGCGCAATTTCGTCTCGGCGGATTCTACGAGAAAGGCTTCGGGGTGAAGAAGGACCTCGAGGCCGCCCGGCGGCTCTATACGGCCGCCGCGGAGGCCGGCAATGCCAAGGCCATGCACAATCTCGCCGTGCTCTATGCCGAGGGCATCGACGGCAAGCCCGACTATCAGAACGCCGCCAAATGGTTCCGCAAGGCTGCCGACTACGGCCTCACCGATAGCCAATACAATCTCGGAATCCTGTTCGGGCGCGGGATCGGCATGGAGCCGAACCTGGCCGAGGCCTACAAATGGTTCACGCTGGCGGCCCGCGACGGCGACAAGGAATCGGCCGCCAAACGCGACGATGTGGGTGGCCGCATGGACCAGAAGTCGCTGGCGGCGGCCAAGGCCGCGGCCCAGGCCTGGACCGCCATGGAGCAGCCTGAGGCCGCCACCCAGGCGGCGGTCCCGCCCGGCGGCTGGGACAATGTTACGACGCCGCCTGTCGGCAACCCGAAGCCGCGCAATCCCGCCGCGAGGGCCGATCGCGCGGCCGCCGCCGCGGCGCGCTGACGCACACCCTCCTATCAGCCCGGCATTGCGCGCTGTGGCGGGCCATTCCCGGCCGAGACGGTTTCCTCTTTTCCTGAAAATGCTTTATCGCTGGACTCGACTGTCGGGCCGCATCCCCCGACCCGTTGCCACCGTTCCGGGACCGCTCGAACCGACGGACAATCCCAGTGCAGATTTATCTTCCGATCGCCGACCTGCCGGTGAATATTTTTCTCATCCTGGGCATGGGGCTCGCGGTCGGCTTCATCTCCGGCATGTTCGGCATCGGCGGCGGATTCCTGATGACGCCGCTTCTGATCTTCCTCGGCGTCTCGCCGGCGGTGGCGGTGGCGACCGTCTCCAGCCACATCGCGGCATCCTCCTGCTCGGGCGCGATCAGCTATTGGCGGCGGCGGACGATCGACGTGCCACTCGCCGGCCTCTTGCTCGCCGGCGGCTTTGCCGGCACCGCCACCGGGGTGTGGCTGTTCACGACGCTGCGCGCGCTCGGCCAGCTCGATATCACGATCGGCCTGTCCTACGTGCTGCTGCTCGGAGTGGTCGGCGGCCTGATGGTGATCGAGAGCGTGCGCGCCATCATGCGGGCGCGGCAGGGCAAGCCGGTCGAGCTGCGACGGCCAGGCAGCCATACCTGGATTCATGGACTGCCCTTGAAGGTGCGCTTCAAGCGCTCGCGCATCTATGTCTCCGCCGTTCCGGTCATCGGCATCGGCTACATCATCGGCTTCGTGGGCGCCGTCATGGGCATCGGCGGCGGATTCCTGCTGGTGCCGATGCTGATCTACATCCTGCGGGTGCCGACCGTGACCGTCATCGGGACCTCGATGGTGCTCACGCTGGTGACCATGGCGTCGGCGACCGTGATGCATGCGGCGACCAATCATCTGGTCGATGCGGTGCTGGCGCTGATCCTGATGATCGGGGGCGTCATCGGGGCGCAATTCGGGGCACGCGCCGGACATCGGATCAGCGGCGAGCGGCTGCGGCTTCTGCTCGGTCTCCTGGTGTTGGCGGTCGGCATCCGGTTTGGGCTCGACCTCACGCTGCCGCCGGAGAATCTGTTCTCGCTGCGGCCGCTGGAGAGCGGCCTATGATCCGCCCGGCTCCGCTTACCCTGCTTGCCGCTCACGCGGTTGCTGCTGCCGCGGTCTCGCTCGCCGCCGGCCCACAGCCGGCCGCGGCCGAACGGCTCATTACCTCGCTGTCCGATCACCGCGTGATGGTGACGTCGAGCTTCAACGGCAGCGAGGTCGTGCTGTTCGGCGGCATCGAGCGCGACAGCGGCGTGCTGCCGCTGCGCGGCAACTACGACATCGTGGTCACCGTCATCGGGCCGCGCCAGAACATCGTCACCTTCCGCAAGGAACGGATGCTGGGCATCTGGTTCAACTACGAGTCGCGCGTGTTCGAGAACGCGCCATCTTATCTGGCGGTGCTCACCAACCGGCCGCTGCCGGCGATCACCAATGCCGACACGCTGCGCCGGTTGCAGCTCGGGCTCGACAATATCGCCTTGCCGGAGCGCGCCGACACCGTCTCGACCGACGGCGCGGCCAACGAGACGTTCCGCAAGGCGTTCATCCGGCTCAAGGATGAGCACGGCCTCTACCGCCAGGAATCGAACGGCGTCACCTTTCTCACCCCCGCCCTGTTCCAGACCTCGATCGCGCTGCCGGCGGAGGTGCCAACCGGAACCTACGAGATTGACGTGAAGCTCTTCCTGGACGGGATGATGATCGCGCGCACGCCCTCGGCGCTAGAAATCTACAAGGCCGGCTTCGAGCAGTTCGTGTTCTCGAGCGCGCAGACACATGGCGTGCTCTACGGCCTCGCCGCCGCCAGCATGGCGCTCCTGACCGGCTGGTTCGCCTCGGTGGTGTTCCGGCGCGATTGATCGGCGGCGCCAGCGGTCGAAATCCGCCTCAATCCGCCAGGCAGCGCCGCGCCGCGATGGCATAGAGCCGTCGCTCGCCCAGCATGTGGGCGGTGAAGGAGAGCGTGCCGAACACATCCGCGAAGGCGCGGTCGCGCACGTTGAGGCCGCCCGTATAGGCCCCGAAGGCGGGCATCACGAGGCGCCGTCCGTCGCCGGCAAAGCAGCGCCGGCTGGTGGTGCGTCCGCGCTGGAGCACGCGGGCGACCGGGTGCAGGTGGCCGGCGATCTCGCCGTCGCATTCACTCGGCTGCGGGGCATGGCGGAAGACGATCGGGCCGCAGGCGAACGTATCGGCAAAGTCTCCACCGACGCCCACGGCCGGCTCCGGATCGTGATTGCCGGTGATCCAGATCCATTCGCGTCCGTGCTGCAAGGCCCGCAACAGTGCGCGGTCGCCATCGGCGATGCGCTCCGGCCCGTCGCGGTCATGGAAGCTGTCGCCGAGCGCGATCACGATGCGCGGCGCATAATAGGCGATCAGCCGCGCCAGCCGCGTCAGGGTGGCGGCGGTGTCGTAAGGCGGCAGCAGCACGCCGCGCGCCGCAAAGCTCGAGCCCTTTTCCAGGTGCAGGTCGGCGACGGCGAGCAAGCCCGGCTCCGGCCAATAGAGCGCGCCGGCCGGATCGCCCACGAAGGCGGCACCGGCGACCTGAACCTGCGGCGCGGCCTGCGGATACGGGCCGCCGTATGGGTCAAGGGCGCACGCCCGCTCGCTGCTCACTGCATCGCCTCCCGCACCAGCTCTTCCGCCGCCTCCGCGAGCAGCGCTTCGCCCGCCTCGCCATGGACCAGCTCGCGACCGATCTCCAGCATCACCGGCACCGCCAGCGGGGAGACGTGATCGAGCGCTTTATGGACGATTCGCCCCTTGCTGCGCGAGAGCATTTCGGCGAGCCGCGCGACGTCCAGGAGCCCGGTCGCGGCATCGGCCCGGGCGGCCCGCAACAGAATGTGATCGGGCTCGTGGCCGCGCAGCACGTCATAGATGAGATCGGTCGACATGGTGACCTGGCGGCGCGACTTCTCCTTGCCCGGAAAGCGCCGCTCGATCAGGCCGGCGATGATCGCGCAGGTACGGAACGTGCGCTTCATCAGTGACGACTCCGCGAGCCAGGCTTCGAGGTCGTCGCCCAGCATGTCCTGGTCGAACAGCGCATCCAGACTGAATTCGCCGCGCGCTACCCGCAGGGCGACGTCGCCCAGGCCCCAGACCGCGAGCGCGTATTCGTTGGCCATGAAGCCGAGCGGGCGCAGCCGGGCGCGCTCGAGCCGGCGCGTGAGCAGCATGCCGAGCGTCTGGTGGGCGAGCCGACCTTCGAACGGATAGCATACCAGATAGAATTTGTCGGCGCGCGGAAAGGTCTCGACCAGAAGCTCGCGCCGGCCCGGCACCAACGAGCGCCACGCCTGGATCTCGAGCCATTCGCGCACCTGCGCGGGCAGCGCCTGCCAGGCGCCGCGGTCGGATATGATGCCGCGCACCCGATCGGCCAGATAGGTCGAGAGCGGAAACTTGCCGCCTTCATAGGAGGGCACTTTCGGGTCTTCGGCGGCCGCGCGCGAGACATAGACCTCGTCGTTCGCCAGCGCCTCGTATCGCAGAACCTCGCCGGCGAACACGAAGGTGTCGCCCGGCACGAGCGTTTCAATGAAATATTCCTCGACCTCGCCGAGCATGCGCCCGCCGCGCGGGATCGCCTTCGCGGCGCGCGCGCGCACCAGCCGAACCTTCAGCATGTCGGCCTCCACGATGGTGCCGACATTCATGCGGTAGCGCTGCGCCACCGCCGGATGGCTGATGCGCCAGCGGCCGTCCTTGCCCTGGCGGATCTTGGCGAACCGCTCATAGGCCTTGAGCGCATAGCCGCCGGTCGCGACGAAATCCACGACCGCGTCCAGATCGGCGCGCGCGAGCCCCGCATAGGGAGCGGCGCTGCGCACCTCGTCGAACAGCTCCGGAGCCAGGAACGGCGCCCCGCAGGCGCAGCCGAGCACATGCTGGGCCAGCACGTCGAGCGCGCCGGTGCGTGCCGGCGGGGTGTCCTGCTGATTCACCGCGATGGCGTCGAGGGCCGCGCGGCATTCCAGCACCTCGAAGCGATTGGCCGGCACCAGCACGCCGCGCGAGGGCTCGTCCATGCGGTGGTTGGCGCGGCCGATGCGTTGCAGCAGGCGGGAAGCGCCTTTGGGGGCGCCCACATTGATCACAAGATCAACATCGCCCCAGTCGACGCCGAGATCGAGCGAGGAGGTGCACACTACGGCGCGCAGCCGGCCGGCCGCCATGGCGGCCTCGACCTTGCGGCGCTGCGCCACATCGAGCGAACCATGATGAAGCGCGATCGCCAGGCCATCGTCATTGATGCGCCACAGCTCCTGGAAAATCCGCTCGGCCTGGCTGCGGGTATTCACGAACACCAGCGCGGTGCGGTGACGCTTGACGAGCCCGTACATCTCGCCGAGCGCATGCTGGGCCGAATGTCCGGCCCAGGGCAGCCGCTCGGCGGTATCGAGCATGGTGACGTGGGGCGCGGCACCGCCCTGCGCCACCACCAGATCAGCCAGCTCCGGCCGGTCAACCGGCTCCGGCCGGAAGGCCGGCTGCGGCACCAGGAAGCGGCGCAGATCGTCGGGCGTGGCGACGGTCGCGGACAAACCCACGCTGGCGAGCCCCGGGGCCAGGCGGAACAGCCGCGCCAAGCCAAGCGATAACAGATCGCCGCGCTTGGAGGTCACCAGGGCGTGCAGTTCGTCCAGCACCACGCGCTTGAGGCTGCCGAACAGAAACGGCGCGTCGGGCGAAGCCAGGATGAGGGCGAGCTGCTCAGGCGTGGTGAGCAGGATGTCGGGCGGATCGCGGCGCTGGCGCTGGCGCTTCGAGGTCGGGGTGTCGCCAGTGCGGGTCTCGATGCGGATCGGCAAGTTCATCTGCGCGACCGGCTGCTCGAGGTTGCGCGCGATATCGACCGCGAGCGCCTTCAAGGGCGAGATGTAGAGCGTGTGCAGCCCACCGTCGCGCCGCACGTCATGCCCGACCGAGCGCAGCTTGGCCGCACGCGTCCCGCGCCGATCCAGGCGGGCCTCGCTCAGGTCCACCAAGGTGGGCAGGAAGCCCGCGAGCGTCTTGCCGGCGCCGGTCGGCGCGATCAGCAGCACCGAGCGCCCGGCGCGGGCCTTTGCCAAGAGGTCAAGCTGATGGGTGCGCGGCTCCCAGCCGCGGCCCGCAAACCAGCGCGCGAACGTTTCGGGCAACAGGCCCGGCGCCGATGACGCTTCCAGAATGGACACGCCCTAGAGTTAGCCCCGGATGGCGGGGCGGTCGAGTAAAACCAGAGTGTTGTGATCTCGCCGTTTCCCTCGCAAGTGTCCCGGACGCACGGCGATCTCCTTCTCCCCACACGCCATTAGGGCGCTTACGCCCGTCTGCGACGGGCTATGGAGAAGGTCGCGATGGGGAGCGCCACCGCGAGTCTGAGCCCGTGAAGCACTCCCCTCACCGAGCCGAGTTGGGCTTCCTCGGTGCCGTGTGGCCCTCGCCCCGCAAGCGGGGCGAGGGACGCCGGATATTGTCAGGCCCGCATGAAGTCGAAGAACGGCTCGAACTCGTTCACACCGAGCTCCTCGGGATCGATACCTGGCAGCAACTCGTCGTGTGGTCTCAGGGAGCCGACGAACCCTGCCCGCCGGATCATCTGCTCAATGTCAGTCCCAAATAGGCGCAGGTGATTGTGCTGCGCATAAAAGAACACGCGATCGTCAACGGCTTGCAGCAAGGGATCCTCAAAAGTCACGGATAAGCGCTTGGCGAAGGGCGTTTGGCAAATGAACCTGCCGCCGCTCCGAAGGACCCGCCGCGCTTCCGACAAGGCAACCGCGGGCCTCTCCACATGCTCAAGAACATGATTGCAGATCACCACATCGAAGGTTGCATCCGGGTACGGGACCGATTCGAGGTCAATCCTCTCCACCGAGGGGTTGCCGGGTTGCAAGTCGCCCGCGACATAGCGCGATGGACCGCGCTCCGCTATCGCGGCCGCAAGCGGTCCCTCAGGCGCCATGTGAAGCAAGGCGCCCTTGAAGCAATCCCAGATTTGCAGGCGGTCGAAGAAGAGCGCGAGATGCCGCTCTCGGTCGGTCGAACGACAGTGTGGACAATAGAACCGCCGGAGGTTCGATCCGGTAAAGCCGACCTTCAAGAGAAACGAAGATAGGTCGTCCTCCGTGAATTCAAACGGAAGCCAGTCCGCAACGTTTTGATTGCACAACACGCAATGGCGTTGCGTCATCCTTCCTAACCCCATGTACGGGCCAGCGAACACACAGTCCGCAATGGCATCAGCAGGTCGGGTCGGAACAACTAGAACACAGCCAACAGAACCATGACGATGCCGAGCATAGACACCGACCACACCACGGTGCGGATCACCGGAATGCCCGCCGCGTAGAGCGGCAGGTAGAGCACGCGGGCATAGAAATACACTTGGCTGCCCCAGAGCGCGAGCCAGCCGTGCCGGTTGGTGGCATCCGCAATCAGGACCGCGGCCACATACAGGGGAAACGTCTCCAGGAAATTATGCAGGGCGCGCTGCAACCTGCCGGCTACGAGCCCCAACGGCGGCATCGGCTCGTCGCGCGCGCTCAAATTCCATTTGGATCCATATTGGCAGGTGGTGGCGGTTGCGCTCACGATGACGTGCACGATCCCCAGCACCACGCTCAGCGCCAGCATCAACAATTCAGTGGTCATGTTGTTTCGCGACCGGCGTCGCCTCCCCTGTCCCGGATCCTTGTTAGCATGCGGCAGCGATCCCCAACAGGCCCGGCACTGGCGCGCCTCGATCGGTGCGTGTGGAAACCTCGACCAGATCGACAAGCTCAAGGCCAGCGCCCACCATGGCGGCGCGGACGTGAGCGGCGCCGTGGGCATAACGCAAGCTCTCGCGCAGCAGCACCCCGTCGCCCGCATGGGTCTCAACCGTGAATCCGAACAGATCGCCGGGCGCCAGCACGCGCCGCACGGCTGCCGCCACGAGCGCCAGATCCGCCACATAGACCAGGACGTCGGCCGCCAGCACGAGATCATAGCGCGCATGCGCGGCCGCCTCGGCGGCGAGAAATTCCACCAGCTCGCCGGTCGCGAGCCGGTCATAGAGCGCCTTGCGCTGCGCCTCCGCGATCATGGCGGCGGACAGATCGACGCCGGTGAGGCGATCGACTTGGCGCCGAAAAGCCGCGCCGGCGAGCCCGGTGCCGCAGCCGAGATCGAGCATGGCGGCAAAGCGCGGCCGGCTGGACCGCGCCGCAGCGGTAACCGCCTCGAGCAGCAATTGGGGCGCGCGGTAATCGAGGTGCTGCAGCAGGCTTTCATCGAAACGCGGAGCGTGCTGATCGAACAATCGGCGCACATGCACCTGCATCATGGCGGGGGTGGCCTCGCCCTCTCCCAGCCGGGCGAGGCGCAGCCGGGCGCCGTGATAGTCGGCGGGATCGGCATCACGGGCGGCCGCAAAGGCAGCGATGGCGCGTTCCCGGTCGCCCGCAGCCTCGCGCAGGTCACCGAGCGAAAACCAGGCCCCCGCAAAGGCCGGCGCGGTCTCCACCACCTGCTCGAGAATTTCGGCCGCGCCCGCCCGGTCGCCGCGGGCAAGGTAATCCAGCGCCCATTGGTAGCGCCGATCGGCGATCAGGTCGCCGGAGGAGATGAAAAGAGGTCCGGTTTGCACAATTGCTCATCCAAAGCTCGCAGCCGCGCAGCTATGACATATCTAAGGCCGATGCGCCCCGAAGACATTCTCACGCCCACCCCGGCCGGACTCTGTTGCAGGCCCGGCGGGTTCCATATCGACCCGACCCGGCCGGTCGACAAGGCGGTGATCACGCATGGCCATTCCGACCATGCGCGGGCCGGCCATGGCAGCGTATTGGCCACGAAAGAGACCCTCGATCTGATGGGACTGCGCTATGGGGTCAATTTCGCCGGCAGCACGCAGGCGGTGCGCTATGGCGAGAGCCTGAACATCGGCGGCGCCACCGTGACGTTCCATCCGGCCGGCCATGTGCTGGGCTCGGCGCAAGTGGCGGTCGAGCAGGCGGGCGTGCGGATCGTGGCATCCGGCGACTACAAGGATGTGCCGGACCCGACCTGCGCACCGTTCGAGCCGGTCAAATGCGACGTGTTCATCACCGAGGCCACGTTCGGGCTGCCGGTGTTTCGCCACGGCGATCCCGATGGCGAGATCGCCAAGCTGTTGCGCTCGGTGGCGCTGTTTCCCGAGCGCGCGCATCTGGTCGGCGCCTATTCGCTCGGCAAGGCGCAGCGCATCATGGCGCTGATCCGCAAGGCCGGCTATGAGCGGCCGATCTACCTGCATGGCGCGATGGAGAGCATCACGCGCTACTACCAGAGCCGCGGCATTGCGCTCGGCCAGCTGCGGGCGGTGCGCGATGCCGACAAGGCGGAGCTCGCGGGCGCCGTCGTGCTGTGCCCGCCATCTGCGCTCAACGAGCTATGGTCGCGGCGTTTTCCCGATCCGGTCACCGCCTTTGCGTCGGGCTGGATGCGGGTACGGGCGCGCGCCCGGCAGGGCGGCATCGCGCTGCCGCTGGTGATCTCCGATCATGCGGATTGGGATGGGCTCACCGCCACCATCGCGGCGACCGGCGCGTCCGAGGTCTGGGTCACGCACGGGCAGGAGGAAGCGTTGGTGCATTTCAGCCTGACCCACGGGCTCAAGGGGCGGCCGCTCGCGCTGGTCGGATATGGCGATGAGGACGAAGACGTGGGGGGCGCCAGCGCGCCCGGCGAGCCGGCATGAACCGCTTCGCGCAATTGCTCGACCGTCTCGGCTACGAGCCCGGCCGCAACAACAAGTTGCGGCTGATGACCGAATATTTCAGCAGCGTGCCGGATCCCGAACGCGGCTGGGCGCTCGCCGCCTTGACCGGCAGCCTGACGTTCCAGCACGCTAAGCCCGGCATCATCCGAGCGCTGATCGCGCAGCGTACCGACGAGGTGTTGTTCGCATTGTCCTACGACTATGTGGGCGATCTGTCGGAGACCGTCGCCCTGATGTGGCCGGCACCGCAACAAAAGGCCGATCGGGCCGCCGTCGCCGAGGCCGCCTCGCCTGCGCTCTCGGCCGTGATCGGCACGCTTGCCACCCTCGGCAAAGCCGAGCTGCCGGCACAGCTCGCGCGCTGGCTCGATCAGCTCGACGAGACCGGACGCTGGGCGCTGTTGAAGCTGGTCACCGGCGGGTTGCGCATCGGGGTGTCGGCGCGGCTCGCCAAGACCGCGGCGGCGGCGCTGAGCGGCATCGACGTGCAGGAGATCGAGCTGATCTGGCCGGGACTCGCGCCGCCTTACCTCGAATTGTTCGCTTGGCTCGAAGGACGGGCCGAAAAGCCCATGAATCGCGACCCGGTGCCCTTCCGGCCCGCCATGCTGGCGCATGCCATCGATGAGAGCGAATTCGCGGGGCTCGATCCGGCCGACTTCATGGCGGAATGGAAATGGGATGGCATCCGGGTGCAGGCGGTGGCGGCGCAGGGCGCGGACGGCACCCGGCTGGCGCGGCTTTATTCGCGCACCGGCGAGGACATCTCCAACGGCTTTCCCGATCTCCTCGATGCCATGCGCTTTGCGGGCGCCATCGACGGCGAACTGCTGGTGGTGCGCGATGGCCGGGTGCAGAGCTTCAACGTGCTGCAGCAGCGGCTCAATCGCAAGACCGTCAATGCCAAGCTGCTCATGGAATATCCCGTGCATCTGCGCGCCTACGACCTTCTGGTCGACGGCGAGACCGATCTGCGCGAGTGGCCATTCGCCGAGCGCCGGGCACGGCTGCGAGATTTCGTCACGCGCCTCGCCGAGCCCCGCATCGATTTGTCTCCGCTGGTGCCGTTTCGAACCTGGGACGAATTGGCGGCGGCGCGGGCCGATCCGGCGCTCGCCGGCGCCGACGCCGACGCGGTCGAAGGCGTCATGCTCAAGCGCCGCGATGCGCCCTACCTCCCGGGCCGCCCGAAAGGACCGTGGTGGAAATGGAAACGCGATCCGTTCATCGTCGATGCGGTGCTGATGTATGCCCAGCGCGGCCACGGCAAGCGCTCGTCCTACTATTCGGACTACACCTTCGGGGTCTGGACCAGGGCCGAGGAGGGCGACGTGCTGGTGCCGGTCGGCAAGGCCTATTTCGGATTCACCGACCAGGAGCTGATCGAGATCGACCGCTTCGTGCGGCGCAATACCATCGAGCGCTTCGGCCCGGTGCGCGAGGTGACGCACCAGGCGGATGCGGGCCTGGTGCTGGAAGTCGCCTTCGAGGGATTGCAGCGCTCGACGCGGCACAAATCGGGCCTCGCCATGCGGTTTCCGCGCATCAACCGCTTGCGCTGGGACAAGCCTCCACGGGAAGCCGACCGCTTGGAAACCCTCGAGCACATGCTGGCGCGGATCGAAGCCGGGCGCGACGCGCCCATGCCGCCAGTGCAATCGGTTTGACTGCGCAAACCGGCAACGTGATAAGGATAGGACATGAGCACACAAGCAGAGCTGCCGAAACAGACACCGAAGCCCGATTACGTGACCCGCTTTTTCGGCGGGCCGCCGCTGTCGGTGCTCTTCCGGCTGGTGCTGCTGTCGATCCTGGTGGGGGTGATCCTGGAAGCGCTCGGCTTCGACCCATGGAATATCCTGGACAGCATTCAGCGGCTGGCCCAGCACATCTGGGACATGGGCTTC
>DASYFD010000093.1:0-4352 GCA_036498625.1 Xanthobacteraceae bacterium | reverse complement strand
GAACATAAAGAGATCGGGCGATGGAACCCGTCCCGCCGCCCCTCAGGGCTGCGCCAGCTTGCAGGCTGGGTTGTAGGCCCAATTGCGATCGAGCCCGACCACGCACCACTCGACCCCGAAGGTCGACCCGATGATGCCGGTGTCCTCGGCGATCGAGTAATGCAGCGGATGCCGGCTGCCGTCGGAAATCTGCACGATGGCGCTGCAAAACCGGCGCGGAATGGTGTTGGCTGCCCACGGCCGGAAAGCGATCTCGCGGATCTGATCGAAGCCGGCGATCTTGAGCGAGGAGTTCCAGAAGGCGTGCTCCTTGTCGCCGAACCGGGAGACGATCTTGCCGAGCGTCGCCTGCGCGTCGCAGGTCGGCAGCACGCCGTCATAGCGCGGCCCCTGCAGATAGAAGTTTTCCTCCACCCAATTGGCGGCAAGCGCGGAGCCGCCCGGCAGCACGGCCGTCAGCGCGGCGAGCGCGGAACCCAGAAACAGAGCCCGACTGGACATGATTCCACCCCCGATTTCCACGCCCCCATTCCGCGCCTGCACGCTCCCGCGGCGGCTGCGAAACGCCCTGACGTTGCCGTGCTGACCGGATCGGGTCAAGGGGTTGCGGGATCGTTCCGATACGATCAACGCCGCCTGTGGCCGGACGGCCACGCGCACCGATGGAATGGCGCGGCCGGCCGCGGGCGGATTGCTCTTCCGGTCACCAATGCTCTAGGCTTCCGCCGACGAGCGACCGGAGGGATAAGGGCGATGAGAGCCACAGTGTTTTTTGGCGCGATCAGCTTGGCCGTGCTGCTGCCGCTTGGCGGCGCGCAGGCGCAGTTCTGGCGTCCCGGCCCGGCGGCGCTGGTCTGGCACGGCAACGATACCGGCGGCATCATCCCGTGGTCCTGCGAGAACGAGGCGGTGGCACCGCAAGCGGCGGCCGGCTTCTGCGCCCGCTTCAGCAAATACGGCCGCATCACCGGGGTGAACCGGCAATATGGCAATTACATCTCGTTCAACTGCCTGTGGTCGCCGGATGTTGATCGCTTTTCCCGCCCGGCCGTGCCGACGCGGAATGTTTGCGCAGCGGAGCCGCTGCGCGTCTGGACGAAATAGATTGGTCCGAGACGCGCGAGGCGCTAGCCCCACGTGATTTGGTGGCGGGCCAGCACCTTGCGCACGGCCTCGACCAGGGCGTCCTCGGCGACCGCGAATTGCGCCTCCGCCTGCTTCTGCAGGTAATCGTCGCGATCTTTGCTCAGCCCCGCGATTTGCGAGCCGAGAATGAGATCTTTGATCTGCACCTCGCCCTTGGCCTTCTCGTCGCCGCCCTGGATCACCACGCAAGGCGCGTTGCGCTTGTCGGCATACTTGAACTGGTTGCCCATGTTCTTCGGATTGCCGAGATAGAGTTCCGCGCGGATGCCGGCATTGCGCAGCATCGCGGCCATGCGCTGATAATCGGCGATGCGGTCGCGGTCGAACACCGTCACCACCACCGGGCCGGGATCCGACTTGGCGTCGATCTTGCCGAGATGCTGGAGGGCGGCGAGCAACCGCGACACCCCGATGGAGAAGCCGGTCGCCGGCACCGGCTCGCCGCGGAAGCGCGCCACCAGACCGTCGTAACGCCCGCCGCCGCCGACCGAGCCGAAGCGCACGGGCCGGCCTTTGTCGTCCTTGGATTCGAGGGTCAGCTCAACCTCGTAGACCGGGCCGGTGTAGTATTCGAGGCCGCGCACCACCGAGGGATCAATGCTAACACGGTCGGCATCGTATCCGGCAGCACTCACTAATCTGTCAATTTGTTCGAGTTCATTCAATCCATCTTGATAGGTGAGATTGTTCGGAAAGCGATTACGGGCGCCGCGAATGATCCCCGTATTGATTGGAAGATCAGAATCTCCGGATGGTGGGGGTGCGAACATATACATGACGTTGCCAATATCATCGTGCGACAGAGCAGCGCCCTTGGTGAAGTCGCCGCTTTCATCCTTGCGGCCAGGGCCAAGCAAAGCTCGGACACCGTCTCCTCCTAACCGATCGTACTTGTCGATCGCCCGCAGCACCGTCAAGCGCTTGCCTGCATTCTCCTCACCACCTAGTCCAATCGCCTCCATCACTCCGTCCAGTACCTTGCGGTTGTTCACCTTCACCACATAGCTGCCGCGCGGAATGCCCAGCGCCTCCATGGCGTCGGCCGCCATCATGCACATCTCGGCGTCGGCGGCCGGCGAGGCCGAGCCGACCGTGTCGGCGTCGAACTGCATGAACTGGCGGAAGCGGCCGGGGCCGGGCTTCTCGTTGCGGAACACGAAGCCGGCCCGGTAGCTGCGATAAGGTTTGGGCAGCGTCTCGAAATTCTCCGCCACATAGCGGGCGAGCGGCGCCGTCAAATCGTAGCGCAGCGACAGCCATTGCTCGTCGTCGTCCTGGAGCGAGAACACGCCCTCGTTGGGACGGTCCTGATCGGGCAGGAACTTGCCGAGCGCGTCGGTATATTCGAGCATCGGCGTCTCCACCGGCTCGAAACCGTAACGCTCGTAGACGCCCCGGATGGTGTCGAGCATGCGCCGCGTGGCGGCGATCTCGGCAGGACCGCGGTCCGCCAGCCCGCGCGGCAGCCGCGCCTTGGGCTTGCTGGTCTTGACGGATTTGCTGGGGTTGTCGGCCATATCGGTCTACATTCGACGAGGGTTCGGGTTGGTTAGCAGCCGCACCGCGCAGCGGCAAGGCGGCCCAGCGGCCCCGCGCAGCGGCCAAGCGGCGTAGCCGCCAAAGGAGCGACCATGTCGCCACAGACGGAGCGAGCCGGCATCGTTCCCAACGATCTCGAGGCCTATTGGCTGCCGTTCACCCCGAACCGGGCCTTCAAGGCGGCGCCGCGCCTGATCGCGCGCGCCAAGGACATGCACTACTACACGCCCGCGGGCCGCGCGGTGCTCGACGGCACCGCCGGCCTGTGGTGCACCAATGCGGGCCACAACCGCGACCCGATCGTGCGGGCGATCGCTGCGCAGGCAGCCGAGCTCGATTATGCGCCGGCCTTCCAGTTCGCCCATCCGAAGGCCTTCGAGCTCGCCGGCCGCGTCGCCGCGCTCGCACCCGGCGATCTCGATCATCTGTTCTTCTGCAATTCCGGCTCCGAGGCGGTCGATACCGCGCTCAAGATCGCGCTCGCCTATCACAACATTCGCGGCGAAGGCTCGCGCACCCGCCTGATCGGCCGCGAGCGCGGCTATCACGGCGTCGGCTTCGGCGGCATCTCGGTCGGCGGCATCGTCACCAACCGCAAGCTGTTCGGCACGCTGCTCGCCGGCGTCGACCACCTGCCGGCCACCTATAACCGCGAGCAGCAGGCCTTCAGCACCGGCGAGCCGGAATGGGGGGCGCACCTCGCCGACGACCTCGAGCGCATCGTGGCGCTGCACGATGCCTCCACCATCGCGGCGGTGATCGTCGAGCCGATGGCGGGCTCGACCGGGGTGCTGCCGCCGCCCAAAGGCTATCTCCAGCGCCTGCGCGCGATCTGCGACAAGCATCGTTTGCTCCTCATCTTCGACGAGGTCATCACCGGCTTCGGCCGGCTCGGCTTTGCCTTCGCGGCCGAGCGCTATGGGGTGATTCCGGATCTCATCACCTTCGCCAAGGGCATCACCTCGGGCAGCGTGCCGATGGGCGGCGTGATCGCGCGCGCCCCCATCTACCAGGCATTCATGCGCGGACCCGAGCACGTGGTCGAGCTGTTCCACGGCTATACCTATTCGGCTCATCCGCTCGCCTGTGCGGCGGCGCTGGCGACGCTCGACCTCTATCGCGACGAGGACCTGTTCGGGCGCGCCAAGAGGCTCGAACCGCTGTGGGCGCAAGCCGCCATGGGCCTCAAGAGCTTGCCCAACGTGCTCGACATCCGCACCATCGGCCTCACGGCAGGCATCGATCTCGCGGCCCGCCCCGACGCGGCCGGCCGGCGCGCCTATGACGCGATGGTGAAGGCCTTTCACGACGAGAACCTTGTCATCCGGGTGACCGGCGACACCATCGCGCTGACCCCGCCGCTGATCGTGAGCGAGAGCGAGATCGCGGACATGTTCGAGCGGGTCGCGCGGGTGATCATGGCGGTGGCGTAACCGGGAAAAAATGCCGAGCCGGCCGGCTCCTGGGCCGCAGAACCGCTTGCGCGGCCGCGGCCGGTCATAGACATTGGATGCCGCGAGCGAATCACGTCGACCTGTCCCGGTTTCGCCCCAGGTATCTCTATGCGGCTCGGTGCCATCTTCATCGCTGTCTGCATGACGGTGATCGCGGCTTCCGCCGGCGCGGTGGTTTATTTCGGCTACGGCTTCACCGGCGCTGATGCGATC
>DASYFD010000092.1:0-18863 GCA_036498625.1 Xanthobacteraceae bacterium | reverse complement strand
TATCCGATCTGCGTCACGGGCTGCTTCCATGACCATGACCATGACGCGCGGGAAGACGAGCGCGAGCGCGACCGCCGCTGGGACTGGGATCACCGTCCGATCTATGCCGCGCCGGTTGGCGTTACGAGCGTCGGATCGTCGGTTGCGCCAGCCAGCGCGCCGGCGCCTGTGTCCGCCGGTGGCTGCCTGACCAAGCGCGAACTGCCGGACGGCAGCGCCCTCTTCCGGGACCTTTGCACCAATGAGGAGGCACAATCGCAGCCGCAAACGAGCGCGCCGCCGCCGCGCTGATGAAAGCGGACACCGCCCCGGCCGATGATCCCCGGCCGGGGTCGCTTTGCGACGACGTGCCGGCACCGAGCCCAATCGACTCAATTGAATCTAAAAACGCGCGAAATTCATTTACGGAACTCGAACGCGCCGTAAGCACAATCCGCTACATCGGGGCACGATGCCCTCACGGGAGCACACCATGCGTCGTGTATGGTCGTTCGTGGAAGACGAGTCGGGCGCGACCGCGATCGAATACAGCCTTATTGCGGCCGGGATCGCCCTGGTGATCGTGGCCGCCGTCAACGGCATCGGAACGATCCTCAACACCACCTTCACCAGCGTGCAAGGCGCGCTCAAATAGGTCGCCTCCAACCGCTGTGCGGGTACGCACATGTTGCGCTCTGCGGCAGTCGCCATCGCCGCTCTCGCGGCCGTAGATACCCTGGCGTTTCACGGTGCCTACACGCACCTCGCCGGGCAGATGGTCGACGTAATCCTGCAACACCTGCTCCGCTGAGCTTCCGCGCCGCCCCCCGCGGCCCAAGGGCATGCCCGATGGATGCGTGATCGCGGCCGCGATGGCCCCGGGCCACCGGGGCTGTCGGGACCGGCCCGGATATGCGACCATGGTCCATTCATTTGAGAAGGAAACAAACCAGCTAGGGGGAGACGATCATGCGGTGCCGTACCCTGCTTGCCTCGACAAGCCTCGTGAGTGCGTTGGCGTGGCTGAGTTTCATGCCCGTTCAGGCGCAGGCGCAGTCCGCGGCCGCGCTGACCGGCCAGGTCTCCTCGACCGAGGAAGGCGCGATGGAGGCGTGCTGGTCAGCGCCAAGATGGCGGGTGCCACGATCACCACCACGGTGGTGAGCAACGACAAGGGTGAGTTCAGCTTCCCGGCCGACCGCCTCGCGCCCGGCCACTACAGCCTCACCATCCGGGCGGCCGGCTACAATCTGGTCGGTCCGAAAGCGGTGGATATTGCCCCCGGGGCGCCCGCGAGCGCCGACGTCAAGCTCGCCAAGACCAGCAATGTCGCAGCCCAGCTCTCCAACACGGAATGGCTGCAAAGCGTGCCGGGCGACGACCGCATCAAGTCGTTCCTGCCCGATTGCGTCAACTGCCACACCTTGCAGCGGGTCTTCACCTCTCCCCACAGTGTCGAGGAGTGGAAGAACGTCTTCGTTCGGATGGGCCGCTATTCGCCCTTGAGCGTGCCGGCGCGCCCGCAACCGATCGTGAGCGGCGGTCCGCGCAGCGAGCGCCCGCGCGTGCCGGCCGCCATGCTGCAGGCGGCGGCCGACTTCCTGTTCAGCGTCAATCTCAGCAATCCGGAGCACGAGGAATACAGCCTGAAGCGGCTGCCGCGCCCCAAGGGTCGCGCCACCCGGGTGATCATCACCGAATACGATCTGGCGCGCAAAGAGGCGCTGCCGCACGACGTGGTGGTCGATCCCGACGGGCATGCCTGGTACTCCGATTTCGGCGCCCAGTTCGTCGGCGAGCTCGATCCCAAGACCGGCAAGGTGACGGATTATGCCCTGCCGCTGCTGCGGGAAGATCAGCCCAAAGGCTCGCTCAATCTCGAGCTCGATCCCGACGGCAATCTGTGGCTCGGCTTGGCGTATCAGGCCGGCGTTGCCAAGGTCGACCGCAAGACCAAGGTGGTGACCGCCTATCCGCTGCCCAAGGCGTGGACCGGCATCACCACCCAGACCAACATGGCGAGCGCGACCCGCATGGATGTCGACGGCAAGGTGTGGACCGGCGACAGCGAGGCGCAGGCGCTCTACCGCCTCGACGTAAAGAGCGGCCAATGGGAGAACATGGGCCACGCCACCGACCCGAGCGGCAAGACCATCGAGGGCTACGGCAAGCCGGTCGACAAGGACAACAACGTCTATCTGCTCGAGTACGGCAATACCCGGATCGGCAAGGTCGACGCCAAGACCAATGTGGCCCAGGCCTGGGCCACCCCGACGCTGCGCTCACGCCCGCGCCGCGGCCGCTTCGACGATCAGGGCCGTCTCTGGTTCGGAGAGTACGCCGGCAATGCCATCGGCATGTTCGATCCGGCCACGCAGCAGATCAAGGAATGGAAGGTGCCGACCGCATGGAGCGCGCCTTACGACGCGGAACCCACCCGGTTCGGCGACGAGGTCTGGGCCGGCTCGATGCTCTCCGACCAGGTGGTACGGCTCAATCCCAAGACCGACGAGATCGTCGAATATCTGCTGCCGCACTCGACCAACATCCGGCGCGTGTTCGTGCAGGACACCACGCCGCGGCCGGTGCTGTGGGTCGGCAACAACCACGGCGCGGCGATCATCAAGCTGGAGCCGCTGGATTGACCGCCGGCGCGACATCCGCTCATTCCCGCGCAGGCGGGAATCCAGTCCCTTCGCAAAAGGCATTGGACAAGCGGCACCTCAGCGTTGCTGAAGAGCATGAAGGCCTCACTCAAGCTCTCGCCAGCGGAAGCTCAGTGCATTTTTGCGAGAGGACTAGGTCCCCGCCTTCGCGGGGACGAGCGGGCGGAGGGGCATTCAGTACCTTCACTCCGCCGCACAAAGGCTCAGCGCCTGGTCTTCCAGGTTGGAGTGGATGGGCCGGCATGGCGCGCCGCTCAGCTTAAGGTCGAAATTGGCCAGCAGGCTGTTGAGCTTGCCGGCGTCGAAGTCGCCGACGCTGAGCACGAATTTCGGGCGGCCGGGCGTGCGCATCAGGCGCTTGACCTCGGTCGCCAGCTTGTTGGTCTGCGAGAGCTCCAGATAGTTATTCTCGATGCCGAGATATTGCACCCGCGGCTCCGCATACGGGATGAAATAGGCGGCCGGGTCCCAGGTGGCGATCAGCACGATGCCGTCGGGTGGCAAAGCCGGAACGCTGACCTCGACATATTTGTCGGTATAGGGCCGCCGGCCCCAGTCGAGATAGACGGTGGTCGTGGCGGCCACCGCCAGCACGGCGACCGCTGCGCTCATGCGCAGGCGGCGATCCTCGATGAGCCAGATCAGCGCTCCAACGGTGATAACGCCGGTGAGCATCTCGAGCGGAATGGCGTAGCGGTAGTAGCCGAACTGCAGCGCCCAGCTGAAATAGGACACCACCACGAAGGTGCAGACGAGACCGAGGCCGGGGGTTTGCCCCAGCACCGCGGGCAGCCGGCGGCCTTTGCGGAAAAAGCTCAGCCCCACCCCCAGCACGCCGATCACCAGGGCCACATAGGCGATGGCCGCGCGCCAGTCACGAAACCTGGGCTCCGAGACCACATAGTCGCTGGTCCTCGTCCAATAGAACGGAAAGGTCATGAGCTTGCGAAAGCTGTCCGGTATGAACCGCGGATCCCAAATCTCGGTCGGCTCGAAATACGGCGATCGAAAAATCTGATTGAGATAGGGAAAGAACGGATTTCCGAACGCGTTCCACAGGGTGAGCAGGTGATGCCCGGCAAAAATGAGAAACCCCGCCGCGACCGCGAGCCCACAGAACACCAGGCCGCTCACGGTGCGCTTGCGCAGCGCCGCCAGCACGGCGACGACACCCAGCCCCGGCACCACGAAGGCCACGGTATATTTCAGCCCCAAGCCGAGACCGCCCCACAATCCCGCCGCCGCAAAGCCCGGCCAGGTCGCGCGGCCGCCGGGTCCGGCACTGACCTTGATGAAGCTGAGCAGCGAGCCCAGCACGAACAGCGCGCTGGTGAGATCATTGCTCGATACCCCGAGCAGGCCCACGAAGCCCGCTCCGGACACGCCCATCAGCCACGCCACCGTCCGTAGCGTCGCGCGCTCCACCGGGTCGGGCGGGCGGATCACCTGGCAGACGATGGCAAGCAGAAGCGCCGCATTGATGCCGTGCACCGCACCCATGATGAACGCAACCACCCGCGGCCAGTCGTTCAGGGGCGAGGAGATCATCCCATAGAGCAAAAAGTCCGCGATCGGGTTGAGGAAGCCCTGCTCCTGCGCAGGGCCGATGTCATAGAGGTAGCGGCCGTGCAGATAGGCCCAGGGCGCATACAGGTGGTAATAGCGGAGATCCCAGTAATTGTCCGGTCCCAGCATGACCGAGAGGATTCCAGCGCCCACGCAGACGAGCGCGAGCAGAAGCCGGAAACGCCATGCCGCAAAGAGCTGGTCGAAGGGGGCCGACCGTTGCTGCGCGCGCGTGCCGATGGCAGACGCCTCGATTGCAGCCGGTTGATCGATCATGCTGGATGGGTCGCGGTCAGTTGAGCCATGGCGGGGAAAGAGCGTGGGGAAAGATTGTGGGAAGCGCAGCCGTCCACCGCGTGTGCCGAGCTCCAAGCGGCAGCATGTGCCATTTTCGCGGTGCCGGCAAGCAGACCACGGTCGACTGACTCCCGCAGGCTGGACAGCCGGACGGATCGGTGAAAAACATTTGCCATGATTGCAAGCCAAAGGATTTGCGTCGTGCTGCCCGCCTACAATGCGGGACGGACGCTCGAAGCCACATTCCGGGAAATCCCCGCGCAGGTGATCGACGATATCATCCTGGTCGATGACGCCAGCACCGACGACACGCTCGAGGTGGCCGGCAGGCTCGGCATTTTCGCGGTCGCCCACGACCGCAACAAGGGCTACGGCGCCAACCAGAAGACCTGCTACCGGTTTGCGCTGGAACGCGGCGCCGACATCGTCATCATGCTGCATGCGGACTACCAGTACAGCCCGAAACTGCTGCTCCCGATCGCCTTCATGCTGTCTTCCGGATTTTTCGACGTCGTGCTGGGGTCGCGCATTCTCGGCATCGGCGCCTTGACCGGCGGCATGCCGCTCTACAAATATGTCGCCAACCGCGCGCTCACGCTGGTGCAGAACATTCTGCTCGGGCACAAGCTCTCGGAATATCACACCGGCTACCGCGGGTTCACCCGGGCCGTCCTTGAATCCCTGCCGCTGGCGCGCAACTCGGACGATTTCATCTTCGACAATCAGATGTTGTCGCAGGCGATCTACCAGGGCTACCGGATCGGCGAGGTCTCCTGCCCCACCAAATACTTTCCGGAGGCCTCCTCCATCAACTTTCGCCGCAGCGTGATCTACGGATTGGGGGTGCTGCGGACCAGCCTCAGCTTTCGCCTGGCCCGCCTGGGATTCGAGCGCGGCACGATATTCGAGGGGTTGTTGCGTTAGTGGAAATTAAAAGAAGGCGCGAGCAGCGAGCTGGGCGCGCTCCCTCCCCCTGAAAGGGGGAGGGAGACCCTGCGGCAAGCCAAGTGACAAACTCATATGCGATAACCCTGCCCTTGCGGAGGGAGGTTGGTCGCGGCATCGCCGTGCCCCCAAAATGATTCGATTGGATGGCGCATTTGCACCGTTTCGCGCATTTTGAAATACTTAGACTCGGCGGTTCAACAAGCAGCACGGCAGGTGACCCGATGACCGACGCAACGGCAGCTCCGGCCTACACCCTCACCGCCCGCACCCTGCACTGGCTCACCGCGACCCTGGTGCTGTTCAATCTCCCGCTCGGCCTCGTGATCGCGAACGATTGGGGCGGTCCGCTGCAGGATCCGCTCTATGACCTGCACCGCTCGATCGGCGCGCTCATCATTCCCATCATCATCGTGCGCCTGATCTACCGCCTCGGGCACCCGCCGACGCCGCTTCCTGACGATATCCCGCCGCTCCAGCAATTCGCCGCCAATGCCACCCATTGGGCACTGTATGCGCTTCTGATCGTGCAGCCGTTCGTGGGCTGGATCGGCACCTCGGCGTATCGGGCGCAGATCGTGGTGTTCGGCTTGTTCGAGTTGCCGCCGATCTGGCCGGAGGACCGTGCGTTCTCCGACCGGGTGCTGCTCCTGCACAGCCTCATCGGCCTGGCCATCGCGGTGCTGCTCGCCGCCCATATCGGGGCGGCGCTGCAGCATCATTTCGTACGCCGGGACCGCATCCTCATGCGCATGATCTCGGGCTGAGCGCGCCCGCGGGCCGGGAGGCGGCTTGACAAAGGGACTGTGACGAATTATTAGATTCGTCAGTCTTCACCATTTTGCAACTGGGTCAGCCGTAGTCATGAATCCGCAGGTCAGAACCAAACCCGACGACACCCGCGCGCGGATCATCGCGACCGCGGAAGCGCTGTTCCGGCGCCTCGGCTTTGCCAAGACCACGGTCGCCGACATCGCGGGCGAGCTCGGCATGTCGCCGGCGAACGTCTACCGCTTCTTCGCCTCCAAGAATGCCATCGTCGAGGCCATCTGCAAGCACTGCCTGTCCGAGGTGGAGGAAAAGGCCTGGGCGGTCGCGCGCTCCAAGGCACCGGCGGCGGAGCGGATGGAGCGTCTGATCCTCGAGATCCTCGCCTATCATAAGGAAAACTTCGCCACCGAGCAGCGCGTCAACGAGCTGGTGGTGGCCGCCATCGAGGCCAGCTGGGATGCCATCCGGACCCACAAGCAGGTCATGCAAAACGTGGCGGAAGTGATCCTGCGCGACGGCATCGCGGCGGGCGAGTTCGAGCCGGTCGAGCCGCGCGAGACCGCCGAGCTGGTCATGCGCTCCGTCGTGGTCTTCACCCACCCGCTCCTGGTCGGTCAGTGCCTGGAGGAGGGTCAGGACCTCGAGGCCGAGGCGCGGGCCACGGTGCGCTTTCTGCTCCGCGCCATAACCTCCCGCCGCTAACCGTGTCGAGCAAGCCCGACCCAGAAGCTTGTCCGAAGAGTGACGAAATACGACTTTCGTCAATTCTCACAAATAAGTGAAGGAGCGCCGCCATGCTGTCTTCGAAGCCGAAGCTGTCCTCGAAACCGAAGCTGACTTCGAGCCGCAAGCCGGGTCCCCTCGCCGCCCTTGCGCTGCTTTCGCTGCTGGCGGCTTGCGGCGAGCAGGCAACCTCCGCCCCCAAGGCGGAGCGGCCGGTGCAGGTCCAGCACGTCGCGTTTGAGCCCGCGGATGCGAGCCGCGAGTTCGTCGGCGTGGTGCGGGCGCGGCACGAGACCGATCTCGGCTTCCGGGTTGCCGGAAAGATGATCGCGCGCAGCATCAATGTCGGCGACACCGTGCATGCCGGCGATGCGGTGGCAGAGCTCGACCCGCAGGATCTCGATCTGCAGGTCGCGAGCGCGCAGGCCGAGCTTGCTGCCGCCACCTCGAATCTCACCGACGCCGCCGCCGAGGAAGCGCGCTACGGCAACCTCAAGACCCGCGGCGCGGTCGCGGTCGCCGACTACGATCACAAGAAGGCCGCCAAGGACGAGGCCGTGGGACGGCTCGAGCGCGCGCGGCGCGCCCTCGATCTTGCCGGCAACCAGCGCGCCTATGCGCAGCTCAAGGTCGACGTCGACGGCGTGATCACCGCGACGCTGGCCGAGCCCGGCCAGGTCGTGGCGCTTGGCCAGCCGGTGGCGCGGCTCGCGCACCACGGCGAGATGGAGGCGCTGGTCGCATTGCCCGAGAGCTGGCTCGGCGAGGCCCGCAAGGCCGACGCCACCGTGCAGCTGTGGTCGGATCCAGGCCACAGCCTCGCTGCGCATCTGCGCGAGCTCTCGCCGCAGGCCGATCCCACCACCCGCACCTATGCGGCGCGCTTCACCATCGAGAATCCCGGCGCCACGGTCGCGCTCGGCATGACCGCCACCGTGAAGCTGTCGCACGCCTCCGCGCAGGTCGCGAGGCTGCCGCTCTCCGCCATCCTCAACCGCGGCACCGGCCCGGCGGTCTATCTGGTGGACAAAGCGGGCGCGCTGGAGCTGCGCCCGGTGACGGTCGCCTCGTTCACCGAGAACGTCGCCCTCGTCAGCAAGGGTGTTGCCGACGGCGACAGCGTGGTCACGCTCGGGGTGCAGAAGCTCGTCGCAGGCGAGCAGGTCCGCGCCATGGAAACCCGTTGATCGGCAAGCAGCCGACGACGAGCAGCAAAAGGGGAGCAGCATGAAGCGGTTCAATCTGTCGCAATGGGCGATCACCCACCGGGCGCTCGTCCTGTTCATGATCATGGTGCTCGCCGCAGCCGGTGCCTATTCCTACTTCAGCCTCGGCCGCGCCGAGGATCCTTCCTTCACCATCAAGACCATGGTGGTGAGTGTCGGCTGGCCGGGCGCCACCGCAACCGAGATGCAGACCCAGGTCGCCGACAAGATCGAGAAGAAGCTGCAGGAGCTTCCCTATCTCGATCGCGTGGAAAGCTATTCGCAGCCCGGCGTATCCTTCATCCAGGTCTTCCTGATCGACCAGACGCCGCCCGCCCGGGTGAAGGAGCTCTGGTACCAGGTCCGTAAGAAGGTCGGCGACATCAAGGGCGATCTGCCCGGAGGCGTCACCGGGCCGAACTTCAACGACGAGTACGGCGACGTCTATTCGAACATCTACATGCTGAGCGCCGACGGGCTGAGCTTCGCCGATCTCAAGGCCCGCGCCGAGGACATCCGGCAGCGGCTGCTGCGCGTCCCCAATGTCAACAAGGTCGACATCATCGGCGAGCAGCCGCAGAAAATCTTCATCGAGCTCAATCACGCCAAGCTGGCGATGCTCGGCATCACGCCGCAGCAGATCTTCGATGGCGTCGCCCGGCAGAACACCGTCACCGCCGGCGGCTCGGTCGACACTGCGGCCGACCGCATCAACCTGCGGGTCACCGGCGCCTTCTCGGGCGTCGATGCCATCGCGGCAGTGCCGGTGCAGGTCGATGGGCGCAGCTTTCGCCTCGGCGACATCGCCACCGTCAAGCGCGGCTACCAGGACCCGCCGACCTTCATCGTGCGCGAGGGCGGCAAGCCGGCACTGGGCCTGGGCGTCTCCATGCAGGACGGCGCCAACCTGATCACGCTGGGCGACAATCTCAAGGCCGCCATGGCCGCCATCACGGCCGAGCTGCCGGTCGGCCTCGAGGTGACCCAGATCGCCGACCAGCCCAGCATCGTGGAGCGCTCGGTCTCCGAGTTCGTCGAGACGTTCGTGGAAGCGCTCGGCATCGTGCTGCTGGTCAGCTTCCTCTCGCTCGGCTGGCGCGCCGGCATCGTGGTGGCGCTGTCGGTCCCGCTGGTGCTGGCGATCGTGCTGACCATCATGTATGCGGCCGGCATCGACCTGCACCGCATCACGCTGGGCGCCCTCATCATTGCGCTCGGGTTGCTGGTCGACGACGCCATCATCACCATCGAGATGATGGTGGTGAAGATGGAGCAAGGCTGGGAGCGCGGCCGCGCCGCGACCTTCGCCTGGACCTCGACCGCCTTCCCGATGCTGACCGGCACGCTGGTCACCGCCGCGGGCTTCCTGCCGGTCGGCTTCGCCAAGTCGGCCGCCGGCGAATATGCCGGCGGCATCTTCTGGATCGTCGGCCTCGCCCTCATCGCCTCCTGGATCGTGGCGGTGCTGTTCACGCCCTATCTCGGCCTCAAGCTCTTGCCCGATCTCGCCAAAGGGCATGCGCGCAATAATCCCGACGCCCTCTACGACACCCGAATCTACCGTGCGCTGCGCGGCGTGATCGAGCTGGCGCTGCGCTTCCGCGGCACCGTCGTCGGCGTGACGGTCCTGATGTTCGTCGCGGCGGTGGCGAGCTTCGGCCTGGTCCAGCAGCAATTCTTCCCGACCTCGACCCGCACCGAGCTGTTCTTCGAGCTGCGCCTGCCCGAAGGCACTGCCATCGGGGTCACCGACGCCGCCGCCCGCAAGGCCGAGCAGATGCTGGCCGGCGATTCCGACATCGACACCTACACCACCTATGTGGGGCAAGGATCGCCGCGCTTCTGGCTCGGCCTCAACCCGGTATTGCCCAATCCGAATTTTGCCCAGGTGGTGATCGTGACTAAGGATTTGGCGGCACGCGAGCGCGTGAAGGCGCGGCTCGAGCGCAAGCTCGCCGACGGCGCGCTGCCGGAGGCGCGCACCCGGGTCGATCGCTTCAATTTCGGCCCGCCGGTCGGCTTCCCGGTGCAGTTCCGCATTGTCGGACCCGATCCCATGCAGGTGCGCGGCATTGCCGAGCAGGTGCGTGCCGTGATGGCGCAGAACCCCAAGGTCATCGATCCGCACCTGAACTGGGGCGAGCAGGTGAAATCGATCCGCCTCGAGGTCGACCAGGATCGCGCCCGCGCGCTCGGCCTCACCCCGCAGGACGTCTCGCAGACCCTGCAGACGCTGCTCACCGGCTACACCATCACGCAATTCCGCGAGGGCATCGAGAGCATCGACGTGGTGGCGCGCGCCGTCCCGGCCGAGCGGCTGGCGCTCGATCGCCTGCCCGGCCTCACCATCGCCACCACGAATGGAATCGCGGTGCCGCTCTCGCAGGTGGCGCGGCTGCACTATGAATACGAGGAGCCGATCCTGTGGCGGCGTAACCGCGACATCGTGCTGACGGCGCGCGGCGACATCGTCGACAACGTGCAGGCGCCCGACGTCACCAGCGAGATCCTGCCGAAGCTGCAATCCATCAAGGCCGCGCTGCCCTACGGCTACCGCATCGAGACCGGCGGCTCGATCGAGGAAAGCGTCAAGGCCAATGCCGCGCTCGCCGCCGTGTTCCCGGTCATGGGCGTGGCGATGCTGGCGCTCCTGATGATCCAGCTGCAAAGCTTCTCGCGGCTCGCCCTGGTGTTCGTCACCGCACCGCTCGGCCTCATCGGCGCGACCGGCGCGCTGCTGCTCTCCGGGCGTCCGTTCGGTTTTGTGGCCCTGCTCGGCCTCATTGCGCTCGCCGGCATGATCATGCGCAACACCGTGATCCTGGTCGATCAGATCGACCGCGACATCGCGGCCGGCCACGGCCGCTACCGCGCCGTCATCGACGCCACCGTGCGGCGCGCCCGGCCGGTGGCGCTCACCGCCTTGGCCGCCATCCTCGGCATGATCCCGCTCGCCGGCAGCCTGTTCTGGGGCCCGATGGCGATCACCATCATGGGCGGCCTGTTCGTGGCGACCGTGCTGACCCTGCTGGTCGTGCCGGCCCTCTACGCCATGTGGTTCCGGGTGAAGATCGACGAGACCGCTGGCGCGGTGCGGCCCGAGCTGCGTCATCAACCCGAATGGGAAGACGTCCCGTTCGGCATCGCCGCAGAATAACAGGAGGTGCGCAGGATGATTTCACTGGCAATCGCGCGACGGTGCGGAAGCTCCATCAGTTGGAGTTTCCGCGAGCCCACCATCACGGAAATGCTCTCCGATTCGATCGTGATGGCGATGATGAAGGCCGACGGCGTCGATCCGGTCGTGCTGGAGGCACAGCTGCGCGGCATGACGCAAGGCGCGGCTGCAGCGCGGTGCGCCGGGCGCTAGTGTTCTGACTTTGACGCTTCATTCGCCCTGTCCGGAAGCACGGCGGTCTCCTTCTCTCCGCGCGCGGGGCGAGGGAGGCCGTGCCACCCGGCGGTTGCAGCAAACGTCGGAGACAGCACACCAGCCGCGGGCGGCGATCTCCGCATAGCTGCCGTTGGCCGCAACGTCGACGGAGGCAGTGAGCTCCCGGAAGCTTACGAGATGGCTTTGAGCAGGCGGCTCGAATCGATAACGCCAGGGCCAAGATCATGCTAGACGGAGCCGGCGCATGTGGTCGCAACCAATGCGGAGATCTACAAATGAAGTGGCTCTTTATCGGGATCGTAACGGTCGTCCTATCCGCTCACTCTGCACACGCCACGGACTTGGGCTGCGTCAGCACCACGTTCAAGGCGCTCTCTCCCAACGACAAGGTGTGCGTCAGTGCGTTCGATGACCCGCAAGTGCCTGGCGTAGCGTGCCATATATCGCAGGCCCGAAAAGGCGGCTGGGGCCAGCCATTCGGCTTGAATGAAGATCCATCGAATTTTTCGGTCTCGTGCCGGCAAATCGGGCCAATCGACGTCGACTTGTCGAAGCTGGGTGAAAACGAAGAGGTATTCAGCCAGAAAACAAGCATCTTCTTCAAGGCGACCCGTATCTATCGCCTGGTGGACAAACCTCGGAACACGCTCGTCTACCTCGCTATCAGCTCCAAGATAATCAATGGGTCGCCGGCGAATGCGATCAGCACCGTTCCGATCATGCAGTGGCAACGCTGATGTGAAACTGTGGCTCGCGACTGGGTCGACCTCCTTGCCGACACGGACATGCGCATCTATGAATCCAGACAAGCGTGGAAAGCACGGGCGAAAATTGCGGCAGGAGGCGGTCATGAACCTGCAGTCGCGGGGCTTCCTTTTCATGCTGGCATTGTCGGTCGCAGTGGCAGCGCCTGCCTGGGGTCAAGTGTCGTTGCCTGGCGCGGGCGGTGCGGAAGGCGCCGCGATCCCCGATTTTTCCGGCATGTGGGTGCATCCCTACTTTCCCGGCATCGAGCCGCCGGCATCGGGGGCGGGGCCTGTGTTCAACAGGTCGCGCCGCCCGAACGGGGCGGGAAGCACCTCCCAATTTGTCGGTGATTACACCAATCCGATCCTGAAGCCCGCGGCGGCCGCAATCGTCAAGAGACTTGGCGAAATCTCGTCGTCGGGCATGACCTATCCGACACCAAGCAATCGATGCTGGCCCTCGGGGGTGCCCTACATCTTCTTTCAGCCTGGTATGCAGATGCTGCAACAACCGCACCAGGTCGTTTTCCTGTACCTGCGGGATCATGAATTTCGCCATGTGCGCTTGAATGAGCCGCATCCAGCGCACGTCGCGCCGACCTGGTACGGGGATTCGGTCGGCCATTACGAAGGCGGCACGCTGGTGATCGATACTGTCGGGGTCAAGGCCGACCGGCCGTTCGCCATGGTCGACATGTTCGGCACCCCCTTCAGCGCGGCGCTGCACGTGGTGGAGCGTTATCGGATGGTTGATTACGAGGAGGCCCAGGCAGCAGTGGCGCGCAATCTCAAGGAGAATTCCCGCGTTCCTGACACGGCGTCCGATCTCACTTACCGGGGCAAGCGCCTGCAAGTTGTTTTTACGGTGGAGGATGCAGGCGTCTTTACGGTGCCCTGGTCGGGGGCGATCACCTATGAGCGTCCCGGCATGGCATGGCCGGAATACGTCTGCGCCGAAAACCCGTTTGATTTTTTCGCCGGGAAGAACGAAGCGTTCGTTCCGACCGCGAGCAAGCCGGATTTCTGAGCCGGAAAGCCGAGCTTCCGCCCCAGCTCACTTCATCGTCGCCAATGGAAGGGGGTTCATATCGGCGATGCACGCTACTGCTTCAAAACCCCGGCAAAAAATCCAACCGCGTCCGCCATCCCGTCCTTTCGCGCCGCCACGTTAGCCGCCACCGACTGGCGGTTGGTGCCCGGATCATCGAAGTCGTGGGTCGCGCCCGGATAAAGCTTGATGGTGATGTCGCCCTGATGAGCGCGGCCCTTGTCGACCAGGGTGGTGCACACCTTCGGCGACACTTCCTCGTCGGCGCTGCCCATGAGCACGCGCACCGGCGCATAGGGAACCACGCCGTCCTCGAATTGTCCCTTCAAGCCGCAGGCCGGGTAGAACGCCAGGGCGCCGCGAAAGCCGCTCGCCGGCGTCGGCGATTTGAGCGCCGGGGTCGCTTCCGACATGGTGGCGAGCGTGGCACTGCCGCCGTTCGACCAGCCCTGCAGCGCGACGCGGGCCGCCACCACGTCGGGGCGCGCGCGCAAATAGGTGAGCGCGCCGTAGGCATCGAGCGGGCGCACCGTGACCTCGTTGAGGGTTTCCGGCCGCTGGTCATAGCTGAAGCGCGGGAAGCCCTGCGGATAGCCGCGCGGCCCGAAGCCGTCCACCAGCACCGCCAGGTAACCCTGCTGCGCCCACAGGGCGCCCCACTGCCGGTGCCGTTCCGACAGGGTGGTGGCGTCGTATTTGCCATTGGCGAGCGACGAATAGGGGCCGGCGCGGCCATGCATCATGACCACCGCGGGCACGCGCGCCGGATGCGCTCCCTGCGGCTTGAACACATAGCCGACCAGCGCGGTATGGCCGTCGGCGCTGGCGAACGTGACGCGATCCGGCACTGGGCCGAATTGCGGCGTCGCGGCGACGAGGAGGAACCCCAGTGTCGCAAGCGCCGCGGCTCGCGCCGCGCGGCTCAGGAATTCACTCATGGATGTCATCGAGACCTCGCTTCGGCCCGTATGGTACCAAAGGGCAGCAAACAATGCATCTACCGTCTGATCTTGATGTCGCTTGAAAGGCCGATCGCGATTTTTCGATTCACCGCTTGTACGCCACATCCCCCGGATCGACCCACGTGTCCCCGCGCCAACCGTCCTCGTCGTATTCGGACAGGCACTGGTCGGCGAGCGCGATCATGCTGTCGTAGGTGCCCGACGCTTTGGCGTTCCACAGCGCCTGGATGCGGATGTCCTCGTGATTGCCCGCATAGTTCATCTCGTAGAGCTCGTGGCGGCCGCCGAACTCGCTGCCGATCGCGTCCCACAGGAGCTTCATCACCTTGATGCGCTCCTTGTAGCCGATGCCGTGCGAGCCGCGGACATATTTCGCCAGATACGGATCGATCGCCGGGTTGCGGAAATCCTTGGTGGAGGACGGCAGGTAGATCAGCGAGGAGGCGATGATCTTCTCCACGATCTCCTTCATGCGTCCGTAGGCGTCCCCGGCAAACACCCGGTAGCTCGTGCCCGATTGGGCGTTCGGCAGCACCGCGTCCCCGACCCAGCGCGTGGGGTTGTACGCCATCGCGTCGCTCAGCCCCCAGAACAGGTTGCGCCAGGCGATCACCTCGCCGAGCATCATCTGGTTGCCGCGGAAGTCGTCGGAGCCGGCCACCCGCAACGCCTTGGCGATGACCCCAACCAGGAAATCGAACTTGACGGCGAGCCGCGTGCAGCCCTGGAACTGATAGCCCTGCAGGAAGCCCGACTGCGGATAGAACACCTTGAGCTTCTCGAGGTCCCGGTGCAGCAGCACATCCTCCCAGGGGATGAGCACGTTGTCGAACACGAAGATGGCGTCGTTCTCGTCGAAGCGCGACGACAGCGGATAATCGAACGGCGTGCCCATCACGCTCGCCGTCATCTCGTAGGAGGCGCGGCAGAACAGCTTGACGCCGGGCGCGTTCATCGGCGCGATGAACATTACCGCGAGGTCGGAATCGTTGATCGGCATGGCGGCGTTCTGGCCGAGGAAATTGTAGTGGGTGAGTGCCGAGGAGGTGGCCACCACCTTGGCGCCCGACACGTAGATGCCGGCGTCGGTCTCCTTCTGGATGGTGATGAAGACGTCCTTCACCTGGTCGGCCGCCCGCGCCCGGTCGACCGGCGGATTGACGATGGCGTGATTCATGAAGAGCACGTGCTCCTGCGCCCGCCGGTACCAGGCCTTGGCGTTGTCGGCGAACTTTCCGTAGAACGCGTGATTGGCCCCGAGCGTGTTCATCAGCGAGGCCTTGTAGTCGGGCGAGCGCCCCATCCAGCCGTAGCTCATGCGCGCCCAGGCCGCGATGGCGTCGCGCTGGCCGATCACATCCTCGCGCGAATGGGCGACCCGGAAATATTTGTGCGTATAGCCGCCCGAGCCGGTGTCGGTCGGCGAGGTCAGCACGTCCTTGCTCTTCGGATCGTGCAGCGCATCATAGAGGCGCGCGATCGAGCGGGCGGCGTTGCGAAAGGCCGGATGCGTGGTGACGTCGGCCACCCGCTCGCCGTAGATGTAGACCTCCCGACCGTCGCGCAGGCTTTCGAGATATTCCGCGCCGGTGAACGGCCGCGCCTTGGCGCCGATCGCATCTTCGGATTTCGTGCGGCTCATGCGCCGGCTCCTGTTCTGCGTCCTGTCGCGGCAACCTAAAGGCGCCACCGGCGGTGTCAATGCGGCGGTATCGATGCGCGGGAGCGTCTGACGGTAGTTGCAAACGCAATTGTTGTAAATGCAATTATTGACGACGACTGGTGATGACACGACGTTCTCCACCCGCTCGTCCCCGCCCCCGCTTTCGCGAGGGTAAACTCCCGCGGGGACCTAGCCTTTGCCCCATGAAATTCCGTGCGATTTGGCAAAGCCTGGATTCCCGCGTCCGCGGGAATGAGCGGATGTGGCAGTTCGTTCACACGACGTCCGCGGGAATGAGCGGACGTGGCGATGCCTTCACACGCTCCATCGTGACCGCGCTTTGACAGGCGGACATGCGGCCCATACAAGCTTCCCGAAACCCGGAGCGCCCTTTCTTGTCCCGTCACGCCCCGCTCGATCTTTCCGAGCACCTGCCCTATCTCATCAACCGGGTCGGCTCGGCGCTGGTGGCGCGCTTCTCGGCCGACGGGCTGGCGCGCGTCCATTTGAGCATTGTGGCCTGGCGCGTGCTGGCGGCGCTTTCCAACAACGGCGGCCTGCGGCAGACCGATCTCGCCGAGCTGACCAGCATCGATGCCTCCACCTTGTCGCGGCTGATCACGCGGCTCGAGCGCGACGGCCTGGTGCGGCGAACCCGTTCCAAGCAGGACAGCCGCGAGGTCGCGGTCGCCCTCACGGCCAAGGCCGCGATCGCGATGACCAAGCTCGTCCCGATCGCAGCCGGACTGCAGAAGAAAGCGACCCGCAACCTCTCGAAGCAGGATCTGGCCACGCTCAAGCGCGTGCTGCGCAAGATGCACGACAATCTGACGCAAGAGGCTTCTGAGCGAGTCCCGCGGTCAGGGACGCAGGGCGTCCCTTACCTCTCCCCGCGTGCGGGGAGAGGTCGACGGGCGAAGCGCGGCGGGTGATGGGGCGCCTCCGCGAGTCTGAGCCCGCGGAAACGGCCCCTCACCGCGCCGAGATCGACTTTTGCTGTGTGCCGTGCCGCCCTCTCCCCGCAGGCGGGGAGAGGGACGCCGTGCGCCCGCCTCCTCAGCCCCTCCCGGTGCTTTTTCCCCCGCCGCGAGTCGAATTCCTCTTGTTTTTGAAATGCTTTAGGGCTTCGATGCCGGGGCCGGATCGTTAACGACGCCGCACCGGGGGGCGCGGGGGATCAATGGAAGTTTTCGTCCAGCAGCTCATCAATGGCCTGACGCTCGGCTCCATCTACGGCCTGATCGCCATCGGCTACACCATGGTCTACGGCATCATCGGCATGGTGAACTTCGCCCATGGCGACGTGTTCATGGTGTCGGCCTTCATCTCCCTCATCACGTTCTTGATCCTGACCACCTGGCTCGGCATCACCTCGATCGCGCTCGCGCTGTTCATCGTGCTGATCGTCGCCATGGTGTTCACCTCGATCGTGAACTGGACCATCGAGCGCATCGCCTATCGGCCGCTGCGCGGCTCGTTCCGCCTCGCGCCGCTGATCTCGGCCATCGGCATGTCGATATTCCTGTCGAATTTCGTGCAGGTCGCCCAGGGCCCGAACAACAAGTCGATCCCGCCGCTGTTCAACAACGTGATCGTGCTGATGTCCGGCGACGGTTATGACGTGACGCTGTCCTACAGGCAGATCGCGATCTGGCTGGTGACCGCCGTGCTGCTCGGCGGCTTCTGGTTCCTGGTGAGCAAGACCGCGCTCGGCCGGGCGCAGCGCGCCTGCGAGCAGGACCAGAAGATGGCGGCGCTGCTCGGCGTCAACGTCAACCAGACCATCTCCATCACCTTCGTGATCGCGGCGGCGCTCGCCGGGGTGGCCGGCACCATGTACCTGACCTATTACGGCGTGGTCAGCTTTTCCGACGGCTTCGTGCCGGGCGTGAAAGCATTCACCGCCGCGGTCCTCGGCGGCATCGGTTCGCTGCCCGGCGCCGTGGTCGGCGGCTTGCTGATCGGCCTGATCGAGACCATGTGGTCGGCGTATTTTTCCCTCGACTACAAGGATGTGGGGGCGTTCTGCATCCTGGTCATCACCTTGATCTTCCTGCCGCAGGGCCTGCTCGGGCGCCCGGACGTCGAGAAGGTGTGAGATGAGCGGGCGGACGCAGATGGCGCGCGTCGATCTCCCCCGTGCGCTGCGTGATGCCGGATGGACCGCGCTGCTCGCCTTCGGCCTGTTCCTGCCGCTGATCGGTTTCGTGACCGTTCAGAACATGAGCCGGGAGCTGGTGCTCGATACCCGCTTCGGCCTGCTCGCCATCTTCGTCGCCATCGTGTTCGGCGGGCGTCTCGTCTATTCGCTCGCGATCGCGCCGCTGATGGCGCGGGCGGCGCTCAAGCCCGCAACCGCCCCGTCCGGACTGCGCCGCTTGGCGGTGAAATGGTTCACCCCGTTCGCCATCGGCTTCGTCATCGCCTATCCGGCCATCGTGCTGGCGATCACCGGAACCGGCGGCGCGGTCAAGTGGGTCGACAATTTCGGCATCCAGATCCTGATCTATGTGATGCTGGGCTGGGGCCTCAACATCGTGGTCGGCCTCGCCGGCCTGCTCGACCTCGGCTATGCGGCCTTCTATGCGGTCGGCGCCTATTCCTACGCGCTGCTCGCCAAGAACTTCGGTCTCGGCTTCTGGCTGCTGCTGCCGCTGTCCGGCATCCTCGCCGCGTTCTGGGGCATCCTGCTCGGTTTTCCGGTGTTGCGGCTGCGCGGCGACTATCTGGCCATCGTGACGCTCGCCTTCGGCGAGATCATCCGCATCGTGCTTGTCAATTGGAGCATCGTTACCAATGGCGATGCCGGCATATCGAGCATTCCGCGCGCGAGCTTTTTCGGCCTGCCGTTCACGGCGGGGCCGAATGGTTTTGCGGCGACCTTCGGCCTAAAATTCT
>DASYFD010000091.1:0-6960 GCA_036498625.1 Xanthobacteraceae bacterium | reverse complement strand
GACAGCAAGCCGATCAAGAATACCCCGTCGCTCGGGCAGGAACCGCCGCTGACGCCGGAATATCAGGCGATCTACGACGCCAACCTCGCCGACATGGAGCAGGGCGGGCAGGGCATCGATCCGACCTACTCCTGCGTCTCTCCCGGCATGCCGCGCGTCATGATTCCCTACGGGCCGCTGGAGATCGTGGTCACGCCGGAAATTACTTACATCCTGATGGAGCGCGACCACGACTTCTATCGCCACATCTACACGGATGGACGCAGCTTTCCGGCCAACATGCAGGAGAATCCCCAGTTCCTGGGGTATTCCATCGGCAAATGGCTCGATGAGGCCGGTACCGGCCGCTACGATATGCTCGAGGTGGAGACCCGCGGCATGAAGGGTCCGCGCGTCTTCGATGCCACCGGCATCCCGCTCCATAGCGACAACGAGACCGTCGTCAAGGAGCGCATCTATCTCGACAAGGCCAATCCGAACCTGCTGCACCTCGATATCACCACCATCGATCACGCGCTGACCCGTCCCTGGTTGGTCCACCGGGTGCTGCGGCGGGTCGTGTCCGACAAGCCGATCTGGTTTGGCCACTCGGTCTGCGGCGAAGGCAATGCGCATGTCGGCATCGGCAAGGAGGTCTATTACCTCGGTGCCGACAGCATCCTGATGCCGGCCAAGAAGGACCAGCCGCCGCCGGATTTGCGCTACTTCAAGCCAAACAGCCGTTGAGATCGGCGCGCAGCGAGCCGGATCGGGCCGTTGCTCTGGAGAGAGAAGGCTTCCCGCGCCGCAAACGGCGGTGCGGCGGCGGCGGTGCGCGGGCCGCGCGCGCGGGTTCTCTTCGTGTTCCGGTAATATGCTCCGGGTTGACAAAAGTTTACGAGAAAGTTACTTCTTTTTCGTCATATGGTCGCTGACGGCATTCGCGCCATCATCTAACCGTATGATAATACGAGTATATCTATTCTTTCGCGGGAAAAATCGGAATAAAAACAATGGCATCATTTCCCTCGCCCGCTCTGCGATGGGTCGCCGGCACCGACCCAAGACCTGGGACGCTGGCTCGACCGACCCATTCGGCCGCCGCGCCCGGCCGGCCGGCCGGGATGCGGTCCGGGCCCAAGGCCGGCGCCGATCTCGAAGAGGAGGACTACCGGCACCGTATGCGGGTCAATTTTTTCGCCGCCGGCTTTTTGCTCATTCTGATGGGCTTTGGAATGTTCATCGCCAACGCCATGGTGGAAACGCAGAAGGCGCACGGCTGCTACACCTCCGGCCAGCACTCCTGCCCCTTGTTCTGAGCATCCCGTTCGCCGGGCCGCCCGCCGATGCCTCGACGGGACTTGCCTATGCGGCGGCGCCTACCCGGGCCCAGCGCCGCCCGCGGCGGTCGGCGCGCTCACATCCGACGACCGGTCGGGCCGGCTTGCGCTGGTCACTTCGCGGTCACCGCCATCTTCACCGACGGATGGATGTTGCAGCGGACCGTGAACTGCCCGGCCTTGTCGAACGTATAGCTCAGCGTCGCGCCCGGCTTCTGCAGGCCGAGGTCCTTCTGATCGTCCCCGGGCCCGAACACGTGGATGTTGTGCAGGACGTCGTCTTCGTTGGTGAACACGATGCGGTCGCCCTTCGCCAGCGATACCGACGATTTGGTGAATGTCAGCCCGTGCTGGGACACCGTGATCGTGGCCGCGGCCTGCGCCCCCACAATGACACCCATCAAGGCGGCGATGGCGGCGGCGACCGGAAGGCTGATCTGCATGGCGAACCTCGTATTGGAACGGTGTGATCGGCGCGGCTAGAATTTCACCGCGGTCCAGAGGCTGAAATAGAAGTTGTTGTTGGCATTGGCGTTGGTGGAGCTGCCGTCGAAGCTGAAATAGTTCACGTACTGCACTGCCAGCCGCAGATTGACGTTCTGAAACGGCGAGTTCGGCTTGCCCCAGGGCACGTAGGCGACCTCGAGGATCATGCCGTCCGAATTGGGACTGCCGGTCGGGGTGCCCCAGTAGGCGGCATCGGTGGTACCGCTGGTCCGGAAATACTGCACCGACGGCGTGACGGTGGCGGCGAAGCTGTAGGAGACGTCGACGCGCATCGTGTCGAGCGAATGCCGCGTCGTCCCGAACAGCGCCTGCGCCGCGCCCGCATCGATGCTGGCGTCCTCGTGGATGATGGTCGCATGGGCGGACAGCATGTCGCTGGTCACCTTGGCGGCATCGGATATGAACTGGTAGGTCCCGTCGACCGCGATGTCGCGCACCCGATTGTTGAAGCCGAGCGTCTGGTTGCCGCCGGGCAGCACGCGGCCGGCGAGCGCATAGGCGCCGACCTCCGCGTGATGGTTTCCCCAATCCTTGATCAAGGCGAGGCGCGCATAGGGAATGACGTCCGTGGTCTGGTTGCCGTCGTCGGGAACCTGGCCGGTCGCCCGCAAGGTGTGGGCGTCGAGGCCTTTGTATACGTCGATCTCGGCGTAGAGCAGATCGTTCCAGAGCGCGTAAGCCCCGGCCCCGATGGAGCGCTGGGCAAGACCGCCGTCGACCAGGGTCGCGGCCATCGGCGTTGGCGCCAGCGGCGACCGGTTGTAGGGAAAGCCCCAGACCGGCGTCGAGTTCCAGGGATCCGACACCGTCGGGCCGTTGTTGACGGTCAAGCCCCAGAGCAGGTCTTGAGCAAACAACTGACTCTCGCGCGCATGCCGGATGTCGAAATTGTCGAGATGAGCCTGCCGGGCGACGCCATCGTAGGTCACCTCGATGAATCCGCCGGTCTGTTCCGCGATCTTGCCGGCGTAGTAGGCCGACACCACGTCCACGATGAGGTTGTCGTTCGGCTTGAGGCCGGGCGCCGCGCCGCCTGGCTGCGGCTCCCAGGTATGGGTGAAGGAGGCGCGCGTCGTCATCGCGAGCGGAAGCCCATGGTCCTTGCCGTCGTTGCCGACATAGCCGTGCAGCTTGAAATCGCGTCCGAACGGCTTCAGTTGCGGGCCGAAAGCTCCAACATGGCAGGCGGCACAGGGTTGGCCGGTCTGCACCGCGAAGGCCGGGACCGCATGCGCCGGGCGCGTGCCAAGCGCGGCGAGCAGCAGCAGGATCAAAGATCCTGCCCGACCGGTTCTCAACCCGACCCAAGCCATGGTCTCGAGAGCCCGTGATTTGTCGCGTGGGCGAAGCGGGCAAGATCCCGGCAACTTGCTTCGCGCAAGTCGATCAGCTGCGGCCAATAAATCGAAACATGGTTAACAACGCATTAACCTGAATTTTCCGCTGAGAGCGGATAGACATTTACACATACATATCATTTGTCGACTATAAGCTTGTCCCGCAGCGCGTCTGAATGCAGGAGCGCGACAGCGTGACCCCTGTTGAACATGCCACCGGTGTGACCGACGGGGCCCCGCGCGTCCCTGCGGCCAGCCTTGCGGGCCGAAACCACGACTCTTTTCGTCGCCGGATCCGCGCGGGCGCCATCGGTCTCTTGATACTCAACGTCGCGGTCGGCCTGTTCGCACGCCAGCAGCAGCACGCCATCATCGACTATGCCCTGAATATCTACGACACCACGTTCATCTCCACCAACTACATCCATCTCGCGCAGGTGTCACTACAGCACTATGTCGATGAACGCTTGAGCTCCGCCCCGCCGGATGACGGTGCGAAGCCCGGCGAGGACCTGCAGAATGTCTTGGACAACCTCGATGTCGCGATCGAAAGATCGGATTCGCCCGCCTCGCGCGCCATGGCGAAAGAGATCAGGCAGAGAATTGCCGCGCTCGGCGACGGCGCGATCGGCGCCGGCGAGCTGAAGTCGCGGCTGACTGGCATTCAGCAGGATCTGGAGAGCCTGGGCTCGCGCGCTTCCACCATCGGGCTGCAAGCCCGGGACAGGATCGAGGGCTTCTTCTCGCGCAGCGACAGCTTGCTTTCGGCTTCGATCGGCACCGTCATCCTGATGGTCCTGGTGGCGCTGTTGCTGCTCGAGCGCCTGATCTCCCAAGCCCAGGCCGCGCAGCGGGACGCCGAGCGACGGGACGCCGAGATCGCGGCTGCGGCCCGCCGACAGAGCGCCCTGCGCGAGCGGGAGCTGGCTGCGAAGTCGCAGCAGGCCGACCGCATGAGCAAGGTGCTCGACGGATTCATGCGCGACATGATGGAGCCGACGGGAAAATTGCACGTCGCGGCGCAGGATCTGAACTCGAATGCCGGAAGCCTGAGCGAGATGGCGCAGCAGGCAAAAACCCAATCCGTCACCGTGACGGCGGCGTCCGAGCAGACCGCCATCATGGTTCAATCCGCCGCCGTCGCGGGCGAGCAGCTGGCGCGCACGATCGCGGAGGTGGAAGCCCATGCGGTGGAATCATCCCGTCTGGCAGCGGGCGCCGTGACGGAGATGACGCGAACGAATTCCACCATCGACGAGCTGGCCGTGGTCACCAAGGAGATCAGCGAGGTGACCGAGCTGATCAGCAGGATCGCGGCGCAGACGAATCTGCTGGCGCTGAATGCGACGATCGAGGCCTCGCGCGCCGGCGAAGCCGGCCGGGGATTTGCCGTCGTGGCGCAGGAGGTCAAGACGCTCGCCGGCCAGACCGCCAATGCCACCCGCGACATCAGCAAGCGCATCGGCGCGATTCAGAATGTGACGCATCGTTCGGTCGAGGCGATTCAGGGCATCTCCCAGACGGTCCAGGAGCTCAACCGCTTTTCCAGCCGCATCGCCTCGGCGGTCGAGCAGCAGGCGAAAGGCGCGCAGGAGATCGCCGGCAGCCTGGCTTCGGTTTCGGCCAACGTGCGCGACGCCAACGGCGCGATCACCAAGGTCGAGAGCGTCGGCAACAGGACCGCGCAAGCGGCCGAGATGCTGAGCTCCGCTTCGGTCAGCGTGACCAAGCAAGCCAAGAAGATTCACGAGCAGGTGACGGCCTTCACGCAGGACATCCGCGCCATCCAGGCGCAGTCCGCCGGCTGATTCCGAGACTTCAGCGCGCCGCCTGTGCGAAGGCGGGCAGCGCCCGCTCGATCATCTGGTCCGAGGCGGTGAGGCTGATGCGGAAATAATCCGGCGCGTCCATGATGCTGCCCGGCAGCACGAACACGTCGCGATCGGCGAGCCGGTTCCAGATGCCGGCGGGATCGCCCTTGGGCCATTTGCCCCAGAGATAGAACGTGCCCTCGGGCTGCAGCATCTCGTAGCCGGCGTCCGCCAGCGCTGCCGTCAGCCGGTCGCGCCGCCGCGCCAGCGCCGCCTGATCGATGGAGAGAGCTTCCAGATCCGGCAGCGCGTATTGCATGACCGCGTTTGGAAAGCACCAGCCGAGCGCCATCTGGGCGGAGAACATCGCATCGCGCAACGCCTGCCGCTCGGCCGCCGGCATCAGCGGGGAGATCGCCAGGTAGCCGAGCCGCTGGCCGGGCGCCAGCAGCACCTTGCCGTAGCTGTAGGAGATCAGGGTCCAGGGATAGAGCGCGGCCGGGCTCAGGAAGCCGCGGCCGTCGAAACGCAGGCGCCGGTAGGGCTCGTCCGAAAGTAGGAACACCGGACGCCCGAGCCTGGCCGAGGCGCGCTCCAGCAATGCGGCGAGCGCGGCCAGCTGATCGCGCCCATAGATGCGGCCGGTCGGATTGTGCGGCGTGTTGACGATGACGAGCCTGGTGCGTGGCCCGATCGCGGCCTCGATGGCGGGGAGATCGAGATCGAAGCGCGGCGGCTTCAGCTTGAGCTTTATCGGCACCGCATCGGCGGCGAGCAGCATCGGCTCGTAGCAGAACCACGCCGGTTCGCAGAACACCGCCTCGTCGCCGGCGTCGAGCACCAGCCGCAACGCCACCATGATGGCGGCGAACGCGCCGGTAGTGAGCGCGATGTCGGGCGCCTCGAAAGCGAGGCTCAGCTCCTGGGCCAGCCGCCCGGCCAGATATTCTTGCGGCTGCGCTTCGCTGGTCTTGTAGGCGAACCAGTTCTTGTCATGGGGCAGCGCCCGCTCGCGCAGCGCCGCCACGATGCCGGGGAGCGGCATCTCGTGCGGATTGCCGAAGGTGAAGTCGCAGATGCCCGGATCGAGCCGCCGCTCGCCGTAGCGTGAGCTGAAATAGAAATCCTTCACGGCGGCAAACGCCGTGTCGGCGGTTCGTACCCGCGCGGAAACGACCGGCATCGCAGCGGGCGGCGTCAAGTGCCCATCTGCGCGGTCGGGGTCGAGCGCGAGATGGCGACCTCCTCCTCGGTCATGTCGGCCGGAATGTCGGCGAACAAGGGCGTGCTCAGATAGCGCTCGCCGGTGTCCGGCAGCATGCACAGGACGGTCGCGCCCTTGGGGGCTTCGCGGCAGACCTGCAGCGCGCCCGCGAAGGTGCCGCCGGCCGAGATGCCGACAAAGATGCCCTCCTTCTGGGCGAGCTCCCGGCTGCACCGCATGGCATCGGGGCCGAGGATCGGGATCAGCCGATGGATCACCTTCATGTCGACCGCATCGGCGGTGAGCTTGGGGATGAAATCGGGGGTCCAGCCCTGCATGGGGTGCGGCTTGAAGGCCGGGTGGGCGGTTGCCGCGGAGCCGTCCGGATTGCGCTCTTGCGCGGTGCCGCTGCCCAGGAGCTGCGCGTCCGCCGGCTCGCAGACCACGATCTTGGTCTCGGGCCGTTCCTTCGCCAGCACCCGCGCCACGCCCTTGAGGGTGCCGCCGGTGCCGTAGCCGGTCACCCAGTAATCGAGCGCCTCGCCCTTGAAGTCATCGATGATCTCGCGCGCGGTGGTGCGCGAATGAATGTCGGGATTGGCCTCGTTCTCGAACTGCCGGGTCAGGAACCAGCCGCGCGTCTTGGCGAGCTCGTTGGCCTTGGCCACCATTCCCATGCCGCGCTGCGCCGCCGGGGTGAGCACCACCTTGGCGCCCAGGAAGCGCATCAGCTTGCGCCGCTCGACGCTGAAGGTCTCCGCCATGGTGACCACCAGCGGATA
>DASYFD010000090.1:0-3632 GCA_036498625.1 Xanthobacteraceae bacterium | reverse complement strand
GGATGGCGCGGCCGACCTGCAGGGTTTCCTGGCGGTCGACGATGCCGTGAAGACCAAACGCCCCGGTATTCTGCTGATGCATACGCGGCGCGGGCTCGGCGACTTCATCATGGAGCGCACGCAGGTGCTGGCCGACATGGGCTATGTCGCGTTCGCAGCCGATTTTTTCGGGAAAGGCGTGCGGCCGGTTGCCGACAAGGACGCCCAGGTGGAATCGGTCAGGTACCGCGCCGACCGCGGGCTGGCGCGCTCGCGGGCGCAGGCCGCCCTCGACTGGCTGCGGGCGCACCCGATGGTCGACGCCAACAAGATCGGCGTCGTCGGCTATTGTCTCGGCGGCATGGTGGCGCTGGAGCTCGCCCGCATGGGTGCGCCGCTATCCGGAACCGCGGTGTTTCACGGCTCGCTCGATACCCCGACCCCGAACGATGCGCGCAACATCAAGGGGCGCGTGCTGGTCATGCACGGCGCCGACGACCCGGTCGCCAATCAAGCGGAGGTGCAGGCCTTCATCAAGGAAATGCGCGACGCCAAGGTGGATTTCGAATTGGAGCTCTATGGCGGCGTGGTGCACGGCTTCACCGAGACCAAGAACGGCAACGATCCTTCCAAAGGCAGCGCCTACAATGCGCGCGCCGAGAAGCTCTCATGGGCGTCGATGCAGGGTTTCTTCCGCGACGTTTTCACCGGCTGAAGCGGAGCGCCAGCGGTCTCAGGCAAAGCCGAAGAGCCGCGGCGGGTCGTCGACCACGATTTTGCGCCGCACAGTCGTCCGGCGCAGGGTCCGAAAGTTGTTGAACGCCTCTGGGAACGCGCGCGCCCTCAGCCCATCCCGGATGCCGACGCGGGCTCGATCTCGTAGGTCACGCGCATCTCGCCAGGCTTGGCCCAGGGGTACTTGTCCTTGCCCAGATACTTCTTGGCGAGCGAGTCGATGTGCTGATCGGCGCCGGCCTCGATGACACGGCCGACGTGGCCGCGCACCTGGAGGTAACGGTAGGGGTTCTCCGGATCCATGATGGCAATCGCCACCGGAACCCCGGTTTTCATATTGCGCGCCTTGACCCGACCCTTGGCGGTATTCACCCGAATCCGGCCATCCTGGTAGTCGAACCAGACCGGCGTCACCTGCGGCGAGCCGTCCGGCATGGTGGTGGCGAGACTGGCGAAGGCCTTCTTCTGCTGTTGCAGCAAGTCGAGATACTTTTCGGGAATGGCCGCCATGGCGATTGCTCCTTGCTGGGGGTCTCCCGACTGAAGCGCCGCGACGGCGCGCGGTCAAGACGAAATGGCGGAGCGCGATCCCGTTCCTTTGCTAGCGGTAGTCGGGCCTGGCGTTCGGATAGTCGGAAGTACCCAGCTGATTGCCGCGCTCCCGCTCACGTTCCCGTTTCGCTGCCTCATGGCGACCGATCAGGCACCCGGCCGCGGCGCCGAGGAGTCCATGATGGACGGTATAATGGCCTACGGCTCCGCCCGCGATGGCGCCTTTGAGGCACCCCTTGGCATCTGCCGGCGCGCTCACCAGCAAGGCCGACAGCAGCAGGGACGAAAATACGATGATGGTTTTCATTGGACGGTCCTTTGCAAGGGGGATTCACTACGGACAAATCCGCGGAACCGGATTCGTTCCATCCGTGTGAGCGCCGAGCAGACCAGCGGCGGCTTATCCGATCCGCTTGAGACCCGCGGTGTAGCGCTGCCAGCGCTTGACGTAGCCGTCGGCGGCGCGGGCGATCTTCTGCGCTTCCGGCTCGCCCAGGGTGCGGATCACGCGGGCCGGCGCCCCCACGATCAGGGCATGATCCGGGAACTCCTTGCCCTCCGTAATCAGCGCGCCGGCGCCGACCAGGCAATTTCGCCCGATCTTCGCGCCATTGAGCACGATCGCGCCCATCCCGATCAGGCTGTTGGCCGCGATGCTGCAGCCGTGCAGCACGACATTATGCCCGATGACGCAATCGGGACCGATGGTGATGGGAAAACCCGGATCGGTGTGGAGGGTGGAATTGTCCTGGATCTGCGAGCGCTCGCCGATCTCGATCCATTCGTTGTCGCCGCGCAGCACCGAGCCGAACCAGATGCTGGCGTCGGTCTTGAGCCGCACCTTGCCGATGACGCAAGCGGATTCCGCCACCCAGTAGCGCTGATCAGCCGGCAGTTCCGGGCTCTCGGCATCGAGTTGGTAGATCGCCATCGGCGCGCTCCGTGCGTGTGCGGCGCGACCTTGCCATGGCGCCCAGGCTTTGGCGAGGCGCCATCAGGTCCCTAGGAGGCCGAGCGCGGTGAGGAGCGCGATCGCGATGGTGCCCGACATCAGGCTCCAGAAGCCGGCGATCATGGTCGCCGACATCACCACCCAGAAGCGCCAGCCTTCGGCGTAGCGGGGACGCAGGATGTTGCGCATGATGATGAACGGAGCGGCGAAAACCAGAAACGGCACGGCCGCAAAGGCCGCCGCATGGGGTCCGTGCTGCAGCAGCCGGAAGCTCGCTGGGCGGCTGGTCGCCACCTGGTATCCGCTGGCCAGGAGGCCCGCCAACGAAAACCCGATCGCCAGGGCAAAGAACGACTGTATGGATTCGGCCGACATCGCGTCCCGCTCGAAGTGACAAGACCCGATGCTTCGCAGAGCGCGGCCGCCGCCGCCACCATATCCTTAAGTAATCGTTAACGCCGCGGCGGGCCGACGCTGCCCGGATCGCGTGCCATACTCAGCGCTGATTCGGGAGGCGGAGCGAGCGTGATCACCCTGAGCCGTTTCAAGCGCGAACCGGGAGCGAGCCCGCCGGGCGGATCGCGCCGCGCGCGGGGTGGCCTGCTGCTGCCGCCGGTCCTGCTTTTGATCGCGCTGATGCTCGTCGCCGTGGCCTATATCATTTACGCGCTGTGGCCGCGCTGGCCGGGGACACCGGTCGCGCTCGATGCGCCGGACATCCCCATCACGGTGGGCGGCGTCGTGTTCGATGTGCCGCCGGCCGCAATCCGCATGCCGGTCCAGCGGCGGCCGGGCGCACACGAACGTATCGATCTCGCTTTCATGTGGCCGTCGCTCAAGCCGGCGGACACCGCCGGAAAGCCGGCCGCCTCTGCGGTTCCGCCGGCATCCAGCGCCCCGCTGACGCTCGATCGCATCTTCATCACCATCGCGGGCGCCGGCGATGCCATGGAGCCGGGCGAGCGGGTGCGCACCATCTATCCGCGCTATGCCGCCGCCGAGCCGGTCTCAGGTCCGACCGGTCTGGCGGTACTCGCCTTCCGGGAGGGAACGCCCTATCAGGGCGAGGATCTGATCTACGACGCGACCACCCCGGAAAGCTTCCTGGTGCGTTGCACGCGCAATGGCGCGGGCGCGACGCCCGGCACCTGTCTCTACGAACGGCGCGTCGAGGCGGCGGCCGACATCGTGGTGCGCTTCCCGCGCGACTGGCTCGAAGACTGGCAGCTGGTGGCGGAGAATATCGATCGGCTGATTGCGGGATTGCGGCCGGCCGCCCTGCCCTCCGGGCCCGGCAACCCTTAAATCACCGCCGCGGTTCACCCCAGATCGGTGGCGAGGATCGCCATCTGAAAATTGTAGGAGCGCTCGTTGTCCTCGTCGTCGACAAAGAGCACGCCGACGAACTCCTCGC
>DASYFD010000089.1:0-27468 GCA_036498625.1 Xanthobacteraceae bacterium | reverse complement strand
TGGCTGCCGGTCTGCGGCGCGTCGTCGTAGGGGCCGTCCGCATAGCCGAGCGCAGGACCCGGCGCCTGATCGAAGACCGCAAGGCTCGAATGGCTGGAAGTGCGGGCACTCGCAGGGCGAGCGAACGGGTCGGCGGGCGGCGCCCGCAAGGACTTGGCGGCCACGATGGCCGAATCGACCTGCTCGAACCGCTGGTCGGTCGGCGGGGCGCGCAGGGACTCCCGCGCCAGAGCGGCTGCCGTCTGGCGCCAATCGGAGGCAGGCGGCTCCGCTCGCTGCCGTGGCTCGGCGGCGTGGCCGCTGTTGCGCTCCAGCTCCGCGAACGGATCGCTCTGCCCGATCAGGCGGGCGAGCTCGGCCAAGGGATCGCTGGCTGCGGCATCCTTCGGCGCGGCCGGAGCGTTCGCCCGGCGCACCGGGTCGATTGATCGGTAAGATCGCAAAATGTTGTCGTCCGCCATACGCTATCCCACTTCCGGGTATTGGCGTCGTGCTCGGTCGGTTGCGGACGGATCCCGAATTCAGGTCGCCTGCGGCCAACCCCACCGAGCGAGATCAACGCATCTCATCGGGCGCCCCGACGCCGAGCAAGCTAAGCCCCGAGGCCAGAACTGTGACAACGCCTTGCACCAGGGCAAGACGGGTCTTGGTCATTTGTGGATCATTCTGGATAATGAAGCGTAAATGTGGCGCATCATTCCCACGATTCCATTGAGCATGAAATTCACTAGCAAGATCATATAGATAGAAGGCAATACGGTGGGGCTCATGGGCCAGCGCGGCGCCTTCGAGCAGCCGCGGATAGAGCGCGAGCCGCCGCATCAGGGCAAGCTCACCTGCGTCGTCGAGGCGCTCGAGGGGGGCCTTGGCCAGCATTTCGGCGCGCGCGGCCGCCTCCTCCGGCAGCTCGGGCAGCATCGTGCGCGCGTTCCGGAAGACCGACTGGGCGCGGGCGTGGCCGTACTGAACGTAGAACACCGGGTTGTCGCGCGACTGCTCGATCGCCTTGGCAAGGTCGAAATCCAGCACCGCATCGTTCTTGCGGTAGAGCATCATGAACCGGGCGGCATCCCGGCCGACCTCATTCACCACCTCGGCGAGCGTCACGAACTCGCCAGACCGCTTCGACATCTTGACCGGCTGACCGGCCCGCAGCAGCTTCACCAGCTGAACGATTTTTACATCGAGCGCGGCCTGGCCGCCGCTTACAGCCTTCACCGCCGCCTGCATGCGCTTGACATAGCCGCCGTGGTCCGCTCCCCAGACGTCGATCAGGCTGCGGAACCCGCGGTCGAACTTCGATTTGTGGTAGGCGATGTCTGAGGCAAAATACGTATAGGTGCCGTCCGATTTCATCAGCGGACGGTCGACGTCGTCGCCAAACTCGGTGGCGCGAAACAGGGTCTGCTCGCGATCCTCCCAGTCCTCGACCGGGGCGCCTTTGGGCGGCGGCAACCGGCCCTCATAGACGTATCCCTGCTGGCGCAGGTCCGCGATGGTGGCGGCAACCAGGTCGTGCGGACCTTCGATCAGCGATCGCTCCGAGAAGAACACGTCATGGCTGACGTTGAGCGCCGCGAGATCCTCGCGGATGGCCGCCATCATCATGGCGATGGCCTGCTCGCGCACCAGCGGCAGCCAGCGCGTCTCGGGAAAATTCAGCAATGCGTGCCCATACTCGGCCGCCAGCGCCGCGCCGACCGGCTTGAGATAATCGCCCGGATAGAGGCCTTCGGGAATTCCGCCGATGTCTTCGCCCAGCGCCTCGCGATAACGCAGATAGGCGGATCGTGCCAGCACGTCGACCTGCGCGCCGGCATCGTTGACGTAATATTCGCGCGTGATCGCAAAGCCGGCCGCCTGCAGCAGATTGGCGAGCGCGTCGCCGAAGACGGCGCCGCGGCAATGACCGACATGCATCGGCCCGGTCGGATTGGCGGAGACGTATTCGACATTGACCGGAACACCCGCCCCCACGGCGCTGCGGCCATAGTCGGCACCCGCTTCCAGCACCGCGCGCAGCGCGTCGCACCAGGCGGAGGGCTCAAGCGTGAGATTGATGAATCCGGGCCCCGCCACCTCGACTTTCGCGATCATCTCGTCGTGCCGGAGATTGGCGGCCAGCGCCTCGGCGAGCTCGCGCGGCTTCCTGCCGGCATCCTTGGCCAGCACCATGGCGGCGTTGGTGGCCATATCGCCGTGCGCGGCCTCGCGCGGCGGCTCGACCTGCACGCGGCTTTGATCGATGCCGTCGGGCAGCAGGCCTTCCGCAATCAGCGCCAGGTTGGCGGCGTGAATCTTGTCCAGCACGACCGCGAATATGTTCTTGGGAGGCTTTTGCATCGCTGTGGGCTTGTTGTCCGCTCTCGGGGTTGTCCGAGATCGGGGCACCGGCTCTCGCGCAAACCGGCCGCAGCGGGTGCCGGGCGCCGCCCGGTAGCCCAATTCGGGGGGCAAGTCAAAACGCCGGGAGGCGGATCGACCAGCCAAGCAATCCCCCCGCAAGACCCTCGGATTGTCGAAGAATGCGAGCGATCGCGGGGGGCCCCCGGCCTCGGTATAGCGCGAAAGCGAGCGCAAGCCCGCAGTCCGGCCAGGTTCAGGCCGCCACCTGGGCCGGCTGATCCTGAAAGCCTTGCCGATAACTGAATCTTCAACTTGGCGGGGTTAGAATTGCAATTAAACAAACGTCACAACTCAGAGGCTCATCCATGCATGCCCATCAATTATCCTGGACCGAGGCGTCCGGGTGGCGCGGCGGCAACGGCGGCAGCGCGGATCTCGTGCTCTTTTTTGGCGCGCGCCAGGCGCTGGCCTGCGGGTCGCGCTATCGCGACCTGCGCACCATGTTCCCGCGCGCGCACATACTGGGCTGCAGCACGGGCGGCCAGATCATCAACGACGACGTCACCGACGACGAGGTTGCGGTGGTGTCGCTGCAGTTCGATGCCACACGCTTGCGTCTCGCCTGCGAGGCGGCCGCGGCCCCGGAAGGCTCGCGTTCCTGCGGCGAGGCGATCGGGCGGGCGCTGGCGGCGGAAGATCTCGCCGGCATCTTCGTCCTCTCCGACGGATTGAACGTCAACGGCAGCGAGCTGGTGGCCGGGATGACCAGCGTGGTCGACCAGCGCGTGTCGGTCACCGGCGGACTGGCGGGCGATGGCGCGAAATTCCAGGAGACGCTCGTCGGCGCCGACTGCGAACCGCGCAAGCAGACGGTCGCCGCGGTCGGGTTCTACGGCACCGCCATCCGCCTCGGCCACGGCAGCGCCGGCGGCTGGGATGAATTCGGCCCACGACGGCGCATCACGCGCTCGCGCGGCAACGTCCTGTTCGAGCTCGACGGCGAGCCTGCGCTCGACCTCTACGAACGGTATCTCGGCGAGGAGGATGTGAAGGGATTGCCCGGCACCGCCCTCCTTTTCCCGCTGCGCATTCGCAATCCAGGGCGACCCGATCATGACATCGTGCGCACCATTCTGGCGGTCGACCACCAGGCCCGGTCGATGACTTTTGCGGGCGACGTCCCGGAGGGCTGGGTGGCGCAACTGATGCGCGGGAATTTCGATCGCCTGGCCGCCGGTGCCGCCAAGGCGGCCCGCGAGGCCGCCGCCGGCAATCCCGAAACGCAGAGCGGCGATCAGGTCGCCGTGCTCGTCAGCTGCATCGGCCGCCGCCTCCTGATGGGCCAGCACACCGTCGATGAGGTCGAGGCCGCAAGCGCTGAGCTCGGGGCCGACGTTTCGCGGCTGGGCTTTTATTCGTACGGCGAGATTTCGCCGCACAGTGCGTCCGGCGTGTGCGAGCTGCACAATCAGACGATGACCGTCACCACGATTTCGGAGGCGATCGGGTAATTCAGGTTCACAAGCAAGTAGCAGACAGCTCGCGAAGGGCGCCCGCGGCGACGTCGACATAGCTTTGAGTGCCACACAGCGGCCCGCGTTGACCATCTGTTTACGGTAATTTCGCTGCGGGCGCCCGCGTAAGCAAAAACTTAGGCAGCCCAGGCCTCAATGGGCGCGTTCTGCGGGTCCGGGCTCCAGAAACGGGGCTCCGGACCGGCTTCCCCGAACCTTCGAGCGGGCGATCAGCTCCGCAGAAAAGGCGCAGAGTTGGCACGGGTGGTAACAGCCGATCCACGGACGCCTCTTGGGCGCTTTTTTCGCCGAGCTCCATCGGGGACTTGGGGGGATATCTCGTGAACAGCCTTTTTGACCGACAGCTTGCCAAGGCCACCCAACCCGGCGGCAAGCTCGATCTCGAGATGCTCGGCCGGCTGGTTTCCAACGCCTACGATCAGGCGCTTCATGACCGCCGGCGCACCGACCGCTCGATCGCGCTGATGATCGAGGAGTTGGATAGTCTCCAGCGCGGTCTCGAGCAGCTGGTCGAAGACCGTACGGTCGCGTTACGCCAGCGCGAGGAGGAGTTGCGCGCCCAGAACCTGCGGTTCGACGCCGCCCTCAACAACATGTCGCAGGCGCTGCTGATGTTCGATGGCGCGGCGCGGCTGGTGATCAGCAATAGCCGCTACGAAGAGATGTATGGACTGGCGTCGGAAGTCGTCAAGCCGGGGTGCCGGCTGCGGGATCTGCTGGAGCACCGCAGGCGCACTGGCACCTTCCCGGACGATCCCGACAGCTATATCGAGGGCTTGATGTCGGTCATCGCCGAGGGCAAGACCTGGAGCCAGCTGATGGAGCTGCCCGATGGCCGCACCATCTCGGTGCTGAATCATCCGATGGCGGGTGGTGGATGGGTGGCCACCCATGAGGACATTACCGAGCGTCGACGCGCGGAAAAGCAGATCGCGCACATGGCGCGCCATGACGCGTTGACCGACCTGCCCAATCGCCTGCTGTTGCGCGACCGCTTGGCGCATGCGCTCGCCGAGCTCCCGCGCGACAAGCGTCTGGCCGTGCTCTATCTCGATCTCGACCATTTCAAGGGCGTCAACGACACGCTCGGGCACCAAATCGGCGACGAGCTGCTCAAGACGGTGGCCCAGCGCCTGCGCGACTGCGTGCGCGAGGCCGATACCGTCGCGCGGGTCGGCGGCGACGAGTTTGCCATCATTCACACCGGCGTCGAGCATCCGAACGAGGCCGCGGTGCTGGCGCGGCGGATTTGCGAGGCGGTCAAGGAGCCCTGCGAGCTGCATGGTCATGCGGTCATCGTGGACACCAGCATCGGCATCGCGCTCGCGCCGGGCGACGGGACCGACACCACCGAGCTTCTGAAGAACGCCGACATGGCGCTCTATCGGGCCAAAGCCGACGGACGCGGCACCTACCGCTTTTTCGAGCCGGCCATGGACGCGCGCATGAAGTCGCGCCGAACCCTCGAGCTTGCGTTGCGCACCGCGCTGGCCAAGGGAGAGTTCGAGCTCCACTACCAGCCGCTGGTCAATCTCGAGGACCGCCGGGTCACCTGTTGCGAGGCGCTGATCCGGTGGCAGCATCCCGAGCGCGGCTTGATCCCGCCGACCGAATTCATTCCCATCGCCGAGGAGATCGGGCTCATCGTGCCGTTGGGCGAGTGGGTCCTAAGGCAAGCCTGTTCCGACGCCATGCAGTGGCCCGCCGAGGTCAAGGTGGCGGTCAACCTCTCGCCCATACAGGTGATGAACCAGAATCTGGTGGCCGTCATCGTCGGAGCGCTCGCCGCCGCCGGCTTGCCCGCGAGCAGGCTCGAGGTCGAGATCACGGAATCGGTCTTGATGCAGAATTCGGAAGCCACGCTCGCGACCTTGCATCGGCTGCGCGAGCTCGGCGTGAAAATCTCCATGGACGACTTCGGGACCGGCTACTCGTCATTGAGCTACCTGCGCAGCTTCCCGTTCGACAAGATCAAGATCGATCGTTGCTTCATCAGCGGCCTCGCGACCGGAGACGATTCCGTCGCCATCGTGCTGGCGATCGCGGGGCTTGCCAAGCATCTCGGTATTGCCACGACCGCCGAAGGCGTCGAGACCAAGCAGCAATTGCAGCAGGTCAAGGCACTGGGCTGCAGCGAGATGCAGGGCTTTCTGTTCAGTGCGCCGCGGCGCATCGAGGAGGTCACGCCGATGCTGCGGGCAAGAGCCGACAAGGATGCCGCCCAGGTGGAGATGCGGCGGCTCGCCTAGGGCGGTCTTTTCCGCTCGCCGGCGCGCATGCGATTGCGGCGCGCTCTCAGCCGCGTTGGCCAGCGACCCTCACCGCAATTCCGGCGTCACCTCAAAAAGCCGGGCGTGCTCGATCAGGGCGTAGCGGTCGGTCATTCCGGCGATGAAATCGGCAATCCGGCGCAATCGCCCCGGCGGCTCGCCCGCATCCGCATTCTGGACCCATTCGGCCGGAACATCCTCGGGCACCGCGGCATAGCGGGCGAACAGATCGCAGACGACGTTCTCGGCCTCCCCCATGATGCGCCCGATCCGCTCATGCCGATACATGCGCAGGCTGAGAAAGCCTTTGATGGCACGATCGGCCGCCGCCATATCGTCCGAGAATCCGACCGCCGGCTCGCCGGCGAGGCGCAAGTCCACGGCATCGCGCGGCGACAGCGCCTGCAACCGGCGGCCGGTCTGCGCGATGACGTCCTCGATCAATCGCGTGATCAGGCGCCGCATAAGCTCATGCGCCTCGCGTCCGGAGTCCAGCGGCGCATAGGCGGCACGAATTTCCCGCAGGATGTCATCGATGAGCTCCACGCCGGCGAGGTCTTCGAGCGTGAACAGCCCGGCCCGCAATCCGTCGTCGATGTCATGGGCGTCATAGGCGATATCGTCGGCGAGCGCCGCGACCTGCGCTTCCGCGCTCGGCCAGCTCCACAATTCCAGATCCTGCGTTTCTGCGTGTATGCGGATCGCATGCGGCAAGCCGCGCCGGCGATAGCGGCCGATCGGCTCGCCCTCCCGGTCGGTGAGCGGACCATTGTGCTTGACCACCCCCTCCAGGGTCTCCCAGGTCAGATTGAGGCCGTCGAATTCGGCATAGCGGCGCTCAAGCGCGGTGATGACCCGCAGCGTCTGGGCATTGTGGTCGAAGCCCTCGAAATCCGTCAGGCAGCGATCGAGGGCCCGTTCGCCGGCGTGACCGAAAGGCGGGTGCCCGAGGTCGTGGGCGAGCGCCAGCGCCTCCGCCAAGTCCTCGTCGAGGCCGAGCGCCCGGGCCAAGGAACGCGCGATCTGGGTGACCTCGAGCGTATGGGTGAGGCGCGTGCGAAAATGATCGCCCTCATGAAACACGAAGACCTGGGTCTTGTGGGCCAGCCGGCGGAACGCCGTGGAATGGATGATCCGGTCGCAATCGCGCCGGAATGCGTTGCGGGTCGGGCTTGACGCCTCCGGGTAGAGCCGGCCGCGGCTGCGGGCAGGGTCGGACGCATAGCGGGCGCGTGCGATTAAGGCTTCGACCGCCATGATCCGCCGGCCGCCCTTCCGGATTGACGTTGGTCAGACGGGTACTTAACTATCCGATGGGTGATCTGGCAATCTCGCGATTGCGGCCAGAACGGGCTGGTGGCTCCCAGGCCGGTGCGAATCGGCCGATACCAGGACCCGACCGAACACAGGACCGAACAGATGACCGAACCCGCAGGCGACATAACGGTCACCGAACGTGCGGCACGGCGGATCGGCGAGATATTGCGCCATGAGCCGCTCGGAACCATGCTCCGTCTGAGCGTGGAGGGCGGCGGCTGCTCCGGCTTCCAGTACAAATTCGACACCGACAGCGCCCAGGAGGCGGACGACATCGTGGTCCGCCGCGCGGACGCCTTGCTGCTGATCGATCCGGTATCGCTCGGCTATCTGGCGGGTTCCGAGGTCGACTTCGTCGACGATCTCATCGGCGCCTCGTTCCGCGTCAACAATCCGAAGGCCAAGGCCTCCTGCGGCTGCGGCACGAGCTTCACGCTCTAGTTTCGCGCATTTCCGCCCGGAACGCTCCGGCCCCGCCACAGTCCGTGCCGGGGCCGCGAGGATGTCTCGCTATTCCGCCGCCACCACCTCGGGCCGCGGATGCAGGTCGGTCACCTCCTCCAATTGCGGCTCGAGGCGGCGCTTGAGCATGCGGTCGACCTTGTCGAGATAGATGTAGATGACCGGGCTGATGAACAGCGTCAGCAGCTGCGACAGGCACAAGCCGCCGACCACCGCGATGCCCAGCGGTTGCCGCAGCTCGGCCCCTGCCCCGGCGCCCAGCGCGACCGGCAATGCGCCGAAAATCGCCGCGAAGGTCGTCATCATGATCGGCCGGAAGCGCAACAGGCAGGCTTCGCGCATCGCCGCCTCGGCCGTCATGCCGACCCGCCGGCGCTCGATGGCGAAATCGATCATCATGATGGCGTTCTTCTTGACGATGCCGACCAGCATCACGATGCCGATCATGGCGATGACCGAAAGATCATACTTCAAGAACATCAGCGTAAGGAGAGCGCCCACGCCCGCCGACGGCAGGCCGGAGATGATGGTGATCGGGTGAATGAAGCTTTCATAGAGGATGCCGAGCAGCACATAGGCGGCAAAGATCGCCGCCAGCACCAGCACCCCCTGGCCCTTGAGCGAATCCTGGAAGACCGCCGCGGACCCCTGGAAGCCGGTCGTGATGGAAGCCGGCAGGCGGGCGTCATGCTCGATCGCGGTCACGGCGTCGACGGCCTGCCCGATGGAATAGCCGGGGGCCAGATTGAACGAGATGGTGACCGAGGGCTGGTTGGCCTGGTGGTTGACCAGCAGCGGTCCGACCGCGGGCACGAGCTTGGTCACCGATTCCAGCGGAACCGATATTCCGGTCGCGGTCTTGAGGTAGATGCGTGACAGCGCCGAGATGTCGGTCATGAACTCCGGCTTGCTCTCCAGGATGACCTGATAGTCGTTGGTCGGCGTGTAGATCGACGCAACCTGACGGGCCCCGAAGGCGTTGAACATCTCCTGCCGGATCTGATCAATCGTGATTCCATAGACGCCGGCCTTCTGGCGATCGATCTCCACGTTCATCTGCGGATTCTTGATATAGAGATCGCTGTTCACGTCGCGGATGCCTTCGACCTTGGCAATCCGGTCGCGCATTTCCGGCGCAAGCCTGAACAGGGCTTCGGTGTCGCTCGATTGCAGCGAGTATTGGTATTCGCTCTTGGACTGCCGCCCGGTGATGTTGATATTCTGCACGTTCTGGAAATAGACCGACATGCCCGGTACCGTATTGGCGGTGACGCGCAGGCGCTGGATGACGCCGGTCGAATTTTCAGCTCGCTCCGCCCTGGGCTTGAGCGCGATATAGATACGGCCCGTGTTGGGGGTCGGATTGACGCCGCCCGGGCCTACCGACGGATTCACGTAGTCGACGGCCGGATCCTTGAGAATGATCTCCGAGATTTTGGCCTGCAGGGCCACCATGGCAGGGAACGAAATGTCCGTCGCCGCCTCGGTGGTGGCCGAGATGAAGCCGGTGTCCTCGGTCGGGAAGAAGCCCTTGGGTATGACGACGTAGAGATAGACGGTGCCGGCCAGCGTCGCAAAGGTGACCGCGAGCGTGATCGACTTGTACTTGAGCACCCGGTCGAGCGCCCATTCGTACATTCTGAGCGTGCGATTGAAGGCCGCCTCGAACAACCGCAGCAGAATATTCTGCTTCTCGCCCTCGTGATGCCCGTGCAATACGCGCGCGCACAGCATCGGGGTGAGGGTCAGCGAGACGAAGCCCGAGATCATGATGGCGACCGCGATCGTCACCGCGAACTCGCGGAACACGCGCCCCACCATTCCGCCCATCAAGAGGACGGGAATGAACACTGCGATCAGCGAGAACGTGATCGCCACGATGGTGAAGCCGATCTCCTTCGATCCCTTGAGCGCCGCCTCGAACGGGCGCATGCCGCCTTCGATGTAGCGCACGATATTTTCCAGCATCACGATGGCGTCGTCGACCACGAATCCGACCGACAGCGTCAGCGCCAGCATGGTCATGTTGTTGATGGAGAAATTGAGCGCATACATGACGGCACAGGTGCCGATCAGGGATACCGGAACCGCCAAGGCCGGAATGATCGTCGCCGGCACCGAGCGCAGGAACAGGAAGATCACCAGGATCACGAGCGCAATTGCGATCGCGAGCGTCCTCTCGACATCCTCCACCGAATTGCGGATCGAGACCGACCGGTCGGCCAGAACCTCCAGATCGATGGCCGCCGGCACCTGGGCCCGGTAGGTGGGCAATTGCGATTGCACCGCATCGACCACCGCGACCGCATTGGCGCCCGGCTGCCGCTGCACCGCCAGCACCACCGCGCGCTTGTCGTTGAACCAGCTCGCGACCTGGTTGTTCTCGACGCTGTCGATGACGTTGGCGATCTCCTCCAGCTTGACCGGAGCGCCATTGCGCCACGCGACGATCACGTTGCGGTATTCCTCCGCCTTTCGCATGGCATTGGTGGCCACCAGCGTGACGTTCTGGCTGGGGCCGTAGAGCGTCCCGACCGGCGAGTTGGAATTGGTCGCGACCAGGACCCGGCGGATGTCATCGAGCGAGATGTTGCGCGCGGCCGCCGCCGAGGGGTCGACCTGGACGCGGGTGGCGTATTTCTGCGCCCCATAGACCTCGACGTTCGAGACGCCGGAAAGCTGGGTGATCTGCTGGGCCAGCACGTTCTCGGCATATTCGTCGACCACCGATATCGGCAAGGTCGACGAGCGCACCGCGAGCAGCACGACCGGGGCGTCGCTCGGATTGGTCTTGTTGAAGCTCGGCGGCGTCGTCATCTCGATCGGGAGCCGCTTCTGCGCCACCGTCAAGGCCGTCTGAACGTCGAGCGCCGCGCCATCGATGTTGCGATCGAGCACGAACTGGATGGTCATCTTGGCGCGGCCGAGCGTCGAGGTCGAGGTCAGCGAGCTGATGCCCGAGATCGTCGACAGCTGACGTTCGATCGGCGCCGCGACCGACGAAGCCATCGTCTCCGCGCTGGCGCCCGGCAAATTGGTGTTGATCACGATGGTCGGGAACTCGACCGCGGGGAGCGCTGCAACCCCGAGCAGCCGGTACGCGAACAGCCCGAACACGATGAAGGTCGCAGTCACCAGCGTGGTGAGCACCGGGCGGCGAATGCAAAGCTCGGACAGACCCATGATTCAAGACCCCGCTTTGATTTGGCGCGCGGATACCTTCGTGCCGTTGCTGAGCAGAAGCTGACCCTCGGTCACGACAGTCTCGCCGCCCTCGAGGCCGCTCTCCAGCACCGTTTCAGACTCAAGGGAGCGAGCGACCTTGACCGGCTTTACGGCTGCCACTCCGTCCTTGATGACAAACACGTAGGGTCCGTTCTGGCCGACCTGGACCGCGACCGAAGGGACCGTGACGGCCTCCTCCTCGCGGAAGTTGAGCCGTACCGAGATCAAGGTGCCGGGCCACAGGATTTCATCGGTGTTCGGCATGGTCGCCCGCACCGGCACGGTTCCGGTGGTCGGATCGACCGTGTTCTCGATCATGGTGACCTGACCGTTGGCCTTGCGCGGATCGCCCGGAATGATCGCATCGATGTTCGCAGACTCGTTGGCGAGCGCGGCGCGCAATTCGGGCAAGCTGCGCTGCGGCAACGCGAACGTGACGTACACCGGCGCGGTCTGGATGATGGTGGCAATCGGCGTCACATCGGCAGCGCGCACGAAGTTGCCGACCTTCACGGCCGCCATGCTGACCCGTCCACTGATCTGCGCCCGGATGGTGCAATAACCGATTTGCACTTTCAGGTTTTCGATCGAAGCCTGGTCGGCCTTGACGGCGCCCTGGAACTGCGCGACCTGGGTCTTGGCATTGTCCAGATTGGTCACCGGCGTGGCGCCCTTGGAGACCAGATCGGTATAGCGGCGCACATCGCGCTCGGCGCCCTCGAGCAGCGCCTGGTCCTTGGCCAGCGTTCCCTCGGCCTGGTGCAGCTGCGCCTCGATCGCGCGCGCATCCATTGTGAACAGGACATCGCCCTGCCTGACCATGGCGCCGTCTTGGAAGTGGACCCCGAGAATTTCAGTATCGACCCGCGTCTTGACCGCGACGCTCGCGATCGGCGTCACCGAGCCGAGCAGATCGACGCGCACCGGCACCATCTTCTTGGTCGCGACCGCCACATCGACCGGAACGGCGCGTTCGGCACGGGGCGCTTGCGCGACCGCGCCTTGCGGCGACCAAGGATTCCAGCTTGCCGGAAGTAGGCCCGACTTGGCTCCGACCACGGCCGCCAGCGCAAGCGCCGCGGCGATCCCCAACACCAAATTCCGTGTCTTCATAGTGTGATTTCAAACCGAGCTCTGCAGCGGCTCGGGCTCCCTTTTCGCAATCCCCCCGTCGACGACAATTGTTTTTCTTTTGTTACGGCGATCATTACCATAGCTTTCCGGGCAATGCACGCCCAGCTTTACGGGCCAACCACGTAAATACCTCATAAAAATCCTCACCTTGGATCGTTATGGGGACGTAACGTCAGTCCGGGGCGGAACGTGCTTTCCGCCCATTCGCCCACCTTAAGCCATCTAGATGAATTTCCCCTTGAAATAGATGAATCAATGCGCATCGCGACCTGGAACGTGAATTCGGTCAAGCAAAGGCTGGATAATCTCGTGGCTTGGCTGACCGAGCGTCAACCAGACATCGTTTGCCTGCAGGAAACCAAATGCATCGACGCGGCCTTCCCGCGCGAGCCCATCGAATCGCTCGGCTACAATGTTGCAGTGCACGGTCAAAAGGCCTTCAACGGGGTAGCCATCCTGTCCAAATTCCCGTTCGAGGAGGTAACGCCGCAGCTGCCCGGCGATCACGCCGACGATCACGCCCGCTTCCTGGAAGCGGTGGTTTCCATCGATCGCGGCGTCCTGCGCGTGGCATCGATCTATCTGCCCAACGGCAATCCGCCGGAGGGCGAAAAATATGCCTACAAGATCGGTTGGATGGATCGGCTCATTCACTACGCCCGGGATCGATTGGCGCAGGAGGAGCCGTTGGTGCTGGCCGGTGACTACAATGTAATTCCGGGCGAGCGCGACGCCCGCAACCCGGCCGCCTGGGCCGGCGACGCGCTCTATCTGCCGCGCACGCGCGAGAAGTTTCGCACGCTGGGGGCACTCGGTCTGACCGATGCGGTGCGGGCCGGCAGCGACGCGGCCGGCCTCTACACGTTCTGGGACTACCAGGCCGGCGCCTGGCCCAAGAACAACGGCATCCGCATCGACCACATCCTGCTGTCGCCGCAAGCGGCCGATCGGCTGGTCAAGGTCGACATCGACCGCCACGTGCGTGGATGGGAAAAGCCGTCGGATCACGTCCCGGTGGTGGCTGAACTGGCGCTCGAGCCGAGATGACGGGCGTTGGTGCGGCGCAGCAACGCGGTTTCACCTGGGGGCGGAAGCCGAAATTCCTAAGGTCTGTCCCGAAGACGCGTTATTCGCGCCGGCCCTTGAGCCAGTTCTCCAGGTATTTGTAAGCCATGGTGCGCTCGCCCTCGGTGGCATGGGCGACGGCGCTCGAATAGGTCTCGGTAATCCAGGTCTCGTCCGGCCCGGCCCTGTCCTTGGCGAGCGTCAACCAGAATAGGCCGAGCGCGGCCTGCCGCGACAGGTCATCGCCCTTGAACAACATGGCGCCGAGCAGGGCCTGGGCCTGATACTGTCCCTTTTTCGCCGCCAGCCCCAACCACTTGGCGGCCTGGCGCGGGTCGCGCGCACCGGTGTTGCGGTCGAGATACAGCCTGCCGAGATTGTATTGGGCATCCGGGTCCGCGAAATAGGACGCCGCATACCAATACATCTCGCGCGCGCGGTCGGGATCGGGCTTCACGGAATTCGGGATGCCCTCGAGATAAAACTGACCGAGCGACACGAATGCATTGGCGACGAAACGCGCCTGCGCGGTGCCGGGAGCATCATCGCCGTGCGCCCGGGTCAGGCGGCTGAAATACTCGAAAGCCCGCTGGGTATTCTTCTGCACGCCGTCGCCGTCCGCATACATTCGGCCGAGCTTCCATTGCGCGGCCGGCATGCCTTGATCGGCCGCATATTCGAGCTCGTTTACGGCCTGGGCGGTATTGCCTGCGCGCAGCGCCTGGGTTCCGGAGCGGAACGCCTCGAACGGCGTCGCCGGCCGCGAATTCAGCGGCGCGACCGGGACCGCCGCCAAGGGGGTGGCGCGGCCGATATCCGGGCCCGCCGGATTGGCATCCGGACCGGTCAACGGAACCGCCACGCTCGTGCCCTCGGGCGTGCGCGTGCCGTCGAAGCTCGCCGCCGGCGACAGGCCGAGCGCAAGCCCCAGCAGGCCGATGCTTATGGCGACATTAGACGTCCGCATAACACGCCTTCTCGGCAGCTCCGCCCGGATGTGTGACCGCGCCGGAGCGCGCCGGTCCCACCTGCTCGGCATACTTCCAAAGATAACCGGATGTGAATTCGCGCTTCCTCGGCTTCCAGGCCGCGCGCCGCTTGTCGAGCTCGGCCTTGGACAGCTTCACGTCGAGCGTACCCTTCTCGGCGTCGAGGACGATGATGTCGCCGTCGCGAAGAAGCGCGATCGGTCCGCCCACCGCCGCCTCGGGTCCGACATGGCCGACGCAGAACCCGCGGGTCGCCCCGGAAAAGCGCCCGTCCGTGATCAGCGCAACCTTGCCGCCCATGCCCTGCCCATAGAGCGCGGCGGTCGTGGTCAACATTTCGCGCATGCCGGGGCCACCCTTGGGCCCCTCGTAGCGGATCACCAACACTTCGCCTTCCTTGTACTTCTTTTTCCTGACGGCTTCGAAACACGTCTCTTCGCAATCGAAACAGCGCGCCGGGCCGGTGAATTTCAAGTCCGACATGCCGGCAACCTTAACGATTGCGCCTTCGGGCGCGAGATTGCCCTTCAGGCCCACGACACCGCCGGTTTCCGACAGCGGCTTGTTGGCCGGACGGACCACGTCCTGATCCTTGTTCCATTTCACGCGCTTGAGATTTTCGGCGATCGTGCGGCCATTTACCGTCATGCACTCGCCGTGCAGGAAGCCGTGATCGAGCAGTGTTTTCATCAAGAGCGGAACGCCGCCAGCTTCGAACAGGTCTTTGGCGACATAACGGCCGGCTGGTTTCAAATCTGCGATATAAGGTGTCCTTTTGAAGATTTCGGCGACATCGAACAGGTCGAACTTGAGCCCGCATTCGTGCGCGATCGCCGGCAAGTGCAAGGCCGCATTGGTCGATCCGCCGGTGGCCGCGACCACGGCGGCGGCGTTCTCCAGCGCTTTTCGCGTCACAATGTCGCGCGGCCGCAAGCCGGCCCGGATCAGATCCATGATCTGCTCGCCGGCGGTCATGCACAGGGCGTCGCGGATTTCATAAGGAGCCGGCGCGCCGGCCGAATACGGCAAGGCAAGCCCGATCGCCTCGGACACAGTCGCCATGGTGTTGGCGGTGAATTGCGCCCCGCAGGCGCCCGCCGACGGGCAGGCGCTCCGCTCCAGCAGGTCGAGATCCTCCTTGGACATTTCACCGACGGAATGCTTGCCGACCGCCTCGAACACGTCCTGGACGGTGACCGGCTGCCCCTTGAAAGTACCCGGCAGGATCGATCCGCCATAGATGAAGATCGAAGGCACGTTCAGGCGGCACATCGCCATCATCATGCCGGGCAGCGACTTGTCGCAGCCGGCAAGCCCGACGAGCCCGTCATACGCATGCCCCCGCATGGTGAGCTCGACCGAGTCGGCAATCACCTCGCGCGAAGGCAGCGACGACTTCATGCCCTCGTGCCCCATGGCGATGCCGTCGGTGACCGTGATGGTGCAGAATTCGCGCGGCGTGCCCCCCGCCGCCGCCACCCCTTTTTTCGCCGCCTGCGCCTGCCGCATCAGGGAGATGTTGCACGGCGCGGCCTCGTTCCAGCACGAAGCGACCCCGACGAAGGGCTGGTGGATTTGCGCCCGGGTCAGCCCCATGGCGTAGTAGTAGGAGCGGTGGGGGGCGCGCTCGGGCCCCTCGGTTACATGCCGGCTGGGCAGCCTCGATTTGAGGTCGGTCTTCGCGTCCATTTGAATTTCCGGCCCCGGCCTTCCTGCTGCATCGCAGCATCCACGACCAAAAGCGCGGCAGCTGTTTGGCTCCCATCGTGTCCGGGAAGCGTATGGCCAAATCGCGGCGTCGTCTCGGTGTGGCGGAAATGTTTCAGAGGTGTTGCCGATGCGCCACAGATTTTAGCATTTGCTTAACCCGATTATCCGCAGGCCCAAAAGGCGCCGTCAGCATGACCGCCCTGCCCCGGCTGGCGCCAACAGCCAGGGCATGGAATACGCTCCTTGATCCCATCCGGGGCCGGGCCGGGGCATGGCCACCGAACCATCGAGAGCTGGCCGCATGGCAAGATCAGCACGGCTGGACCGGCGGTTTTTTGCCCGCAGCGTGCATGCAGTCGCGCCCGAGCTGATCGGCGCAACCCTGCTCTACCGCGGCGTCGGCGGGATCATCGTCGAGGTCGAGGCCTATCATCAGACCGATCCGGCGGCGCACAGCTTCCGCGGCCGCACCCCGCGCAACGCCGTCATGTTCGGTGACCCCGGCTACGCCTACGTCTACCGCTCCTATGGCATCCACTGGTGCCTCAATTTCGTCTGCGAGCCCCCCGGCAGCGCCAGCGCCGTCTTGATCCGGGCGCTGCAGCCGACCGACGGTCTCGCGCTCATGCGCCGACGGCGCGGGCTCAAGGAGGAGCGGCTGCTGTGCGCGGGGCCGGGGCGCTTATGCCAGGCGCTCGGCATAACCGGCGACGACAGCGGGCTGCCGCTCGAGCCCCCCTTGTTCGAATTGCGCGCGCGCGCAACGGCGCCCGCAATCGCGGTTGGTCCGCGGATCGGACTAAGCGTCGCGGTCGAGCAGCCGTGGCGCTACGGCCTCAAGGGGTCGCGGTTCTTGAGCAAGCCGTTTCCCGCCCCCTGATCGCGCCCCTGACGGTCGCCCGGCGGCAGCCGCGCGCGGTCACTCCACGTCCGGGGCAAACAGCTCGTCCGGCGATACCACCCGCGGGGAGAGCCCCTGCTCGTGGACGTAGCGACCGAGGGCCGCCAAGGTCGGGCGGTTGGGCTCGAGCCCATAGGACCAGAAATCCTTGCCGAAGACGCGCCAGGCCTCCTCCACATGATCGAGCAGCCAGGGCAGCGCGAGCTGCAGCGCGTCGCTGTCATGGAGGCCTGCGACGGCCAGCTCCTTGGCCGCCGCAAACGCCTGGTAGATGCTGCGGGCGGCCCACGGGTGCTCTTGGTACACGTCCTCGCGCAGCACCACGATATGCATGATCGGGAAGATCCGCGTGCGGCGGTAGTAATCCTGCTCGACCTGCTTGAAGTTCGGAAACAGCCGGGCGATGCGCGGCGATCCGGTGCGGAAGAGCGACGGGATGTAGATCGAGAGCAAGGCGTCGAGCTCGCCCGCATCGAATAGGCCTTCGAGCGTCTTGCCGGCGGGCAGGAAATCCAGGCGCACATCCTTCGGCAGGTTCAGCGGAATGAGCGGCTGCTCGGTGAAGGTGTTGAGTCCGCCCATGAACCAGTGCAGAGCGGAAGGCGCCACCCCGTACTCGTGCTGCAGCAGGCCGCGCATGAAGACGAGCGCGGTTGCGCTGTATTGGCTGGTGCCGACGCGCTTGCCCTTGAGATCCGCGGGCGCCGCGATCCCGGCGTCGGTGCGGACATAGATGCAGGAATGGCGGAAAATCTTCGAGAGCGCGACCGGGATGGCGACAAACGGGCATGCTCCGCGTCCCTTGAGGGCCGCATAGGAAGCCAACGAGAGCTCGGAGACGTGGAATTCCTGATCGTCCAGCATGCGCTGGAAGGTCTGCCGCGGGCGCAGCACCTTGATGTCGAGATCGATCCCCTCGGGCCGTACCCGTCCGTCGATCAGGGGGCGGGTACGGTCGGAGTCCCAGCACGCGAGCGTGAGCTTGAGATTGGGCATCGGGCTTGTCAATTCCGACCGGCACCCTGCAGGCGCGCCAGCGCCTCGACGATCTTGTGCCGGCGCGCCTGCGCCTCCGCGCGCCGTTCGCGCTCGCCTTCGACCACCTCCTCGGGCGCGCGCTTGACGAAATCGGCGTTGGCGAGCTTGCCGTCGATGCGGGCGATCTCGGCGTCGATACGCGCCAATTCCTTCTCCAGCCGCACCCGCTCGGCGTCGAAGTCGATGACGCCCTTGAGCTGCAGGGCCGCGACCTCGCCCTGCACCACCAGCTGGATCGAGCCGGGCGGCGGGCTGGCCGCCATGTCGAGGCTCGACAACCGCGCCAGCCGCCTGATGACGTCCGCCCAGCGCGCCGCCCGCGTCGCCGTGGTGGCCGAGACGCCCGCCAGCACGAGCGGGATCTCGGTCGCCATGATGTTCATCTCCGCCTTCACGGAACGGATTGCCGCCACCAGGTCGATCACCCATCCGATCTCGACCGCCGCGCTCTCGTCGTCGAGCGCGCCAAGCGTGGGCCAGGCCGTCAGCGCGAGCAGATTGTCGCGCACCGGTCCCCCCTCCGCCGTCACGCCCCACAGCTCCTCGGTCACGAACGGCATGAACGGGTGCAGCAGCTTGAGGATTTCATCGCGAACGAAGGCTGTCATCGCCCGCGTCTCGTTCTTGGCGCCCTCGTCGGCGCCCGCCAGCACGGGTTTCGCCAGCTCGAGATACCAGTCGCAGAAGATGTTCCACACGAAGCGGTAGGCCGCGCCCGCCGCCTCGTTGAACTTGTAGGCCGCGATGGCGCTGGTCACCTCGGCCGCGGCTTTTCCGGTCTCATGGGCGATCCAGCGGTTGAGGGTCTCGCGCGCGCCGTTCGGGTCGAACCCGGGCATCGTCACGCAGCCGTTGATCTCGGCGAAGCGGCAGGCGTTCCACAGCTTGGTGACGAAATTCCGGTAGCCCTCCACCCGCTGGGCGGACAGCTTGACGTCGCGGCCTTGCGCCGCCAGCGCGGTCAGTGTGAAGCGCAGCGCGTCGGCGCCGTATTCGTCGATCAGCTCGAGCGGATCGATGACGTTGCCCTTCGACTTCGACATCTTGGCGCCGCGCTCGTCGCGCACCAGCGCGTGGATGTAGACGGTATGGAACGGCACCTCCTTCATGAAGTGCAGCCCCGCCATCATCATGCGGGCAACCCAGAAGAAGATGATGTCGAAGCCGGTGACCAGCGCGTCGGTCGGATAGTAGCGTTTGAGCTCCGGCGTCTGGTCCGGCCAGCCGAGCGTCGAGAACGGCCACAAGGCGGAGGAGAACCAGGTGTCGAGCACGTCCTCGTCGCGCTTGAGCGTCGCGCCGTCACCGTAGTGCCGCTCTGCTTCCGCCTTGGCCTCCGCCTCGCTCAGGGCGACGAACACCTTGCCGTCGGGTCCATACCATGCCGGGATCTGATGACCCCACCAGAGCTGGCGCGAGATGCACCAGGGCTGGATATTGTCCATCCAGTTGAAATAGGTCGATTCCCAGCTCTTCGGCACGAACGTGGTGCGGCCCTCGCGCACCGCCGCGATCGCGGGCTGCGCCAGCTTCTTGGCGTCGACATACCATTGATCCGTGAGATAGGGCTCGATCACGACGCCGGAGCGCTCCCCATGCGGAACCATGTGGGTGTGCGGCTCGATCTTCTCGAGCAGGCCCGCCTGTCGCATGCGCTCGACGATCTCCTCGCGCGCGACGAAGCGATCGATGCCGTGCAGCAGCATGGTTTCGCTCAAGCCCGCGGTCTCCTTGGCGCCGGCCAGGAACGCCTGGTTGCTCTCCAGGTTGAGCCGGCCTTCGGCATCGAGCACATTGATCAGCGGCAGCTCGTGCCGGCGCCCGACCTCGAAATCGTTGAAGTCGTGGGCGGGCGTGATCTTGACCGCACCGGTGCCTTTCTCGGGGTCCGAATACGCGTCGGCGATGATCGGGATGCGCCGGCCGACCAGGGGCAGCACGACCTTCTTCCCGACCAGGTTCCGGTAGCGCTCGTCATCGGGGTGCACCGCGACCGCACTGTCCCCCAGCATGGTCTCGGGCCGGGTCGTGGCGACGGTGATATAGGTGTTGATCAGGCCTTCGACCGGATACTTGAAGTACCATAGATGGCCCTTGATCTCGACCTGCTGGACCTCGAGATCCGAGATCGCGGTGAGCAGCTTTGGGTCCCAGTTGACCAGGCGCTTGTCCTTGTAGATGAGGCCGGCGCGATGGAGCTCCACGAAAACCTTGGCCACGGCGCGCGAGAGCCCCTCGTCCATGGTGAAACGTTCGCGCGACCAGTCGCAGGAGGCGCCGATCCGTTTCAATTGATTGATGATGATGCCGCCGGATTCGGCCTTCCAGGCCCAGACCCTTTCCAGGAATTTCTCGCGGCCCAAAGCCCGTCGGTTGGGCTCCTGGCGTTCCATGAGCTGGCGCTCGACCACCATCTGGGTGGCGATGCCGGCATGATCGGTGCCCGGCTGCCAGAGCACGTCGCGCCCGCGCATGCGCTCGAAGCGCACGAGCACGTCCTGCAGGGTATTGTTGAGGGCGTGCCCCATATGCAGGGAACCGGTGACATTGGGCGGGGGGATGACGATGCAGTACGGCTCGGCGTTCCGCCGCTCCGGACGGCCGCTGAGGAAGGCGCCCGCCTCCTCCCAGGCGGCATAGATGCGTCCTTCGACCTTCGAGGGCTGATAGGTTCTCTCGATCATGGCGTTTTCGTTTTCGGACGCTTGCGAATGGGCTGCGGCGACCGAGGCCGTCGGCCGCGACGCCGGATGGATCAAGGGATGCTGGGTCGGCTCTCGGGCTGCGGATTACAGTCGCAGGCCCGGATATGCAATATGAAGGTGGCCGGCGGATCGGCGATTGCCGGGCGGCGGCGCCCCGATGGTTTACCATTTCCTGTGTCGGTTGCGGCTGTCGGCGCGATCCCGCCACGGGCCGCGAAGCGTTCGGCCGCGGCGAGCCGGCCCGGCTTAGCCGCGTCCGCGCGAGACGCGCTCGATCTCGGCCTTGACCAGCCGCTCGACCAGGCCGGGCAAGTTGTCGTCGAGCCACGACTTCAGGAGCGGCTGCAACATTTCCTTGACCAGATCCTCGAGCGTGCGGGCATTCTGCACCAACACCGTATGGGCCAGGGAATTGAAGGCGGAATCGACCGCCGCGCTGGTGGCCGACGACATCAGCGAGCGCGGGGGACGCTCCAAGTGCGGCCTGGGAGCGTCATAGGTGGCGGCCGGCTCGGCAAAATCCTCCGGCGGGCTGTCCTCGAACACGATATCGGATTGCCCGTCGATGGTGCGGAACCCCGACTCCGCGGGCGCGGCCATCGCCTCGGTCAGATCGAGAACATCGGACGCCATTTCCTCGGGCTCTGCCGCGGAACCCGGCATGGCGTTGAGCTCGGCCAGCATCTCGTCGAGCGCGGTCTCGTTGATGGAGGGCTCGGGGGCCGGCGCTGGAGCGAAGGCGGGTTCCGGAGGCTCAGGCTCGGGGGGTGGCGGCCGCAGCGGCGCCGCCGCCAGTAGCGGCGCCCTTGCGGGCTCGGGCACGGCCGATGGGCTTTTCGCGGCGTCGTCATCGGCAATGATTCGGCGAATGGAGGCCAGGATTTCCTCCATCGACGGCTCTTGCACCTTCGCAGGCTGATTCATCTGCCGCGTCCCGCTCAAGCTCGCATTGCTCGAGCCCATCCTGGCGCTCCAAGCGAATGGCGTTGCAAGCGATCTGGCGTTTTTAGCGCGTCGCCGCAAAGGCGAGTTGCGCCATCACGGAATCACTTGTCCGCATGCGTACTGCAGTATGGCATGTCGCAACTCGAAGGCAAGCAACGTTATGGTCGTCGGCGCGGCCAGCGCGGAGATTCGAATCAAAAGGAGATCATCGGGCTGCGGCGCGCGGCGCTCGGATCGAAACGCAAGGGCCGCACCGCTGTTCGTCTGTCTCAATTCAGGACGTTGGATGGCCGACCAATCAAAGAGCGGAAGGAAATCGGGTCGGGCCGACAACCGGTGGTGCCTAGCGCCCGTCGGGCGTGCGCACGCCGATCCAGTTGTCGCGCACTTGCTGGTAGTGCACCACCGGATCGTAGGTTTCGATGTGTAAGCCCAGGACCTGCGGCGACAGCGAGCCGACCGAGGCCAGGACCGCGTAGGAGGCGACGATCCGGTCATGCTGGGCGGTGACCAGCGCGGTGCGCGCCGACACCAGGGCCTGCTGGGCGTTGAGCACGTCGAGGGTGGTGCGCTGGCCGACCCGGGCCTCCTCGCGCACCCCGTCGAGCGCGATCTCGGCCGAGGTCACCTGCGCGGTGGTGGCGTCGACCTGTGCCTTGGCGGCCTCGAGCTGCCCCCAGCTCTGGGTAACGTTCTGCTGCACCGAGAGCCGCGCGGTATCGAGATCGAGCCGCCGCTGGCCGAGCGTCTCCTTGGCCTGACGGATGTTGGCGTATTCGGCGCCGCCCTGATAGATCGGCACCGTGAGCTGACCGATCACCGATCCGGACAGCGTCTCCAGGTTGGTCAGGCTGCTGGTCGAGCCGTAGCTCTTGGTCATGCTGCCGTTGAGCGACAAGGTGGGATAAAGAAAGCTCTCCTGCACCTTCACCTGCTCGACCGCGGCATCGACATTGAACATCGCGGTGGTGATGGCCGGATTTTGCGATGCCGCACGCGCCAACGCGGCCGGGAGCGTCGACGGCGAGAACCGGTCGACCGGGGTGGCGCTCGCGAGCTTGCCGGGCTCGACCCCGATCACCTGCACATAGGCCGATTTCGACGTGATGTAGTTGGACTCGGCCGAGTGCAGCGAGGAGCGTCCGGCGGCCAGACTGGATTCGGCCTGCGCCAGATCGGTGCGCGTGACCTCGCCGGCGGTGAAGCGATCCCGCGTCTGGCGCAAGGTCGCCTCGAGCACCTTCACGTTGTTGCGCTGAAGCTCGAGCAGGGCCGCGTCGCGCAAGAGATTCATATAGGCGGTGGCACCGCTGAGCAGGATCGTCTGCTCGGTGGTGCGCAGCGTCTCGCGCGCCGCGAACACCTGGCCCTCGGCGAGGCGCGTGCGGCTGGCGGTCTGGAATCCGTTGAACAGCGTCTGCTTGGTCGTCAACCCGTAGCTCGGTATGGCAATAGCGCCGACCGACTTGGTGGCGGGTCCTCCGCCGGCACCACCCTTGGATAGGGTGTCCAGGTATTGCTCGCCGAGCTGAGCGTTGGCCGAGACGGTCGGACGATAGCCGGAGAGCGCCACGCCGACGGATTCGTCGGTGGCGCGGGTGGCGGCGCGTTGGGCATTGACCTGCGGATTGTTCTGGTAGGCAAGCGCAAGCGCGCCCGGCAGCGTGTCGGCGAACGCCCCCTGCATTGCGAAGCCGGTCAGCGCGGTGGTGGCGATCAGAGCCACCCGCACCGCCCGCGCAACCGAACACGGACGCCCAGGAGAATTCAACATCGACCCCGATCCACCACCAACGCTGGCCCCGCCGAAACCTGCGGCACAACGCCCCCAGCCACTCGCATTAACCTTAGATGGGTTCCGCCCGGCTTGAAACCCCTCCAAAAAGCGCGCAAGCGAAAAACCTGTGCGCTGGCGTATTCCGGCCACACCCCCTGTCAAAGCACGAGAAAATGGCTGTCGGGCTAGAATACGAAAGCCGCCGGGGCGGCGAAGCCGGGCAGCAGCGGTGCCGCGGCATCGAAAATCGGCCGCCCGCCACATTCTCCACCGATCGAGCAATACAGCATGGCCTTGCCGAGCGGTCCGCGACCGAGCACGCCGACCAGGCGGCCGCCGGGCTTGAGCTGCCGCAAGAGCGCCTTGGGGGCGATCTCGAACGCTCCATTGAGGAGGATGACATCATAGGGGGCTTGCGCCGGCCAGCCGTCGACCAACGGTCCGCTCACGACCTGCACTTGGCCGAAGCCGAGCGCGCTCAGGTTGTCGCGCGCGCGCTCCGCCAACCCGGCATCCTGCTCGAGCGCGACCACCGAGCCTGCAAGCCGGGCCAGGAGCGCCGACGAATAGCCGGTGGCGCAGCCGACATCGAGCACATGGTCACCGCCCGCGATCTCGGCGGCCTGCAGCAACTTGGCGAGCACCATGGGCTTGAGCAGGCGGCGGGCCGGCTTGCCGGCCTCGGCGGTGGCCGCCGGAGCATCGAAATCCAGATAGGCCAGATCGGCCTGCCCGGGCGGCAGGAAGCGCTCCCGCGGCAGCGCCTGCATGGCCGCGATGAGGCGCAAATCGGTGACGTCGCTGGTGCGAACCTGGCTGTCGACCATAAATCGGCGCGCGGCCACGAAGTCGATCATCGGCACAATCCAAGAAATCGGAGACCAAGCATCAGCGGTCAGGAATCAGCCGCCATGCGCCCTCTCCTGCCGGCGCGACTTTTCTTGCGGCAAGGCCGTCGAAAAGGCAAGGCGCGCGCTGCCGGTATTCCCTTCCGACCCATTGCAGGCGTGGCGGGGAATCCACTTAGGTCCCCACGCCAATGCTCCCCTCGACCGGGTCGCATGCGCTTGGGACAGACGCAAGACTGCCCTAGATCAAGTCTGGGGCAGTCCGTTTGCTGAAATGCGGTTGCCCGCGCGTCGGGCTGATCAGAGGCCGGCGATGTAGCGCGCCATGGCCTCCCGGTCGGCCGGCGAAAGCGCCGTCATTATTTGCACCATGTCCTGGCTGTTGGTGCGCGTGCCGTCAAAAGCTGTTCATTTGCTTGATCAGAAATTCGTAGCTCTGGCCGGCCAGGCGCGGCGCTGGCATGCCGCCTTCGAATTTCGGCTGATGGCAGGCCTGGCATTGGGCGATCCCGGCGGGCGGCGTCGCGGCGGCCGCAGGAGCATGCCCGGCCGGCCAAGGCTTGGCGGCGAAATATTTCGCGGCGGGCCGCAGCTCTGCCTGCGAGAGAGTCTGCGCCATGGCCTTCATGATCGCGTTGTCCCGATCGCCGGCCCGGTAGTCGTGCAATTGCTTGGTCAGAAAGGCCTCGGTCTGGCCCCAGATGATCGGAATGGTTTTCGGATCGATGGGTACACCGGCCTGCCCGTGACAAGAGGTGCAGACTTGCAGCTTATCCTCGACGCTCTGGGCCTTGGCGGGCCCGGCCAGCGCCGCAGCGGAAATCAAGAGAGCGCCGAAAACAATCGGAAAGCGGTGGTTACTCATGTTGTCTTGTCCCCATTATTGTTCGAGACCCGGCCCCGGAACGCGCCAAGACCAACCCGAGGCATGCTGCCGCAGTCGGGCTGGCGGCGCAAGCGCCACCGGCACCGATGATGAATCGCTCGGCCTCCAAGGGCGGGCAAGCCGACTGGCCGCCGTCCACGCTCTAAAGTTGCGGAAACGCTCTCACGGGGTGCGTGGCAGCGCGCATGCTGACGACACGGGAACGGACGCCGTATTGCTCGCCGCGAGGCGCAAGGGTCCGGCCGGAACGGGCCGCGCGACGGCGGCCCGCGCGGAATCGCCGGGCAGTTCGGGGTGAACCGGTCGACTATTCAGCAGATATCGGCCGGGCTCCAGGCCAATGGGCAGCACAGTCGGGAAATCTGAAGGAAATATCCAGGAAATCTTCAAAGGAACTAGGGGGCGCCTGCAAGCGTGTCACAGGGCCCGCCGGCTAGACACTCAGCCGCAACGTGCTGCCGGCGAAACGGCAGCGCGATAAACCCAGCGACGGAGATTTCGACAATGTTGACCAAGACCATGACTGCCCTCGCGGCAACCCTCCTGCTCGGCGCCACTTCCGTGGCCCTGGCCTCCAACGAGCACGATGAGAGCGTGAGCGAGGCGCAGGCCGCACGCGAAGCGAACGAAAATCCACTGCCTTGGTGGTGGAATACCCCGGCCCATGACCGCAGCAGCTTCAGCAATGGCGGCAATGCGCTTGGTTTTGTCGCATCGCCGATCCAGCCGGAATCGGGCAAGAAGGACCACAAGCGCTAAGCGCGAAGTCGCGGCAGTCGGCTTCGGATTCGGCCGAGTAGGCCCGGATCAGGGCAAGACTGCCGCGATGCCCAAGCGACCAACGAATAAGCAGCCACACCGCCAGTCCTTTCCGGCTTCCGGGAAATGCCACGCTTGGCGGCTGACGAAGGAAACCCGCAGAAAATTTCGGAATGAAACACGGTTGGGTTTCGCAACGACGAGGAGAGCGGCGATGCAGCTATTGCCTAAATGGTTGCCGCGCTTTAGTTATCGCCGTCGTGGGGCCACGTGGCGGAGTGGTTACGCAACGGTCTGCAAAACCGTGTACCCCGGTTCAATTCCGGGCGTGGCCTCCACTTTGACCAGCTTTGAACAGCACCGCTCACACGCGGCGAGGCGATGAAGCGAGCTCAGTGCGCGCCGGCCTGCTGGGCGGGCGGCGGGAAGGCCGGGTTCACCTGCGTGCCCCGCAACAGACCCAGGGCCAAATTGAGCACCTTGTCGTCCTTGGGATCGGGCGGAATGTAGGACTGCGATCCCTTCTCCTCCTCGCCCTGTGCCTTGAGATGCCCGCGCAACGATGCCTCGCCGCCGAGTTCGGCCTCGCCCTTGAGGTTGTCCGGCACGTCCTGCGGCAGCTCGATTTCCGGGGTGATGCCCAGAGCCTGGATCGAGCGGCCCGAGGGAGTGAAGTAACGCGCGGTCGTCAGGCGAAGCGCGCCGTCGGCCGGGCTGAGCGGAATGATGGTCTGCACCGATCCCTTGCCGAACGAGCGCGTGCCGATCAGCGTGCCGCGTCTGTGGTCTTGCAACGCGCCGGCGACGATCTCGGAAGCCGATGCCGAGCCGCCGTTGATCAGGATGATCAACGGCTTGCCTTTGGTGAGATCGCCCGGGTCCGGCTTGGCCTCGAAGCGCTGCATGTCCTCGGGCTCGCGGCCACGGATGGAGACGATCTCGCCGCGCTTGAGGAATGCGTTGGAGACCGAGATGGCCTGGTCCAGGAGACCGCCCGGATTGTTGCGCAGATCGAGGATGAAGCCCTTGAGCTTGTCGCCGGAGCGCGTCGTGATGTCGCCGATCGCCTTCACCAGGCCGTCGGTGCTCTGCTCGGTGAACTGGGTGACGCGGATATAGCCCACGTCCTCGCCCTCCAGGCGCGAGCGCACCGAGCTGACCCGGATGACCGCGCGGGTGATCGAGATCTCGATCGGCTTATCCTGGCCCTTGCGCTTGATCATCAGCTTGACCGTGGTGTTCACCGGGCCGCGCATCTTCTCGATCGCCTGATCGAGGGTCAGTCCCTGGATCGATTCGGCGTTGAGGTGGGAGATGATGTCGTTCGCCAAGATGCCGGCCTTGGCGGCGGGCGTGTCGTCGATCGGCGCCACCACCTTGACCAGTCCGTCCTCCATGGTGACTTCCATGCCCAGGCCGCCGAACTCGCCCTTGGTCTCGACCTGCATGTCGCGGAAACTGTTGGGGTCCATGTAGCTCGAATGCGGATCGAGCCCGGCCAGCATGCCGTTGATCGACGACGCGATCAGCTTGGTATCGTCGGGCGGATCGACGTA
>DASYFD010000088.1:0-6522 GCA_036498625.1 Xanthobacteraceae bacterium | reverse complement strand
ATCAATCCTGAAGCCCGCAGCTGCTGGATCGCCGGATTCTCGTTCGGCGCCTGGATCGGCATGCAGCTCTTGATGCGCCGGCCCGAGATCGAAGGCTTCATCTCGATCGCCCCGCCGGCGAACCTCTATGATTTCTCGTTCCTGGCCCCCTGCCCGTCCTCCGGTCTCATCATCCATGGCGACAAGGATGCAGTCGTGCCGCACAAGGACGTCACCGGGCTGGTGGACAAGCTCAAGACCCAGAAGGGCATCGTCATCGACCAGAAGGTCGTCCCGGGCGCCAATCATTTCTTCGACGGCAAGATCGAGCCGCTGATGTCGGCGGTCGGCGCCTATCTGGACAAGCGTCTCAAGACCGAGCGCAAGCCCGCGGCCTGATCGATCAAGGCCGCGCCACCACGCCGCCCGGCATCGGGTGCGGCACCCCGGTGGTGGTCGGAAATGAGAGCGGCAGGCCATTGAGGCTGCGCACCGCGAGGTAAGCGAAGCCCTGGGCCTCCAGCGAGTCCGCCGACCAGCCCACCGCATCGGCGGTGGTGACGCTCGCAGGCGCTACCCGCTGCGTGAGCATGCCCATCAGCACCGGGTTGCGAATGCCGCCGCCCGCCACGATGAAGCTCGCGGGAGCGCGCGGCAAAAGCGCGACCGAGCGCGCGATCGCGGCCGCCGTCACGGCAGTCAAGGTAGCGGCGCCGTCCTCCAGGCTCTTGCCCGCGAGCTTTGCATCCTGCCCGATCGAGTGGTGGAAGGCGTTGCGGTCGAGCGATTTCGGCGGCGGCTTGGCGAAGAACGGATGGGCGAGAATGCGCTCCACCGCGCCCTCGTCCACCTGCCCGGCAGCGGCGGCGCGTCCTTCACTGTCATGGGGACTGCCGGTGCGCAGGCGCATGAAATCGTCGATCAGGGCATTGCCGGGACCGATGTCGCAGGCGATGAGCGCGGCATCCCCGTCGATATAGGTCAGGTTGGCGACGCCCCCGATATTGAGCACCGCGATCGGGCCCGGCTGGTCGAGCAGGCGGACCATGGCGCGGTGAAACACCGGCACGAACGGCGCGCCCTGCCCGCCGGCCGCCACATCGGCGGCGCGAAAGTCGTAGACGACCGGAATGCCGAGCCGGCTGGCGAGCGCATGGCCGTCCCCGAGTTGCACGGTCAAGTGCCGGCCCGGATCGTGCAGGACGGTCTGGCCATGGAAGCCGACCACCGCAATATCGCTCGCCGCCATGCCGTTGGCGGCCAGGAAGGCCTCGACCGCCTCGGCATGGGCGCGCGTCACCAGCTCCTCGGCGTCGACCAGCGGCCCGGGACGCTCACTGCGGCCGGACAGATTGGCCGCCGACGCCATCGCTTGCCGCAGCAGCACCCTCTCCTCCTCGCTGTAGGGCCGATAGAGGGTCGGTCCGACGCGGCCGATCTCCTCGCCAGTGGTGTTGATCAGCGCCACATCGACGCCGTCATACGACGTGCCGCTCATGAGGCCGATAGCCGTCAGCATCGACATGCGGCGATCCTTGGTTGAATCCCGGGCCGAACCTGATACACCACCGGCCCGACAGAGGCGATAAGCCATGAGCGAGTACAAATCCGATTTTCTCAACGTGCTGGCGAACCGAGGCTTCATTCATCAGCTTTCGGACGCCGCCGGACTGGACGCGCGCGCCGCGAAGGGCGCGATCACGGCCTATGTGGGCTTCGACGCCACGGCGCCAAGCCTGCATATCGGCAACCTGTTGTCGATCATGATGCTGCGTTGGCTGCAGAAGACCGGCCACCGCCCAATCGTGCTGATGGGCGGCGGCACCAGCAAGATCGGCGATCCCTCCGGCAAGGATACCACCCGCACGCTGCTCACCGACGCCCAGATCAACGACAATATCGCCAAGATTCGCACCGTCTTCGCGCGCTTCCTCGATTACGATGCAGGCACGATCTCGGCCAACAACGCCGATTGGCTGGACCAGCTCCGCTACATTCCGCTGCTGCGCGACGTCGGCCGCCATTTCACCGTCAACCGCATGCTGACCTTCGACTCGGTGAAGCTTCGGCTCGAGCGCGAGCAGCCGCTGACATTTCTCGAATTCAACTACATGATCCTGCAGGCCTACGATTTCGTCGAGCTGTACAAGCGACACGGCTGCATCCTGCAGATGGGCGGGTCGGATCAGTGGGGCAATATCGTCAACGGCATCGAGCTCGGTCGCCGCCTGCTCGAAGCCGAGCTGTTTGCGTTGACGACGCCGCTCTTGACCACCTCGTCCGGGGTGAAGATGGGAAAGACCGAAAGCGGAGCGGTCTGGCTCAATGCCGAAATGATGCGACCCTATGACTATTGGCAATTCTGGCGCAACAGCGAGGATGGTGACGTCGCCCGGCTGCTGAAGCTCTTCACCGAGCTGCCGCTCGACGAGATCGGCCGGCTCGGAGCGCTGCAGGGTCACGAGCTCAACGAAGCCAAGAAGGTGCTGGCGACCGAGGCGACCGCACTGCTGCACGGCCGCGGCGCCGCCAACGAGGCAGCCGAGACCGCGCGGCGCACCTTCGAGGAAGGCGCGCTGTCGGAATCGTTGCCGACCATCGAGATCGCCCATGCGGAGCTCGAGCGCGGGCTCGGCGTGCTGGTGGCGTTTGTGAAGGCCGGCCTGGTGGCATCGAACGGCGAGGCGCGGCGCCAGATCAAGGGCGGCGGCCTCAAGCTCAACGACGCCGCGGTGACCGACGAGAAGATGCTGCTCACCGGGCGCGATCTTTCGCCGGAAGGCGTCATCAAGCTCTCGCTCGGCCGCAAGCGTCACGTGCTGTTGCGGCCGGTGTGAGGCCCGGCATCCGGGCGCAAAAAAAACCGCAGGCATTGCCCGCGGCGGATCGAACCTCTCAGCTGCCGGCTCTAGCGAACCGGATCGCCGTAGATCTGCGGAACGGTGCCGGTGGATTGCATATCGGTGTTGGGAAATTGACTGTTGCTGCTGGTTGGAATCTGGCCGTTGCCGTTGGGGAAGTCGAAGAACTTGCGCAACAGCCCGGGCGCAACGGCCGAGATCGGGTTGACGTGCAGGGTCGGTCCGCTGACGGGACCCACTACCTCGAAGGTGACGCCGAGCAGGCCTTCCTTGCTGCCTCCGCCGAGGAATATGCCGAACAGCGGAATCTGGCCGAACATGTTGTTGAGGCCGTAGAGCGGAATGAAGGTGCCGCGCATGCGCACGTCGTCCTTGACGTAATCGATCGAGCCCTCGACCGTGGCCCCGATCATGGGCCCGCTGACGATCCCCTCGCGGATCGAGAAGCGCCCCGCCGTGCGGGTGAACTCGACCCGCAAGCGCGAGAAATCAACGCCCTGACGCTGGCCGCCGGGCGCGCCGGCGACCACCCGATCGAGCGCCGCCTCGCCGCGGACCGAGAAATCCTGAATGTTGAGCAGGCCGTCCTGCGACGCGATGTCGGCGGTTGTGGGGTCCATCGCCACGAACATCTCGCCGCCGAAAATCTTGCCGTACATGTCGGTGAAGCGGAAAAAGGCGCCGGCATCCTTGGCATTGATATAGATGACCTGCCGGCCGCCGTTGCGGCCGCGCAAATCGCCGTTGAACGCCGCATCGCGTCCGAGCTTGGCGCTGACCGCCAGGCTCTTGATGGCGCCGCCGCGCCGCGACAGGGTGAGATCGAGGCCGCGCAGCGTCTCGCCATGGAACCCGACCACGGTGCCGACCTTGACGTCGAGGTCGACGTCCTTGGCCTCCTGCTTGTTCTGGCCGGAGGTCGGGCCGCCCATCGCCGACTTGACGAAATTCCGGCCGTCATAGACGTCGCCACGCATCATCACCCGCAACGCGCCGTCAGGACCGCGCTCGGCCTTGAGCATGGTCTTGTCGCCGTCGGAAAGGTTGAAGGTCGGAAAATTCGCCGTTTGCACCTGACCGTTCTCGTCGAGCTCGACCGAGCCCTTGACGGAAGTCCCGGGCGCATCGATCACGAGGTCGTCGAAGCGGGTCACCTGCGGCCTGGTGACCACCGTAAACGTCGCATGCGTGGGTTTGCCGGACGGCTTGGTCCAACCCGGCAACAAATTCTCGATGCGAGACTGGGTCAGGTCGGCATCGATGGCGAACCGGCTTTCGCCGCCTTCGAAGGCGGTGACCCTGCCGTTGACCTTCATCGGCACCGGCCCGCTCACATAGCCGGCGAGATCGAAGCCGAGCTTGGCGCGCGCCGCCTCGTCGAGCGTGCTCTGGATGCGAACCTCTGCATCGCCGTCGCCGCGCGGCTTGCGGTAATCGAGCGCGACCGGAACGCCGTTGAGCTTGACGTCGCCTTTGATCCAATAACCCTGATTGTTGGCGACCACGCGCAGGGTGCTGGCCTCGACCTTCTGGCCCATGACCAGGCGCTCAGCGGAGAAATTCGCGACGTCCATGGTGATGGTGTAGATCGACGAGCCGGGCGGCAGATCGTCCTTGAGCGGCAGAGCAACCGACACCTGCGCGGATAGATTCCCGCGGCTGGTCGCCGGGTCGAGCGGCGAGCCGGAAAAGTCGCGCAGCCGTTCCAGGGACAGGAGTTCGGCCGCCGCCTGCACCGGTCCATCGAGACGGAAGCGCGCCTTGGAGGGTGGCGCGGTCGGGAACGTGTCGGGCACTTCGAACACGCCGTTGCTGATGGCGAATTTGCGGCCCGGCGACATCTCTACGCCGCCGCGGCCGAGATTGACGACGGCCTTGCGTCCGGTGACCCGCAGCGTCAGGTCGGCATCGCGGATCGGCGGCAACCCGTCGACCGGCCGCACCTCGACGCCGCTGCCGACGATCTCGATCGAGAGCCCATCGTCGGGAATCGGGGGTCCGCTGGTGCGCAAGGTCGACAGCGGCGCGTTGGTGGCAAAGGCCAGCCGCTCGACCGTTCCGCCCATCACATGGTCATCGACCCAATTGCGAACCTTGGGGGTGATGCAAAACAGCCAGAGCTTCTTCATGGCCGCCACCGACATGCGGTTGGCCGCCACGCCGAGCGTGAGACGCGGGTCGGCAGTCGAATAGTCGAGATTGCCCGAGACCGCGAGACCCACCTCCATATTGCCGATGTCGCCCTGCAACACGTCGATCCGTTGCTTATCGGCGTCGACCCGCAGGCGCAGCAGAAAACGATTGAGGATGAGTGGATTGGGATCGGCCAGAGCCGCCGAAGCCAGCACCACGGTTCCCCCTGTCACCTCCACGCCCCAATTACCCACGCGCTCGCGCGGCGCATCGATTTTTGCAAGCAGGGTGACGCGGTTGCCGCCCGACACGATCTGGAACGGCATCGCCAGGGACTGGCGTTGGGCATCCCAATCGAGATTGAATTCGGCCCGGTCGATGGCGATCTTGTTCTGCGGCTCGTCGAGATCGATGAGGAAACCTTTTTCCGCCACGATCCGGCCGTCGACCGCCTGCGGGATTCCATCAGGCCCGATATCGGCATGGATGCGGCCCGACAACGGAACATCGACCTCGTATTCCCCCACCAGCCGCATCGCCAGCATCATGTCCTTAGCGGGCAGCTTCTGCGTCTCGATGTCGACGATGCGGTGGCCGTAGGCGCCGGGTGTCATCGCTGCCCGCAGCAGCCACGGCGGCTCGGTGCTGTCGGAGCTCAGCGTCAGCGCGACGCCGCCGGTCTTCGGCCGGGTCAGGCTGAGATTGATGTCATGGAACGACCATTGCTTGCCGTTGCGCTGATCGTCGACCGTGAGGTTCCCGCTCTTGAGGCCGAGCTCGCTCAACTCATGACCATCGAGACCGGTGGCGCCGATCCCATCGAGCCAGGCCAAGAGCGAAGCGAAGTCCGGAATGACCGGGCCGGTGGCGGGCGCCGGCTTGCTCGCGGGCGTGGTCGCGGTGGTGGCCGGGTCGCCGGTTCTGGGCAGCGGCCTGCCATCCAACTGGACGGGAATTTCGGCCGCCGAAGCAGTCACGAAGGGGCGCTTGTTGGCGCCGGCAAAGACCGTGATCTTGCTGTCGGGCTCGATACGCACCGCCATCTCGGCGCCTACCAGGCTGAGCCGCTCGGCGCGCATGTGACCGGAAAACAGCCCGGCGCTCGAGAGGCCGACCTCGGCCTTGGGAGCGGAGGCCACGATGGTGCCGTCGGGGTCGCGCACCACAATGTCGCGCATGCGCAACGCCGTGCGTCCATTGGCATCGCGTTCAAGCTGGGTGCCCCCAACCTTGACCTGATGATAGCCGCCGAAATTCTCCTCGATGGCGGCGATGAGCCAGGGCGAGGCCAGGTCGAGATCAATCGGCCCGTTCGACAGGCGCCACCACAAGCCGAGCATTCCGGTGCCGAGGAGGACGACGATCGCAATGGCGGCAAAACTGCACTTGCGCAGCTTCGGCCGCCCCTGGAACAAGGTGCCGGGCAGGTCTAAGAGCTGTCGCCACCGCGGCAACGGTGCAAGCCGAAAAGGTGCCAGGCAATCCTGCACGTCGCGATCGTCAGCCAGCTCGCCGGCCAACTGCTCGCAAAGGTGCGACTGGAGACTCG
>DASYFD010000087.1:0-35023 GCA_036498625.1 Xanthobacteraceae bacterium | reverse complement strand
CGCGCCGAAGCTCCTCCACCGCGGCGGGCGGGAACAACTCGGGCGTCCGGCCGAACTCGACGGCGTGCTCCGCCACATAGGTCCCCAGGGCGTCGACCCACGGCTGCGGCTCGACCGGCGCCGCCTGCGCGTGGGCGGCCGCCACGATGCGGCCCAAGCGGTCGGCGAGCGCGGCATCGATACGGCCTTGACCGGCGAGATGATCGAGGGTGAGGGCCTCGTCGAAGCGGCGCATCTCGACCGCCCACTCGACCGGCTCGCCGCGCCCCCCGAGCATGAGCCCGCCATCGGGCGCGCGGGTGATCGCCACCACCCGGCGATAGATTTGCGGCGCGAACGGACGGTTGACCGCGAGCTCGGCTTCGCAGGCGGCGCGGCGTTTTTCCAGGGTGGAAAAATCCAGAAACGGAAAGCGCACCGCGCGCTTGATCTTGAAAGCGCGCTCGCCGGCGAGAAACACCGAAGCCGCGTGTGTATCGATGCGCCTGACCGGCTGCCCCCGATGGGTGGCGGGATCGCCAAGCAGCGCCAGGACCGCCTTTTGCGGATCGATCGCGGAGTTCATCCTCATCCGCCTTCCGGCTGGCGCCCGCAGCTTGCCGGCCAGCCCGCACCTCAATCTAGCGCCCTTTCCGGGGCGCGCCTGGTGCGGGTTCTGCTCCGACCCTATTGACCATGGCGGGCGAAGCCGAAAGATGTCGCCGTGGTCGCCCGCCTAGGGGGCGCCGATGCCAATAACAGGGAAACCCATGCGCCCCAATGACGGCACCAGAACCGCCGCCCAAGTGTTGATCGATCAGCTCGTGCTGCACGGCGTGCGCCACGTTTTTTGCGTGCCGGGCGAGAGCTACATCGCGGCGCTCGATGCCCTGCACGACCGGCCGATCGCCGTCACGGTGTGCCGGCAGGAGGGCGGCGCCGCCATGATGGCGGAGGCGGTCGGCAAGGCCACCGGCGCGCCCGGCATCTGCTTCGTCACCCGCGGTCCCGGCGCCACCAATGCGGCGGCCGGGCTGCATGTGGCGCGCCAGGATTCGACCCCGATGATCCTGTTCGTCGGGCAGATCGCGCGCGACATGCGCGAGCGCGAGGCCTTCCAGGAGCTCGATTACCGGGCGGTGTTCGGCACCATCGCCAAATGGACGACCGAGATCGACGATCCCTCGCGCATTCCGGAGCTGATCTCGCGCGCCTTCTATGCCGCCACCAGCGGCCGCCCCGGCCCGGTGGTGATCGCGCTGCCGGAGGACATGCTGGTCGAGCCGGTCGCGGTCAAGGACGCGCCGGCCTTTGCGCCGGTTGAGACCTGGCCCGGCCAGGCCGACATGAGCCGGCTGCAGAAGCTGTTGTGGGCCGCGGCCCGGCCGATCGTGCTCGTGGGCGGCAGCCGCTGGTCGGAGCCGGCCGGCGCCGCGCTGCAGCGATTCGCCGAGCGCTTCGCGCTGCCGGTCGCCACCACCTTCCGGCGCGCCCATGTGATCGATGCGCTGCATCCCTGCTACGCCGGCGACCTCGGCATCGGTCCGAATCCCAAGCTGCTGGCGCGCATCAAGGCGGCCGATCTGGTGGTGCTGATCGGCGGCCGCATGGGCGAAATGCCCTCGCAGCGCTACACGCTGTTCGACATTCCGGGCCCGCAGCAAACCTTCGTGCATGTGCATCCGGGCGCCGAGGAGCTCGGCCGGGTCTACCGGCCCCATCTCGCGGTGCATGCGGCACCGACTGCGTTTGCGGCTTGCCTGGAAGGCCTGCAGCCGCCCAACCAGATCCCGTGGGGCGAGGCCACCAGGACCGCCCATGCCGAGTTCCTGGCCTGGACCGAAGCGCCGACCGCGGTGCCGGGCGCCGTCAACATGGGCGAGATCGTCACGCAGCTGCGGGCGAGCCTTCCGGTCGATGCCTTCATCTGCAACGGGGCGGGCAATTTCTCCATCTGGGTGCACCGCTACTATCGCTACCGCCGCTTCGGCACGCAGGTCGCGCCGATCTCCGGCTCCATGGGTTACGGGGTGCCGGCCGCGGTGGCGATGAAGCGGCTGCATCCCGAGCGCACCGTGATCGCGTTCGCGGGCGATGGTGATTTCCTGATGACCGGGCAGGAATTCGCCACCGCCGTGCAATACCGCCTGCCCATCATCGTGCTGGTGGTCGACAACGGCATGTACGGCACCATCCGGATGCACCAGGAACGCGAATATCCGGGCCGCGTGCTCGGCACGGAGCTGCAGAACCCGGATTTCGCCGCCTATGCGCGCGCCTTCGGTGGGTTCGGGGCGACCGTGGAGCGGACCGCCGACTTCGCCGAGGCCTACGCGGCCGCGCAACGGTCCGGCAAGCCCGCGCTCCTGCACATCAAGGTCGACCCCGAGGCCATCACCCCCACCACGACGCTGGGCGCGATCCGCGAGAAGGCCCTGAGCGAGCACAACGGATGATCGCTGCCGCGGCGCCGTAGGCCGCATGGAGCGGACCGCCGCTCCTCTGCGCCGACCCGTTGGCCCATCCGGGCTACAGGCGTGGCCCGCGGCTTGTTTTTTAACCCTACATGAATCACAATTCACTTTTTAAGGAATCAATCATCGCGGCCCGCGCATGCCTTATCGCCGCACCGAGAATGTCACCCGCAAGCTCGCGGCGCGCCATGGCGCCATCATGGGGGCGGCGCGGGCGCTCGCTGCCGAGGGCGGCATGGGGGCGGTGCAGATCGCCGCCGTGGCGGCGCGCGCCGGCATCGCGGCCGGCACCGTCTACCGCTATTTTCCCTCCAAGACCGAGCTGATCGCCGCCCTGGTGGCGGCGCAATCTGCGGCCGAGATTGCCGCTGTCGACCGCGCCACTGACGCTGCGCCCGGGCCGCTCTCGGCCTTGGCGGCCGCGATCGTGACCTTCGCGGCGCGTGCGCTGGCGGCCCGGAAACTCGCCTTCGCGCTGCTCGCCGAGCCGGTCGAGCCGGCGCTCGACGCGGTCCGCTCTGCGTATCGGGGCGCGCTCGCCGGCGCCTTCGAGGTCCGCATTCGAAGCGCGCTCGAGCGCAGCCTGCTGCCCGCCCAGGACGCCACGGTGGCAGCGGCCGCGCTGGTCGGGGCTTTGATCGAAGGCTTGATCGGGCCGCTCGCCCCGCCGGCGACGCCGGACCCGGCCAGGAACCGGGCGCTGGTGCAGACCCTCACGTTGTTCGGGCTGCGCGGTCTCGGGGTGGTCGACGCCCGCGCCCGCGGCCTTGTGGTGCAGACCGTCCTGCCGCTGCCGGCGTGACGCGCGCGAAACGTTCCTAATGCGACATCAGCACCGGGATCGTGGAGGAGGTCAGAATCGTGCGGGTGACGCCGCCCAGGATGAACTCCCGCAGCCGGGAATGCCCATAGCCGCCCATCACCATGAAATCCGCGCCGGTCTCGGTAACCTGCGCCCGAATGGCGGCCGGCACGTCCACATCGCCCGACGACACCCGCTTGAGCTCGACCGCGAGGCCGTGGCGCGCCAGATGCCGGGCCATGTTGGTGCCCACCATCTCGCTGCCCTTGCCGCGCTCGCCGCTGACCGCCACGATATCGATGGCCTTGGCGCGCCGCAGGAACGGCAACGCATCCGCGATGGCGCGCGTGGCCGGGCGGCTGCCGTCCCAGCACACCAGCACCCGCTCGAGCGTGACGGGCTTGGTCTGCACGAACGGCACCACGACGACCGGGCGTCCGGATTCGAACAGCGCGCCTTCGATCAGGAGCTCCTCGGAGGCGCCCTCACGGGGCCGCGCCTGCCCCACCACCGCCAGGTCGAACCGGCGCGCGATGCGCCCGAACAGGTCGGCCGCCCCCGCGACGCTCGCGTCGAGGATGCGGATCTCGGCCGAGAGCCCGGCGCGGGCGGCCGCCGCCTCGAAGCGGCTGGTCGCGGCTTTCGCCGTCTTGGTGTTCTCCTCGCGCTGGGCCTCGATCAGGTCGGTCGGGATGCCGCCCAGCACGGTGCCCGGTATCACGGGCTCGTAGATGAAACCGACGCCCGCGATGTGGGCCTCGAACAGCTGCGCCAGCGAGATGGCATAATCGGCCGCGAATTCCTGCGGGGCCGCGCCGGTCAGGTTGACCACGATGTCCTTGACCATGGCTGAGGCTCCTCACTGGGCAGAGCGTAGTGCGGCCCGTCGACCGGAACCGGTCGCGGGCCGCGCCGGCGCAAATATCTTGCGGCCGGTTATTTCTTCGAGCCGTCCTCCTTGAACTGGTTGACATAGGCCCAAAGGCTCGCGACCTCGCCGGCGTCCTTGATGCCGCCGAAGGCCATCCGGGTTCCCGGCACCATGGCGGCCGGGTTGTCGATGTACTTCATGAAAGTGTCTTTGTTCCAGGTGATGCCGGAGGCCTTGTTGGCATCCGAATAGTTGAAGCCCGCGACACTGCCGGCCTTGCGACCGTCCAGCCCGTTGAGCGGGGGTCCAAGCTTGACCTTGGCGTCCGGCCCCACATCGTGGCAGGGGCGGCACTTGTTGAACGATTGCTCGCCGGCGGCGACGTCCTGCGCCAGCGCGGCCCCCGTCGAGGCGACGATCAGCAGCCCAGCAAAAACCCACGTCCTCATTACTCTCTCCTCTCGTTCCTCTTGTTTTGATGTCGTTCCGACGGCCCGGTATTTGCCGCAGGGCGGACCTCCACCATGCCGGAATGGCGCTCCGCGCTGCAAGTGTCAACGGTGGGGCATCGGGTGTTCCGCCCGGCGGCCCGCCGCCGGGATTTCGCACGATATGGGTATCGCGCCCCATTTGCCGCTATAAACAGCGGCGGCGAGAAATGCAAAGCCTCGGCGCTGCACCGGCGCGCCGGCCGGCAACGGGCTCGAAGCCCCAGGGACAAATCCGATGTCGGTCAAGATGCCGGCCCCCGACCAGAGCGTCCTCGCTCGCCGCGACCTGATCGTACGGGCGTTGCGCGCAATCGTGCCGGGCGAAGGCGTGATCGCGACCGAGGCCGAGATGCGCCCCTACGAGTCGGATGCGCTGACGGCCTACCGCCAGCCCCCCATGGTCGTGGTGCTGCCCGATACCATCGACCAGGTATGCCGGGTGCTGAAATATTGCCATGCGCAGGGCATCAAGGTGGTGCCGCGCGGCGCCGGCACGTCGCTGTCCGGCGGCGCGCTGCCGGCAGGCGACGGGGTTCTGCTCGGCATGGCCAGGTTCAACCGCATTCGCGAGATCGATCTTGAGAACCGCGTGGTGGTGGCGGAGCCCGGCGTGACCAATCTGGCGGTCACGCAAGCGGTCGAGGCGGCCGGCTTCTACTATGCGCCCGACCCGTCCTCTCAGATCGCCTGCACCATCGGCGGCAATGTGGCGGAAAATTCCGGCGGCGTGCACTGCCTCAAATACGGGGTCACCAGCAACAATGTGCTGGGTCTCGAGTTCGTCCTTATGACCGGCGAGATCGTGCGCATCGGCGGCAAGCACCTCGACAGCGGTGGCTATGATCTCATCGGCATCATGACCGGCTCGGAGGGATTGCTCGGCATCGTCACCGAGGTCACGGTGCGCCTGCTGCGCAAGCCGGAATGCGCGCGTGCCGTGCTGGTGGGTTTTGCTTCGTCGGAAGCGGCCGGCGATTGCGTCGCCCGGATCATCGCGGCCGGCATCATCCCGGGCGGCATGGAGATGATGGACCGGCCGGCGATCCACGCGGTCGAGCAATTCGTCCATGCCGGTTATCCGCTCGAGGTCGAGGCGCTGCTGATCGTCGAGCTCGACGGACCGCAGGCCGAGGTCGATCATCTGCTGGCGCGGGTGGAGGCGATCGCCATGGACTGCGGCGCCACGATCTGCCGGGCCTCCGGCTCGGAAGCCGAGCGGCTCCTGTTCTGGGCCGGCCGCAAGGCGGCGTTCCCGGCGGTGGGACGCATCTCGCCCGACTACTACTGCATGGACGGCACCATCCCGCGCTCGAAGCTGCCGTTCGTGCTCCAGCGCATGCGGGAAATGTCGAAGATCCACGGGCTCGCAGTCGCCAATGTGTTCCATGCCGGCGATGGCAATCTGCATCCGCTCATCCTGTACGACGCCAATCGGCCGGGCGAGCTGGAGCGCGCCGAAGCCTTCGGGGCCGACATCCTGCGGCTGTGCGTCGAGGTGGGGGGCGTGCTCACCGGCGAGCATGGGGTGGGGGTGGAGAAGCGCGACCTGATGCCGACGATGTTCTCCGAGATCGATCTGGCGCAACAGCAGCGTCTCAAATGCGCGTTCGACCAGCAGGGCCTGCTCAATCCCGGCAAGGTGTTTCCGACGCTGCACCGCTGCGCCGAGCTTGGCCGGATGCATGTGCGAGCCGGCAAGCTGCCGTTTCCCGATCTTCCGCGGTTCTGATTCCCGATGACGGAAACCCTCAAAGCACGCGACGCCAAGGACGTCGAGAACGCCGTGCAATGGGCGCTCGGTGAGGGCAGGGCACTCGAGATCATCGGCCACGGCTCGAAACGGGCGATCGGCCGCCCGCTGCAGACCGATCTGAGCCTCGACCTGTCCACCCTTTCGGGCGTCACGCTCTATGAGCCCGAGGAGCTGGTGCTGAGCGCCAAGGCCGGCACGTCACTCTCCGAGATCGAGGCGCTGGCGGCCGCCAAGGGGCAGCGCCTGGCCTTCGAGCCGATGGACTGCGGACAGCTCTTCGGCAGCACAACCGGGCGCGGCAGCATCGCCGGCACCATCGCGGCAAATCTGTGCGGCCCGCGCCGGATCACGGCCGGTGCGGCGCGCGACCATCTGCTCGGCTTTGTGGCGGTGTCCGGACGCGGCGAGACCTTCCGGTCGGGGGGCCGGGTGGTGAAGAACGTCACCGGCTATGATCTCTGCAAGCTGATGGCGGGCTCCTTCGGCACGCTCGCGGTCCTGACCGAGGTGACGGTGAAGACCCTGCCCAAGCCCGAAACCGAGGCGACCGTGGTGATGTCCGGGCTCGACGACGCGGCGGCGACCCGGGCCATGACCGCCGCCATGGGGTCGGGCTGCGAGGTCTCGGGCGCCGCCCATCTGCCGGCGGCGACGGCGGCGCGCTTTCCCATGGGGGATGCCGTGGCGGCAGGGCGCGCCCTGACGGCGCTGCGGCTGGAGGGCGTGGAACCGTCGGTGGCGCATAGCAAAGCCGCCCTGCTGGCGGCGCTGCGGTCACTGGGCGAGGCCACCCTGATCGACGACACGGTCTCGCGCCGGCTCTGGGTGGCGATCCGCGACGTGGCGGCCTTCGGGTCGAGCCGCAGCGGCCCCGAGCAGCCGTTGTGGCGCATCTCCACGACTCCCACCCTGGGTCACCAGCTGGTGGCGCGATTGACCGGCGAGGTCGCGGCCGAGGTTCTGTATGACTGGGCCGGAGGGCTGCTCTGGGTCGCGATCCCGGATGCCGCGGATGCGGCTGCCGGCGCGGTCCGGGCGGCCGTCAAGGCGCTCGGCGGCCATGCCACGCTGGTGCGCGCCCCGGCACAGCTGCGCGCGGCCATCGATGTGTTCGAGCCGCAGGAGCCCGGCCTCGCCGCATTGACCAAGCGGGTCAAGGAGAGCTTCGATCCCAACGGCGTGCTCAATCCGGGGCGCATGTGGGCGCACGTTTGACCCCGGAACGACGATGCAGGAATGACGGTGCCGGAATGATTCAAGCCTGATCCGATGCAGACCTTGTTCACGCTCGCCCAGCTCGCCGATCCGCAGGTGGCGGAATCGGAGCGCATCTTGCGCTCCTGCGTGCATTGCGGCTTTTGCACCGCGACCTGCCCGACCTACGTGCTCGACGGCGACGAGCTCGATAGCCCGCGCGGCCGCATCTACCTGATCAAGGACATGCTGGAGTTCGACCGGCCGGCGAGCCCTGAGGTGGTCAAGCACATCGACCGCTGTCTGTCGTGTCTCGCCTGCATGACCACCTGCCCGTCGGGGGTGCATTACATGCACCTGGTCGATCATGCCCGGGCCCGCATCGAGGCCACCTATGTCCGCCCGCCGCTTGACCGCTGGCTGCGTGCGACCCTCGCCCGGGTCCTGCCCGACGACCGATTGCTGCGCTGGGCGCTGCGCCTGGCGCGCCTGGCGCGGCCGTTGGCCGGCCTGTTCGCGGCCTGTGGCCTCAAGCCGGTGGCCGCCATGCTGCGGCTCGCCCCGGGGCGGCTGCCCGGAGGGTCCAGTACCTCGGGGCGACGGGTGGTGGCGGCCGAGGGCGAGCGCCGGGGACGGGTCGCCCTTCTGGCCGGCTGTGTCGGACCGGTGCTCAAGCCCGCCATCAATGAGGCCGCCATCCGGGTCCTCACCCGCCACGGCATCGAGGTGGTGCTGGCACAAGGCCAGGGCTGCTGCGGCTCGCTGGTGCACCACCTGGGCCGCGAGCAGGACGCGCTCGCGGCCGCGCGCCGCAATATCGACGCCTGGACGCAGGAAATCGCCACCGCGGGCCTCGACGCAATCCTGGTCACCGCGTCGGGCTGCGGCACCACGGTCAAGGACTATGGCTTCATGCTGCGCGCTGATTCGGCCTATGCCGGCAAGGCCGCGCGGATCTCGGCGCTCGCCCGGGACATCAGCGAGTATCTGGCCGGCCTCGAGTTGTCCCCAAGCGGGGAATCAGAAGGCCTCATAATCGCGTATCATTCGGCTTGTTCGCTGCAGCATGGCCAGAAAATAGCGCGTGAGCCAAAAGATTTGCTTTGCAAGATCGGATTCGTGGTCAAAGATGTACCAGAAGGACATCTCTGCTGCGGGTCGGCTGGAACCTACAACATTTTGCAGCCGGACATCGCGAGGAGGTTGCGCGATCGCAAAGTCGGGAATATCGAGAAGCTCAAGCCCGACGCGATCGCGGCCGGTAACATCGGTTGCATCGCCCAGATCGCGGCGGGCACGACGATCCCGGTGGTCCATACGGTCGAGCTGATCGATTGGGCGACAGGAGGTCGCAAGCCTGAGGCGCTTGGTACGGTAGCCGATCATGCACGGTAGCCGATGACGGACGTAGCTTGTTGGATCGTAGCTTGATCGACCGTGCGTGACCGCCAGTGAGCCCGCAGTGCTGCCGCAATTGCGCAGCGGGAAGTTGATGGATACGCAGGGGCGGGAGCGCCTCTGTCTGGACCGGCAGATGTCGGCACGGCATTGGGTACGGCAAGGGTGCTCGTACCGAAAGCGGTACCGAGATCTGAGCCGAAACGATCGGGAGGACGATCATGGCGAAGAAAGCGAAGTCGAAGACCAAGAAGTCGAAGAAATCGAAAGCCAAGAAAGCAAAGAAGACGAAGAAGACCGCTGTAGCGCGCAAGAAGAAGCGCGTGGCGGCGAAGAAGAGCGCCCGCAAGAAGCCGGCGGCCAAGAAGGCCAAGGCCAAGCCGAAAGCAAAGGCGAAGCCGAAGGCGCGCAAGGCGGCTCCCAAGCCCAAGGCGGCGGCCCCTAAGCCTGCGCCCAAGCCCGCCCCCAAGCCGATGGCGACCCCGGCCCCCAAGCCGATGGCGCCGGCCGCTCCCAAGCCCATGCCGGCACCCGCGCCCAGGCCCGCGGCGCCTTCTGCGCCCATGGCGGCACCCGCCCCCAGGCCGGCACCGACGCCTCCCCCCGCCCCGCGGCCGGCCGCACCGACGCCGCCGATGGCGCCACGTCCGAGCATGCCGGCAGCCGGGAGCACCCACAGTCCGGCGGCTCCGTCACAACATTCGCCGAACCCGATGGGCGGCAATACGCCTGCCGGCGGCCGTCCGCCCGGTGGCGGCGGCGAAGGCGGCCACGGCTCGTAGCGAGCCCGGCAACCGCAGGGGGTCCCGCGCCCGGGCGCGGGACCTGCTCTGCCACGAGTTCCGGCACGATCGGTTTTTTTGGTTTCGCTCCGTCTGGCTCAGACAGAAAGGGTGGCGCTGGCACGCGAATTTTTCGCACGCCCTGCCGGCCCACCTCGCCCAACGTTTCAAGCTTCGTCAGAGCGGAAGCATCGCTGCCGCGAATCGCGGACGCCTTGCTGTGCTCGATACCGAGGCGAATTGTGCCCGGCTTTTCCGAGCGCTACTGAGCTGATTTTCAAACCCCGGTGGGTAGTTGCACTCCCGGAATGTGCTCATTTTACAACACCCAAATTCTTTCGAACGGGAAAACCCCTGGAAGCCCAAAAATGCGGCAATTGCTAATGGATTTTTCTTGCTGGCCTTTCTTAAGATGGCGTTAGTTCACATGCGAGGGACGTCACGCGACGGCAACGGGGACTTGAAGTCGCAGATGACGAGCTTGGTGCCCAATGAAGGGCGCAGTGACGAAAGGGGCTTGAAGATGAAGAAGGTTGTACTGTCCGTTGTGGCCGCCGTAGCGCTCGCGTCGCCAGCGCTGGCCGCTGATCTCAAGATGCTCACCAAGGCGCCGCCGCCGCCGCCGAGCCCGTGGGACTTCGCCTTCGGCGACGCCCTCATGACGGACTACATGTGGCGCGGCATCACCCAGTCGGCGCACCGCGGCTCGGTCGCGGCCTACTTCGAGCCGCGCTACAACTTCACCGACACGCTGCAGGGCTATGTCGGGGTGTCGGGTGAAAGCATCTCCTTCCCGAATCATGCCGCTGCCGAGATCGATGCCTACGGCGGCATCCGCCCGACCTTCGGCAAGCTGGCGCTCGATTTCGGCGCCTGGCTCTACTACTACCCGGGTGGCCAGTGCTTCAGCGCAGGCTTCGCAACCGGAACCGGGGCGGGCGACTGCGGGGCTTTCAACGCCGGCAACAATTGGGTGGGAACCGCGAACGGCGGCAATGGCCTGTTGCCGAACAATAACGCCGCCAAGGCCTGGGCCAGCTTCTTTGAAGTCTACGGCAAGGCCACCTATACGATCAGCGACTCCTGGTCGATTGGCGCCCAAGTGTACTATTCGCCGAATGTCTCGAATACCGGCGCCAACGGCACCTACGCGGCCGGCACCATCAAGTATACGGCCCCGGCCGGCATGCCGCTTCCCAAGGATGTCGGCTTCTACGCGTCCGTGGATGGCGGCTATTGGTGGCTCGGAACGTCCGATGCCTTCTACGGTACGGCGGCGTTCCCCGCCGGCATCCCGTATACGAGCTTCGGGAACGTGGATGCCGGCTTCGGCTTCACCTGGAAAGTATTCACCCTCGACTTCCGCTACACCTGGAGCGGCTTGAACAAGGGTGATTGCAACGCCTTCACCAGCGATCACACCGCGGGCGGTCTCCCGGCCACCACGGCGATCAATCCCTTCCCGGCGCCGGGCTCCAACTGGTGCAGCCAGACCTTCCTGGTCAAGCTGTCGTCCGACCTGACGCTGGCGAACCTGAAGTAGGCGACTTCATCGGCCCTTTCGGGCGGGCGGCGGCTTAGAACGAGCCGCCGCCCGTTTCTTTTGTGCGGACACTTTGGCCACAACCTTCGACCTGTCGCGCGAATGCGGGGCAGGTTCTTCTCATTGCGCCGGCTCTGGCAGCGGGCTTTCGCGCAAGCGATGCTGCTCGCCGTCGCCCACCAGCGCCAGGTGCCGGCGGTGGAAGGCGTTGAGCGTGGTGCGGTGGCCGATCGAGATGATGGTGGCTCCGCGCAGCCGTTCGGCGAGCAGCCGATAGAGCGACGCCTCCGCGGCATCGTCGAGGGCGGCGGTGGCCTCGTCGAGCAGCAGGTAGTCGGGCGCCATCAAGAGCGCGCGGGCGATGCCCAGGCGCTGCTGCTCGCCGGGCGACAGCATCCGGTTCCAATGATCCTCCTCGTGCAATCGGCGGGCGAGCGCCGGCAGCCCAACCGCGGTGATCGCCTCGGCCAGCCGTTCGTCCCCGAAGGCCTCGGGCTCACCCGGATAGCTTACCGCCGCCGCCAGCGGGGCGATCGGAAAATACGGCCGCTGCGGCAGCGCCATCACCTTGGCGCCCTTGGGCACCTCGATGGTGCCGCTGCCGAACGGCCAGATGCCCGCCATGGCGCGGAACAAGGTCGACTTGCCGGCGCCCGAAGGCCCCGTCACCAGCACCGAATCGCCGGCCGCAATGACGATGTCGTCGGCCGCCACCAACGGGGTTCCCTTCGGCAGCCGCACCAGGAGATCGTCGATCTCGACCTCGGTGTTGCCGGGGCGCGGCACCACCTCGATCGCCGGCTTGGTCACGGCCGCGGCCTGGGCTCGCGTGATCGTCGCATCGAAACCTTCGAGCCGGGCGATAACCGAGCGCCATTCGGCGAATTGCAGATAGGCGTCGACGAAAAACGACAGCGAGGTCTGCATATTGCTGAAGGTCGACGCGATCTGCATCAGCCCGCCCAGCTGGATCTGCTTGGCGAAATAGGCCGGGCTGGCGACGAAGTACGGCAGGACGACAGCAAACTGACCGAAGCCGTTGGTGAAATAGGCGAGCCTCTTCTGCCGCCTCATGAGCCCGAACCAATTCGCGACCACCGCTGAAAACCGCACCAGCAGCCGTTGCCGCTCGGCCTGCTCGCCCTGCAGCAGCGCGATTTGCTCCGCGTTTTCCCGCACCCGCACCAGATTGAAGCGAAAGTCAGCCTCGTAGCGCTGTTGATTGAAGTTGAGCGCGATGAGCGCCCGCCCGATCAGGTGCGTGACCGCCGTTCCGGCCACCGAATAGACCAGCGCGACCCAGACCAGATAGCCGGGTATCGCGACGTCCACCCCGAACAAGATGAGGGGCGCCTCGGACGACAGGCCCCAGAGAATGAGCACGAACGAGAAGAACGACACTACGGAGCTGAGCACGCCGATGCAGATGGCCATGGTGAGATCGATGAATCGCTTGATATCATCCGCGACGCGCTGATCCGGGTTGTCGGCGGCGTCGCCCATTAGCTGCATGCGGTAGTGATTGGCATTGGCGATCCAGCGCCCCAGATACTGGACCGTCATCCACTCGCGCCAGCGGATCAAGAGCCATTGCTGCAGATATTGCTGATAGGTTTTCAGAATGACAAAGCTGACTGCCAGCATCGTGAAATATTCCAATTGCCAGATAAAGGCGTCCCAGTCGTACTGCTGAATCGCGTCGTAGAACGCGTTGTTCCACTGGTTGATCAGAACATTGATGCCGATGGTGGCGAGCTCGATCGCGAGCACGGCGGCGAGCAGGATACGGCCCGCGACGCGGTCCTCGGCGTAGAAATAGGGATGGGCTAGCCGCCAGATGGTGGCGAGCGTCGAGCGAAAACCGGGCACGGGGTTTCTCCTGTCGGGTTGCAGATCGAGCGCGCAAAATGCCTGGGAAAGGGACAGACGGGTGGAGTTTTCGCCCAGCCGCCGCTGCCCGATCGTCGGCGGAGCCGAAGGTAGCGGCGCGCCAGCGCTGACTGGTCTGGCGCCCCAACCCTAGCATGGGGGGCCGGATCCGGCGCAATCGGTCGCCGCAGCATCGGCGCAGCTTCACGACGCGCGCGCCCGGACGCACAGTCACCGGTTCCGCCACAGGCCGGTCATGATCCTTGTCATATTCTCTCGGGCGAAATTGCCTGCGACTTCGGGCCGGTGTAAGAGCGCCCGTCGTCATCCCCCCTTTGGAGCAACTCATGCGCTTTCCTGCGGTAATATGGGCGGGCCGCTTGGCCGGACCGCTGGCGTGTCTTGGCGTTTTGGCCGGGGTTTCCGCCGGCATCGCGGCCGATCGCAGCTTTCCCTACGACGACACGCTGTTGCTGGAGGCCAAGCCGATGAAGGGCTCCAAGCGCGTTCCCATCCTGCAGATCGAATCGAAAGGCTCGGCCTCGATCGATCTGTGGTGCAATACCGTGCCGGCCCAGCTGGTCGTGGCCGACAACACCATCACGATCATCCTCGGCCAGCCGACCCAGAAGCAATGCGACCGTGACCGCATGCAGGCGGATGAGGATCTCATGGCGGCCCTGCAGCAGGTCGCCAGCTGGCGCCGGCAGGACGACCTCCTGGTCCTGGAGGGCGAGCGCAGCTTGCGGTTTCGCTTGAGCTCGAATTGAGGGGGCGCAGTTTCGTAGGATGGGTTGAGCTCTTGCGAAACCCATCGGCCGCCATTGATGGGTTTCGCAAGAGCTCAACCCATCCTACAGCCCAAACCCATGCAGCCGGGCCGGGTTGTCCACCAGCACGGCCCGCCGTGCCGCGGTGTCCGGCAGGAACCGGTACAGCAATTCGATCAGCTCGCTTTCCTGCGGGCCGCCGCCTTCGTTGTGGCTGTGGGTGTGGGGCCAGTCGGTGCCGAACATGCAGCGGTCGGGCGCGGCGGCATAGAGCTCGCGTCCGATCGGGACCACGTCATCCCATCCGCTCGCCTGCGCCGACATGCGGGCGCCATTGGACAGCAGCACCCAGAAATTCTTCCGCCTCAGCAGGTCGAGCACGAGGGCATGGACGGGGTTGCGGGCGCCGGCGGCCGGCTTGAGGCGGGCCATGTGGTCGATCACCACCGGCACCGCGGTGATCGCGCGTAGCGTCTCGGCCAGGTCGGGCAGCTCCTCTGGGCCGACAAAAATCTTGATGTACCAGCCGTATTGGGCAATCCGCTCGATCGAGCGCTGCAGCAGGCGCGGGCTCGGCGCCATCTTGAACATGGCCACGAAATTGAACCGTACGCCACGCATGCCGGCCGCGTGCAGCCGCTCGAGCTCGGCGTCGGTGACGCTGTCGTCGATGATGCCGGTCGCCCGGTAGCGCCCGCGTGGCAAGCCTTGCAAGGCTTCCAGCAGGTAGGAATGGTCGGTGGTGTAGTTGGCCGGCTGCACGAGCACGCCACGCCCGAAGCCGACGGTGCCGTGCATGCGCAGCGCATCCGCAAACGACGCCTCGCGGCTGCGATGCACCGGGTTGGGATTGCGATCCGGAAATTTGGCCGGGTCGCCGAACACGTGCAGATGGCTGTCGCAGCTCAGCGGCGGGAGCGGTTGCGCGGGCGGTACCGCAGCGCGCGCCGCGCCGGCATATTTCTCGGTCATGAGGTTCACCGAAAGCCAGGATGCGGACGCCTGTTTGGCACGCGGACCGACGAAATGAAACGGGGCCGCCTGGCGGCGGCCCCGTGTGTGTCTCTTGGTCGGCGCCGAATCTTCTAGAAATCCATTCCGCCCATGCCGCCCATTCCGCCGCCGCCCGGCATGGCCGGCATGGCCGGCTTGTCCTTGGGCACCTCGGCCACCATGGCTTCGGCGGTCACGATCAGGCCGGCGACCGATGCCGCATCCTGCAGGGCCGCCCGCACCACCTTGGCGGGATCGATGATGCCCTTCTCGACCATGTCCACATACTCTTCGGACTGGGCGTCGAAGCCGAAGGTCTCCGATTTCGACTCCATGATCTTGCCGACCACGATCGAGCCCTCGACCCCGGCGTTCTCGGCGATCTGGCGGATGGGCGATTCCAGGGCCTTTAGCACGATATTGATGCCGGCCTGCACGTCGGAATTCGGATTGGTGATCCGGCCGACCGCCTTCTTGGCGCGCAGCAATGCGACGCCGCCGCCCGGCACGATGCCTTCCTCGACCGCGGCGCGGGTGGCGTTGAGGGCATCATCGACCCGGTCCTTCTTCTCCTTGACCTCGACCTCGGTGGCGCCGCCGACCCGAATCACCGCCACGCCGCCGGCGAGCTTGGCCAGCCGCTCCTGCAGCTTCTCGCGATCATAGTCGGAAGTGGTCTCCTCGATCTGCGTCTTGATCTGGCCGATGCGCGCCTCGATCTCCTTCTTCTTGCCGGCGCCGTCCACGATGGTGGTCTTCTCCTTCTCGATGATCACCTTCTTGGCGCGGCCGAGCATCTGCAGGTTCACGTTCTCGAGCTTGATGCCGAGGTCTTCCGAGATCAGCTGCCCGGCGGTGAGGATCGCGATGTCCTCCAGCATGGCCTTGCGGCGATCCCCGAAGCCGGGCGCCTTGACGGCCGCGATCTTGAGGCCGCCGCGCAGCTTGTTGACCACCAGCGCGGCCAGCGCCTCGCCCTCCACGTCCTCGGACACGATCACCAGCGGCTTGCCCGACTGCACTATCGCCTCCAGCACCGGCAGCAGCGACTGCAGCCCGGACAGCTTCTTCTCATGCAGCAGCACATAGGCGTCGTCGAGCTCCGCCACCATCTTCTCGGCATTGGTGATGAAGTAGGGCGACAGGTAGCCGCGGTCGAACTGCATGCCTTCGACGATCTCGACCTCGGTCTCCAGCGCCTTGGCCTCCTCGACCGTGATGACGCCTTCGTTGCCGACCTTCTGCATGGCCTGCGCGATCATCTTGCCGATCTTGCCGTCGCCGTTCGACGAGATGGTACCGACCTGGGCGATCTCGGCGGAGGAGCCGACCTTCTTGGCGCGCTTCTCGATGTCCTTCACCACCGCGGCGACCGCGATGTCGATGCCGCGCTTCAAGTCCATCGGGTTCATGCCGGCGGCGACCGATTTGGCGCCTTCCCGCACGATCGCATGCGCCAGCACGGTCGCCGTGGTGGTGCCGTCGCCGGCCTGGTCGTTGGTCTTCTGCGCGACCTCGCGCACCATCTGGGCGCCCATGTTCTCGAACTTGTCCTCGAGCTCGATCTCCTTGGCCACCGTCACCCCGTCCTTGGTGATGCGCGGCGCCCCGAAGCTCTTGTCGAGCACGACGTTGCGGCCCTTGGGGCCGAGCGTCACCCGCACCGCATTGGCCAGGATATCGACGCCGCGCAGCATGCGGTCGCGCGCGTCGGACGAGAATCGGACTTCTTTCGCAGCCATTTCACTTCACTCCGGTTGATTGCCGCCGCTTCGATTGGCAAAGCTCGGGCAGGCCCGAGCCCAGGTGCGCGCGGCGCGCGTGCGGCCATGCTCGATTTCAGGCGATGACGCCCATCAGGCGATGACGCCCATGATGTCGGACTCTTTCATGATCAGCAGATCCTCGCCGTCGATCTTGACCTCGGTGCCCGACCATTTGCCGAACAGCACCCGGTCGCCGACCTTGACGTCCGGCTTGATCAGCCCGCCGGCCTCGTCGCGCCCGCCCGGCCCGACCGCCACGATCTTGCCTTCCTGCGGCTTCTCCTTGGCGGTGTCGGGAATGATGATGCCGCCCTTGGTCTTCTCTTCGGCGTCGATTCGCTGCACCACCACGCGGTCATGCAGGGGACGGAAATTCGTCTTGGCCATGGCTTCCTCTCGATTTCATCTTAGGCGCTGGAGCGCGGCTGGGGCTTGGTCGGATTGACCGGAAAGGCCAGTGAGGCTCATTGGCACTCGCAATTAAGGAGTGCTAAGAACCGGCGGGAAATAGGTCCTTCGCCGCGCGGTGTCAAGCTTGCGCGCCGCGTGACGGCGGATCGCACGACTTTCGCGGGGGCAGACACATGTCACGGATACGCTATCTCGCAATGCTGTGCGCGGAGCCGGCCGCGCTCGCGGGATTCTATGGCCGCAGCTTCGGAATGGAAGAAATCGGCCGCAGCGCGGCGGGCGACGTCAGCCTCACCGACGGCGGCTTCAACCTCACCTTGTTCAAGCAGCGGCCGCAATTGCGCGAGCCCCGCATGGAGCTCGGCCTCCACCATCTGGGGATCGCGGTCGACAACGTGGATGAGACGCTGGCGCGCTATCGCGCCTTCAATCCGCGCGGCGTGGTCATTCCCGAGAACGGCGATCTGCAGCACGGCGACGTGCGCATTCACGATCCCGAATGCAATCCCGTGACCTTGTCGCAGCGTGAGTTCGGATTGACCGCCTCTGCGACCCGGATTCCCCGCATTGCCCATATCGCGCTCAATGCGCTCGATACCGAGCTGATGCTCGACTTCTACCGCCGGGTTTTCGGTTTCCGCGAATTGTTCGAGGCGCACCGGGAATCCATGAAGCGGCCGGGCTATCGCAACAAGCATGTGGGCGACGGCCACAGCAATGTGGCGATCCAGACCTTCTACAGCGACGAGATCGGGCATGAGGCGCGCTTCGGCATCGCCCATTTCGGCGTCCTGGTCGGCGACTCCAAGGCCATGGCGGAGCAAGTCCAGAACGGCGGAGCCACCGTCAAGGCGCGCCCAGCACACCGCACCCAGTCGGAGATCCGCATGCGCGATCCGGAGGGAAATGGCTGCGACCTGTCGCAGCGCGGCTGGGAGGTGGACACCGACACGTGGGTGCGGGCCGGGGCGGCCTGATCGCTGTCGGCGCCAATCCCGACAGAACGCTGGACCGATGCGTGTTTGAAATTGAAGGCGTTGTGTAGGGGCGGGCCTCGTGCCCGCCCGCTTGACCGCGGGATTGGCCCGACGGGCGACCAACACCAGGGCGTAAACGCCCGTCTTCGACGGGCTATGGGTCGCCCCTACGAAAGGACCGATCCCCAGCTTTGGTTGAAGCACACGGCTAGCTCGGCGGCTCCCATTCCCTCGAGCTGGCCCCGGCCAATTCGCGCACCCGTTCCTCGTCGCGCGCGAATTCGGCGGCCGGCCCTTCGTACACCACGCGGCCGTCATCGAGCACATAGGCGCGGTCGGCGATCCCGACTGCCATGCGCACATTCTGCTCGACCAGCAGGATCGATATTCCCTCCTGGCGCATCCGCGCGATCACGTTGAACACCTCGCGCACCAGGAGCGGAGCGAGGCCTTGCGAAGGCTCGTCGAGCAGCAGCAGCTTTGGATTGAGCAGGAGCGCGCGCGCGATCGCCAGCATTTCCTGCTCGCCTCCGGAGAGCGAGCGGCCCTTGTTGCCGCGCCGCTCCTTGAGGCGGGGGAACAGCCCATAGATGCGGGCGAGGTTCCAGGGGCCGGGGCGCTCGATCGGCACCAGCAGGTTTTCCTCGACGGTCAGGCTGCCGAACACGCGCCGGCCCTCGGGCACGTAGCCGACCCCCAGGGCGACGATGCGGTCGGGCGGCCAAGCCGTGGTGGTCTCGCCCAGAATATTCACGCTACCCTGACGCGCCGGAGTGAGGCCGATCAGGCTGCGCAGCGTGGTGCTCTTGCCGGCGCCGTTGCGGCCCAAGAGCGTGACGATCTCGCCTTCGCCCACCGTGAGCCCGACCCCATGCAGGATGTGGCTCTTGCCGTAAAAGGTGTGAAGCCCTGCGGCCGCGAGCACGCTCATGCGGTCTGCCCCAGATAGGCGGCTTGCACCCGCTCGTTGGCGGCGATCTCGGTCGGCAGGCCCTCCGCCAGCACCGAGCCCTCGGCCAGCACCATGATCCGCGTCGCCAGGTGGAATACCACCCGCATGTCGTGCTCGATCAGCACGATGGTCAGCTTTTCCTCCTTGTGCACCTTGCCGATCAGCTGGACGATGTCGTGGGTTTCCTGGTCGCCCATGCCGGCGGTAGGCTCGTCGAGCAGCAGCAGGCTCGGATTCAATGCCAGCGCCATCATGATCTCGGTGGCGCGCTGATCGCCGTGCGACAGCTCGCCGACCAGCCGGTCGGCCTTGCCGGTGAGCCCGCCCTGCTCCAGCAAGGCTGCGATGCGCTCGTCGATCTCGGCATTGCGGCGCCGCGACAGCCAGGGCACCAGACGCAAGCCCGCCGCCACCTCGACCGGCACGCGCAGGTTCTCCCGCACCGTCAGCTCGGGGAATATCTCGGTGATCTGGAAGGTGCGCGCCATGCCGAGCTGGACGCGCTTGTGCGCCGGCAGGTTGGTGATGTCGCGGTCGCGAAACCGGATGCGGCCGGAGCTCGGCGGAAAGAACCCGCTGATGAGGTTGAAGAACGTGGTCTTGCCGGCGCCATTGGGGCCGATCACCGCGCGCAGATCGCCCGGCTCGACCTTGAGCGATACGCCGCTGACGGCGAGCAGGCTGCCGAACATACGGGTGGCGTTGTCGACCTCGAGCAGGCTCATGCTTGCGCCTTCCGACGCAGGATGCCGAGGACGCCGGTCGGGAAGAACACCACCACCAGCACGAAGAACACCCCGATCAGCGACATCCAGTTGTCGGTGAAGCTGGAGAGCTTGTCCTGCAGCACCACGAAGATCGCCGCGCCGATCAGCGGGCCCCAGAACGAGCGCATGCCGCCCAGCACCGCCATGATGACGAAGTCGCCCGACTGCTGCCAATGGAACGCACGCGGATCGACGAAATTGTCGAGATAGGCGTACAGCGTGCCGGCGAGGCTGATGAACGCGGCCGAGATCACGAACGACAGCCAGATGTGCTGCTGCACCGGAATACCGAGGAAGCGTGCCCGGCGCTCGTTCTCGCGGATCGCCAGCAGGGTGCGGCCGAACGGCGAGTTCAGCAGCAGCGCCATGATACCGGCCGAAACCGCCAGGCAGAGCAGAACGAGATAGTAGAATGCCTTGTCGTTGTCCGCGATGTCGATCTCGGTGAATCCGAGATCGAGGGGGAGCCGCTTCCAGCCGGTCAGGCCGTCGTCGCCGCCGGTCAGCGACACCCAGCGGAACGCGATGAAATAGAACACCTGCCCGAACGCGATCGTCACCATGGCGAAATAGACGCCGCGCAAGCGCACGATCATGGCGCCGATCACCATGGCACCGAGCGTGCCGGCAAGCACGCCGACGAGGAGGCCGAGCGAGCTGCTGGGCGCGAGATACTTGAGCGTCATCCCGGCCCCATAGGCGCCGAGCCCCAGATAGGCGGCGTGGCCGAACGACAGCACCCCGGTGAAGCCGAGCAGGAAATTCACCGCCATCGCCGCGATGGCCATCACCAGCACGCGGGTGCCGAGCGCGGTGTAGCCGCCAACCAGCGGCATCCAATAGGGCGCCGTGATCAACAGCGCGAAGATCAGCACGGTAAGACCGTAGCGTTCGATTGCCTTCACCGCAGCCGCCCCTCGTCACCGAACAGGCCGCTCGGCCGCACCAGCAGCACCAGCGCCATCATCACATAGATCACCGCCTCGGTGGCGGTGGGAAAGAACACCGTGGTGATCCCCGAGGTGATCCCGATCAATAGCCCACCCGCGAGCGTGCCGGGCAGGCTGCCCAGGCCGCCCACGATGATGGCGACGAAGCTCGGCATGATCAGCGAGTCGCCGATGGTCGGCGACAATCCGAGCATGCCGGCCGCGAGCACGCCGGCGAGCCCGGCCAGATAGATACCAAGGCCGAAATTGACGTTGCGCAGCAGCCGGACATTGACGCCGAGCGCCGAAACCGTCTCGAGATCGAGCGTGCCGGCGCGAATGCGCATCCCGAGTCGCGTATAGCCCAGGATCAGGAACAGCCCGCCCACCGCCACCGCCACCACCGCCACCATGAAGAACCGGTAGCCGGTCAGGAAGAAGAAGTCGGTGGAGAGCGGCGAGGCCAGCACCGCCGGTATCTGGTAGGGCACGCTTTGCGCCCCCCAGATGAACCGCAATACGTCCTGGAAGATGAATGCGAGCCCGAAGGTGAGCAGCAGGCTGTAGAGCGGATCGCGGCCGTAGAGGCGGCGAATGAGCAGGCGCTCCAGCAGCAATCCCAGGAAGGCGGTGAGGACGGGCGCCAGCAGCAGCCCGCCCCAGAATCCGAGATAGGGCGCCAGCGAATAGGCGAAATAGGCGCCGAGCGCGAGAAAGCCGCCATGGGCGAAGTTGATCACGCCGCTGAGATTGAGGATCAACGACAGGCCGAGCGCCATCAGCGCATAGAAGGCGCCGACGATGAGCCCGTTCAGCAGGTTGAACAGTATCACCTGGCTCATGGCTTAAGTCGCCCTCGCGCACGACCGCGAGCCGCCGGTCACGCGCCGCTGCACTATGGCTCTTGTCCAGTTTCGCGGCCGCGACAACCGGACGAGAGCTGTGATCCGATCCATCATGTCCCCGTAATGCCCCCGTCGCCGCTCCCGCCGGCGTGCCGTCCGATGGGGCGTCGCGCAGACGGCGACGCCCGAGAATTTGTCATGCGTATCAGGCCGGATAGACCAGCTTGCAGCCCGTATCCGCAGGGGCAGGCATGAATTCCGGCCCGTTCACCACCTGATCCACCACGAACAGATCCTCCGGATCCGACGTGCCCTTCGATTGCAGGTGCCCGACGAACGCCGAGGGCACCAATTGATGATCTTCGGCCCGATAATAAGGCGCGCCCGGCATCAGCGCCACCTCGGGGGGAAGCTTGAATCCTTCCAAGGCATGGGCCAGCTTGACGGCCGCGATGGTCTTTTCCTGGTTGGCGATCAGCGCGCAGGTCCACATCGCGACGTAGCCGAACCAGGTGCGCGCGGTCGGCACCTTGTTGGTCTTCTTGCGGATCGCGGCGACGAATTCGGCGACATGCGGCACGTTCGGCTGGTTCCAGTACCACTCGAACAGCCACGAGCCGATGCGCGCCTCCGGCGGCAGGCCCTCCACCACCTCGAGCTCCTGCTGCATGCCGGCGATCTTGACCTGCTTGTCCAGGCCGAACTGCACCGCCTGCTTGATCGAGTTGATGCCGTCGTCGCCGGCCGCCAGGTCGACGATCACGTCCGGATTGGCGGCGCGCGCCTTGATCAGGATGGCGGAATAGTCGGTGGTGCCGAGCGGGAAGAACTCGACCCCGACGCTGACGCCGCCGACCTTGGCGGCAGCCTTTGCCAAGCCTTCCTGCAGCGCATGACCGAACGCGTAGTCCTGGGCGATCACGTAGTATTTCTTGCCGATCTTGTTGACCAGCGGGCCCGCCATGGCGTTGCCCTGCATCGCGCCGGTGTTGCAGATGCGGAAGGTCGTCCAGTGGCACGCGCTGCCGGTGACCGCGTCGGCGTGTCCGCCCGGAACGATATGCAGGGTCTTGAGCTCGGACGCGACCTGCGCGATGGCGATCGCGTGCGAGGAGTTCACGTTGCCGATCAGGAAGTCGACCTTGTCGCTCTGGATCAGCTTGCGCGCCTTTTGCACCGCGACGTCGGTCTTGTCCGAGGTCGAATCCTCGATCACCAGCTGAATCTCCCGGCCGAGGATGCCGCCCTTGGCGTTGGCCTGCTCGGCCGCCAGCTGCATGCCGGTCACCTCGTTCTTGCCGAGCGCCGTGTAGATGCCGGTGAGGGGATTATCCACCCCGATCTTGATCGGCTCTTCGCCGCGGGCCTTGATGATGTAGGGCGCCACCACCTGCGCAGCCCCGACCGTCAGGCCGGCTTTGAGCAGCGTGCGCCGCCCGATCCCGCGCGTCGTCGATTTCTGAGTCATGATTTTCTTTCCCGGCGTTTCCTGCCCAGTTTGGCTTTCAGATTGCTTTTATTCTGAAAACAGCTTGCCCGAGTTTGTCACTCCGGGCAAGCCGCTCCCGACGCAGCGCAGCACAATAATGGTTCCCGGGTGATGCCGGAACGATCGCTGCATCGCGATAAATGCTGATCCGCGCGCTTCGGGTCGCGCCGCCATTCCATGGACGGGGCGGCCGGTGTATTCTCGCGGCGGCTGAACAATGCGTCCATCGCATCAAGCAAGCTATCTGGTCAAGCTATCTGGTAATGCAGGGAGGCCGATCATGGCGTATCGAAGCTCGACTTGCGGGTTCGCGCTGGCCGCCGCGCTGATCGCGACAATCAGTCGCGCGCCCGCCGCCGATGAGGCGAAATACCCCAACTGGAAGGGCCAGTGGATCGCCATCGTCACCCCGGGTCTGGAGGGCCGCCAATACAAGTTCGATCCGACCAAGTCCCGCGGCCTGGCGCAGCAGGCTCCGTTGACGCCGGAATACCAGAAAGTCCTGGCCGACAGCATGGCCGAGCAGGCCAAGGGCGGGATCGGCAACTACCCGACCGCGCGCTGCCTGCCCGGCGGCATGCCGCGCATGGCCGCCGCCGGGGCGCAGGAATACATCGTCACCCCGGAAACCACCTATGTTCTGCTCAGCGGCAGCGAAGACCCGCTTCGCCGCATCTACACCGACGGCCGCGATTGGCCGGGCGACCTCGAGCCGAGCTATCAGGGTTATTCGATCGGCCGGTGGAGCGAGCCGGACGGCGAGGGCCGCTACACCATGCTCGATGTGGATACGCACGGCCCGTTCAAGGGTCCGCGCGCCTACGACTCGAGCGGCCTGCCGCTCGCCTTCGACAATCAGTCGACCTTCAAGGAGCGGTTCCATCTCGACAAGGACAATCCGAATATCCTGCATAACGAGATCACCGTGTTCGACCATGCCCTGACGCGGCCTTGGAGCGTGGACAAGACCTTTCGCCGCAACCCGAATCCGCGGCCAAGATGGAACGAAACCTCGTGCGTCGAGGGCAACAACCAGGTCGTCCTCGGCAACGAGAACTATTTCCTGAGCGCGGATGGGCTTTTGATGCCGACCAAGAAGAATCAGGCGCCGCCGGACCTGAAATATTTCAAGCAGACGCAAACCGCGAAGTGATGCGCATGCCGAGCGACAACGCATCGGGCGCAAGATGATGTCACGGCTGCGCTCGACCTTGATATCTGCGTCCGCGGTCGCGCTCGCGGCTCTGGCGGCGGCGCCGGCGCTCGCCGAGCCGGTGGCGGACTTCTACCGCGGCAAGCAGCTCAAGCTTTATATCCGCGCCGCGCCGGGCGGCAATTACGACGTCTACTCGCGTCTCATCGGCCGTCACATGGTGCGGTTCCTGCCCGGCAACCCGGGTGTCCTGCCGGTCAACATGCCGGGCGGCGGCGGCCTGGTGGCGCTCAACTACGTCGCCAACGTGGCGCCGCACGACGGCACCGTCCTCACCATGATCACGCAGTCGTTCCCGATGGACCAGGTGCTGGGCCTCAACCGGACCCTGAAGGTGGATTTACGAACGCTCAACTGGATCGGCAACATGAGCGCCACCAACGAGTTCTTCTACACCGCCGCGGCGTCGCCGACCAAGACGCTGCAAGATGCGCGCGGGCGCGAGACGCCGGTGGCGGCCACCGGCGCGGGCTCGATCATGACCCAGCTCGCCGCGCTCTACAACAACATGCTGGGTACCCGCTTCAAGGTGATCTACGGCTATCCGAGCGGGCCCGACATGACGCTCGCGATGGAGCGCGGCGAGGTCGAGGGCCGCAGCACCAGCAATCCCCAGGTGCTGGGCGCCAGCAAGGCCGAGGTGGCGGCGAAGTACAATTTCCTCATCCAGACCGGACTGCGCAAGCTGCCGGGCTACGAGGAGGTGCCGCTGTTGCGCGATCTCGCGGTCGACGCGGACCAGCAGGCGGTGTTCGATTTCATCTCCAAGGCGGTGGTCGTCGCCCGCCCGATCGTTACCAATCCCGGGGTGCCGCCCGAGCGCGTCGCCGCGCTGCGCGCCGCCTTCGATGCCGCGATGGCGGATCCGGACTTCATCCGCGAGGCGCAGCTGATGGCCCTCGAGATCAGCGCCACCAGCGGCCAGGACCTCGAGAAGATCATCGCCGACATGCTCGGCACCCCGCCCGCGGTGCTCGCCAAGATCGCCAAAGCGATCGAGATCAAGGCGATCGAGCCCGCCAAAGGCATCAAGCCCGGTGCTGCGGCGGAGTGATCGGCGAGGTCAGGGCCCTTTGCCCACCAGCTTCATCGCGGCGTCGTAATAGCTGAAATCGAGATAGCGCTCGGGCGCCTCGGTGGTCTTGCCCTCGACCTCGGCCCGCAGCGCCATCATGTTGCGGAAGCCTTCCATGTCGAAGCGCACATCGGGCGTGAAGCCGAAGGCGGGGTCGACGAGCTGGTCATAGGTCCGCTCCGCGATGTCGCGGTCGAGCTTCTGCTCGCTCACCAGGAGGCCCACCGCCTCGGCACGGTTGGCGGGATCGCGCACGAAGCGCAGCGATTCCACATAGGCGGCGAGATAGCGCTCGACCGTATCCCGGTTCTTCTCGGCCCAGGCGCGCAGCGCAAATCCGCCCGCCGCCTGATAGGGGCCGAGCAGGTCGATGGTCCGCCCCAGGCTCTTCATCCCGGCCTGCGCGGCCTGCACGGTGAACGGCAGGTTGAGGATGGCGGCCGCGTTGCTCTTGTCCTCCACCATGCCCTTGAAGCGGTAGACGCCGGCGCCGGCCGGCTTGATCATGTAGTCGCCGGGCTGCACGCCGTGCTGCGCCAGCAGCTTCTTGACCTGCAGCGCATAGGCGGTGTCGGGCGCGTCCACCAGGATGACATGCCCGCGCAGCGCCTCGAACGAGGCGATGCCGGGCTGCACGAAGAACTCGTTCATGCCGCTGTCGCCGCCCGACAGGATCACCACATCCTGCTTGGCGCCCTCGATCATGGCGACCGCGTTGTCGATCGCGCTCTGGGCGATCTGGAACTTGCCGGCCGAAAGGCCATCGCGCTGCGCCTTCGAGCTTTCGGTGAGCTCGAGCTCGGCCTTGAGGCCGCGCCGGGCGAAAAAGCCTTTGACGATGCCGACCTGCAGCGGCAGCGCCTTGGCGTTGGGAAAGCTGTTGATGCGCAGGGGCGTCGGATCGGCGGCGGCAGCCGGCCCGGCTTGGCCCAGCACCGTGGCGAGCACGGCCATCAGAACGAAGGGCGCGATGCGGGCGCGCGGGTGAGGATGGACCATATAACTCTCCTTGGCGGCATACGGCATGGTAGCAGCGCGCCTGGGGTGGTTGATACGGGCTTGCGATCTCGGGCAATTTGCCCGCCGTCGCCAGCCACGGAGGAGATCCTATGCGCGCCATCAGCCTTGCCGAAGCCCTTAAGATCATCGAGGGCACCTTTGCGTCCGCCGCGCGCCGCAAGGCCTATCCGCTGAGCGCCATTCTGCTCGACGCCGGCGGTCGGGTGAAGGCCTTCCACAAGCAGGACGGCTGCTCGCTGCTGCGCTTCGAGATCGCCTATGGCAAGGCCTTTGCGGCGCTGTCGCTCAATCGCTCGTCCCGCCAGGTGCTGCAGAAGGCCAAGGAGAAGCCGGCCTTCATGCAGTCGCTCGGCGAATTGTCGGACGGCCCGCTGTTCCTGGAGGCTGGCGGCCAGCTCGTGCGCGACGAGACCGGCGAGATCGTGGGGGCGCTCGGGGTGACCGGCGACGTCAACGAGGTCGACGACCTGTGCGCCATCGACGGCATCCGGGCGGCCGGCTTCCGCGCCGACGATGACTTCGACGCCGAGGCGGTCAAGCGCCTCAACATCAAGAAGGACCCGCCGCTGCGCGATCCCCGCAAGGATTGAGCGGGCAATCTGCGGTTCAACGCCCCTTGCTGGCGCCGTCTCCCGGGAGGACAATGGGTTCCGCGGAAGCATCAGGCCAAGGGGAGGGACCGATGTCCGACGCTGATGAAGGCGGCATGCGCAGGCGCGATCTGCTTGCGCTCATCGGAACCGCGGCCGGCGGCGCGGCCATGTATCGCGCCATGACCAGCCTGAGCCTGGCGGCCGAATCCACCTATGCGGGGCCGATCCGGCTCGACGGCGATCCCAAGGGAGCCTCCGTGCTGATCCTGGGCGCCGGCCTCGCCGGCATGGCGGCCGCACTCGAGCTACGCAAGGCCGGCTACCGGGTCCAGGTGCTCGAATTCAGCAACCGCGCCGGCGGGCGTTGCTGGACCCTGCGGGGCGGCGACACCTACACCGAGCTCGGCGGTGAGACCCAGCACTGCGGTTTCGACCGCGGCCTTTATCTCAATCCCGGCCCGTGGCGCATTCCCTACCATCACCATGCGCTGCTCGATTATTGCGGGCGCCTCAAGGTCGCGCTCGAGCCGTTCATCCAGGTCAACACCAATGCCTGGCTGCATTCCAGGACGGCCTTCGGCGGCAAGCCGCAGCGCTATCGTCACGTGCAGGCCGACTTCAGCGGCTACATCTCGGAGCTGCTCGCCAAGGCGACCAGCCAACACAAGCTCGACGAGACCGTCACCCGGGAGGATCAGGAAATCCTGCTGCAGGCCCTGCGGGGCTGGGGCGCGCTAGACCGCGACTACGCCTACAAGGCCAACTTCGGCACCAGCAACCGGCGCGGCTTCGAGAAGGATCCGAGCGGCGGGCTCAAGGCCCAGCCGGTACCCTCCGAGCCCATCGGGCTCAGCGACCTGCTCAAGTCGGGCCTGTGGCAGAATCTCTTTGCGGGCTCCAACTACGAGTTCCAGACTACGCTGTTCCAGCCGGTCGGCGGCATGGACATGATCGCCCGCGCTTTTGCCCGCGAGGTCGGCGATCTCATTCGCTTCAATGCCAAGGTGAAGGCGATCCGGCAGGACGCACGCGGGGTGAGCGTGACCTACGAGGACACCGCCGATCCCGGCAAGCCGCTGACCGCGACCGCGGACTGGTGTCTTTGCACCATTCCGCTTTCGGTCCTGAGCCAGATCGAGCTCAACGTCGGGGCGCCGATGCGGGACGCCATCAGCGCAGTTCCGTATGCGCCGGCCCTCAAGGTCGGGCTGCAGTTCCGCCGGCGCTTCTGGGAGCAGGATGAAGGAATTTATGGCGGCATCAGCTACACCGACCTGCCGATCCGCCTGATCGGTTATCCGTGCACCAGTTACGGGGATACCGGCAAGGCGGTGGTGCTCGGCGCCTATACGATCTTCGGCGTCTATGCCTACGAGTTCACATCTATGTCGCCGGCCGAACGGGTGGCGAAAGCGGTCGCGGACGGCGCGCAGATCCATCCCCAATACAAGGAGGAGTTCGAGAACGGTATCGCGGTCGCGTGGCACCGCAATCCCGCGACGCTCGGCTGCAGCGGCGCCTGGACCGACGCGGCCCGTCAACAACACTACGACAATCTGTGCGCGCTCGATGGACGCATCCTGCTGGCCGGCGAGCACGCCTCCTATTTGCCGGGTTGGCAGGAGGGGGCGCTGCTCTCGTCGCTCGATGCGGTCGGGCGGCTGCACCGCCGGGTCCTGGCCGGCTGAGCGGCGCAAAGGAGAAACCGCCATGCTCCCTGCCGTTCGCACCGTTCTCGCGCTCGCGCTCGCCGCCGGCATTGCGGCCTCGGCAATCCCCGCCGTCCTGGCGCAATCCGGCGACAGCCGGTTCAGCAATCCGGCCCGTTTCATGGTGCCGACCGGCGAGGGGCTTTATGCCGACCTCTGCCAGGGCTGCCACATGCCGGGAGGCGTCGGCGCCGTCGGGGCCGGCGCCTATCCGGCGCTCGCCGGCAACTCAAATCTGGCCAGTGCCGGCTACCCGCTCACCCTGGTCGTCAATGGACGCAACGCCATGCCGCCCTTCGGCGACCTTTTGACCGATCAGCAGGTGGCCGCCGTGGTCAATTATGTCCGCACCCACTTCGGCAACCAGTTTACCGGCGAGGTGACGGCCGAGGACGCCAAGGCGGTGCGGCCGCGCTGACGGCGGCCCGCCGGACCCTCGGGCGGGGGGCACCGCAGCGCTGCCGGCCCCGGGATTGCCCCATATCCGCCTTGCCTTGGCGGCACCTTCTCGGCCAGATTTGGCGTATCAGGCATAAAGGGTCCTGGTTGCGCAGAGCCGTGCCCTCGCCGGGTTGCCGCCTGTTAACCTTGAAACTGTACGGTGCGAATAGAGTTACTGTCTGCTGGCCTCGCGTTCCGGTCTTGCGTTCCGGATTTTTGGGTGGGTTGCCGCGGCCGCGGGCATCGATGATGGAGGGGACGCCATGGTGAAATTCAGTTCGGGTTCGGCGCCCGCTGCGGCCGTGTTTTTGGCCCTTGCGCTTTCCGGTTGCGGCAGCTTCGGGGGCTTTCCGAGCTTTGGCGGCTCGAGCCCGGCCCCCGAGCCGGTGCCGGTCGAGCCGCAGGCGCTGCCGGAAATCCCGGCCAGCATCCGCTCCTCCGAGGTCATCGGACGCTGGGGTTATGCCTCCTTCCACCGGCCCGAGGACCGGGTGCGCACCGAAGCCGCCGCCAGGGGCCAATGCAGCCATCCCTTCGTGATCGGCCAGGGTCCGACCGGCGGGGTGATGATGTATCCCCCGGACCAGTCCCAGATGCAGGAGTTCTGGCTCAAGGGTGGCCCGGCCGGAAAGAATTACATCGGGCCGCACGGCGAAGGCGGCAACACCAGCGACCGCGAGATCGTCTCCTTTGACGGTCGCGTGATGGTGCTGCGCTATGTCGATCCCGAGGTCGCCGGGCGCTACGGCACCGGGGTCTATGTGCGCTGCGCGCCGCGCGCGTGACGTTCAAAAGGTCAGGGCGCCGGCCGTGAGCGTGGTCATCTGGCACAATCCGAAATGCGCGACCTCGCGCAAGGTGCTGGAGCTGATCCGGGCCAAGGGCATCGAGCCCCGGATCGTCGATTATGTGAAATCGCCGCCCAGCGCCGCCCAGATCAAGGCTGCCCTCAAGGAGATGGGCATGAAGCCGCGTGAGCTCCTGCGGCGGCGCGGCACGCCGTTCGAGGAGCTCGGCCTCGATGATCCCAAGCATACCGATGCCGAGCTGATCGCCGCCATGGCGGCTCATCCGATCCTGATCGAGCGTCCGGTCGTGCGCAGCCAGAAAGGCACGCGCCTGTGCCGGCCGGTCGAGCGCGTGCGGGAAATTCTGTAGCGCCGGCCGATCCGGGGTGGCGGCCGGGTCGCCGCCCGACTATGCCGTTCAAGCAGCTTCGGCTGGAACGAGGAGAAACCCGATGGCCAGGATCGTGCTCGGGCTCGGCACGTCGCATACCCCCATGCTGCTGGCATCCGACGAGACGCTGCCGCGCTTTCTGGAGACCGACCAGACCATCCGGCATCGCGACAAGGACGGCCGGCCGGTCACCTATGGGGACCTGCTGGAGGCGGCCGATCCCGCGCTCGCCCACATGGTCGCGCCCGAGCACCTGGTGGCGCGGCAGAATATCGCCCGCGCCGCCATGCAGCGCATGCGGCAGACCGTGGCGGCCGCCCGCCTCGATGCCCTGATCGTCATGGGCGACGACCAGAACGAAAGCTATCGCGAGGACTGCCGGCCGGCCTTTGCGATCTATTTCGGCGACACCATCCGCAACGGCAATGCGCAGCACACGACCTATTCGCATTTCCCCGATTGGTACATCCAGAATCGCAAGGGCTTCTTCGAGTCCGACGCGCCGCGCGACTACCCGGTCCATGCCGGGCTCGCGGTTCATCTGATCGAATCCCTGATGGACCGGGGCTTCGATATCGCCAGCTCGAAGTGCCTGCCGGAGGGCGAGGGCGAAGGCCACGCGATCGCCTATGTGCACCGTCACGTGATGGATGCGCGGGCCCCGGTGCCGGCCGTGCCGATCTTCCTCAACACCTACTTCCCGCCCAACCAGCCGCGGCCGCAACGCTGCTATCAGTTTGGGCAGGGCGTGCGCCAGGCGGTCGAGAGCTTTCCGGGCGAGGCGCGCGTCGGCGTTCTGGCCTCCGGCGGCCTCAGCCATTTCCTGGTGGATGAGACTTTCGACCGCGCCATCCTCAAGGCCTGCGCCGACCGGGATGCCGCTTTTCTGCAGAGTCTGCCGCGCAACAAGCTCAACGCCGGCAGCTCGGAAATCTTGAACTGGGTCGCGGTGGCGGGCGCGGTCGAGCATCTCGACATGAATTGGTTCGAATATGTTCCCGGCTATCGCACGCCCGCCGGCACCGGAACCGGGCTGAGCTTCGCGGCCTGGGCCTGACGATCAGCACCTGCGCGGCGCCGCGTTAACCCGCCGGCAACCATGGCGGCGCGACGGCTTCGCAATTCCCCGATCTTGCCTGGGCTCACCGCCGTGCGGCGGTCAGGCAGCACCTGCGCTTAACCGAATCTAGAGCGGTTCGCGGCTATGGTTCGCCCGCGAAATTCCTGCACGCGCCGGGTCGGAGAACCGGGCACATGCGAGGTCAGCGATGTTAGGGGCTGATACGTTTCGAGGTCAGGACAAGCCTTCGCCGCCCTCTGCGGGGCCGCTCGGCCATGTCCATTCCGTCAGCGGCTCGCAGGTGAGCATCGGGCTCGGGGGCCGGCGAGGCGCCGCCGGCATGACGGTCGGCAAGTTCGTCAAGATACAGAGCGGCAAGGCGCTCATCGTCGGCGTGATTGCGGAAATCTCCATGCCGGCGTCTTCGCATGAGGCCAGCCCGGCCGGCAGGACGCAGGACTTCCAAGGCGTGGCGCGCGTCGATCTGATGGGCGAGATCGACGGCCCGGGCGGCGCGGTCCGCTTCCGCCGCGGCGTCACGACCTATCCGACCATCGGGGATGCGGCCGAGCCGCTGACCCACGACGAGATGCGGTCCATCTTCGACGGCTCCGGCGCCAGGTCGATCAAGGTCGGGCAGCTTCAACAGGACAGCACGATCGACGTTCGCGTCGATATCAACGAGATGCTGAGCAAGCATTTTGCGATTCTCGGCACCACCGGGGTCGGCAAATCGAGCGCGGTCGTGGTCATCCTGCAGCAGCTCTTGCAGGCGCGGCCGGACCTGCGCGTGCTCCTGCTCGACGTGCATAACGAATACGGCCGCTGTTTCGGCGAACGCGCTTATGTGGCCAATCCCGGAAACCTGCGGCTGCCGTTCTGGCTGTTCAATTTCGAGGAGATCATCGACGTCTTCTTCGCCGGCCGGCCCGCCGGAGACGAGGAGATCGAGATCCTCTCCGAGGTCATCCCGCTCGCCAAGGTCGCCTACACGCAATACCGCTCCACGGCCGAGCGGCTGGCGCTCAAGAAGCTCGATCCCAAGAGCATCGGATACACGGTCGACACGCCGGTTCCCTACCGGCTGCAGGACATGCTGATGATGATCGACGAGCGGATGGGAAAGCTCGAGAACCGCTCGTCGCGGATGATCTATCACAAGCTGATCACGCGCATCGAGTCGGTCAGCAATGACGCCCGCTACGCGTTCCTGTTCGAGAACGCCAATGTGGGCGGCGACACCATGGCGGAATCGATCAGCCAGCTGTTCCGCCTGCCGGCCGACGGCAAGCCGGTGACCATCATGCAGCTGGCCGGCTTTCCGGCCGAGGTGGTGGATCCGGTGGTGTCGGTGCTGTGCCGCCTGGCCTTCGATTTCGGCCTGTGGAGCGACGGCGCCGCCCCGCTCCTGATCGTCTGCGAGGAGGCCCACCGCTACGCTTCGGTTGACCGCGCGGTCGGCTTCGGCCCGACCCGCCGGGCGATCTCCCGCATCGCCAAGGAAGGCCGCAAATGCGGCGTGTTTCTGGCGCTGGCGACCCAGCGTCCCGCCGAGCTCGATCCGACCATCATCTCCCAGTGCAGCACGCTATTCGCCATGCGCATGTCGAACGACCGTGACCAGGGCCTGCTGCGCGCCGCGGTATCGGACGCCGCCGCCAATCTGTTCGGCTTCGTGCCTTCGCTTGGCACCCGCGAGGCCCTGGCGTTCGGGGTCGGCGTTGCGCTGCCGACCCGATTGACCTTCGCCGAGCTGCCGAGGCAGCTCATTCCCCGCTGCGAGGCCTTTGCCGACGAGCAGGCGCTGCCGACCGCCAGTCGCGACCGCAGCTTCATCGCGGCCGTGCTGGAGCGCTGGCGGGGCTCGATGGCGCGCTCCACCAATGCGGATGATGGATCGCGCGACCCCAAACCCGCGATCCGTCCTGATGCCATTCCGCTGCAGCCTGGTCCGGCCCCGGAGGCGAGCCGGTTCAGCCTCTTGAAGAAACCCCTGGCCAGCCAGCCCGACCCGTTCTCCGCCGTGCGCAACCCGGGCTCGCCGACGCGCTGAGCGCGGGTCGGCCCGACAAAAAGTCTGATTGCAAAGCCCGCGGCGGCCTTGCCATGGCGCACGCCGTCAAATCCGATTTGCGCGTTCTGCGGCCTCGGACATGATCGATATTCAATCCTTCCTGTGGATCCAAGGCTCCGACGAGTACCCCGGATAGGCCTCGCGCAGCCCGGATCTCGACGAGCCTGCGGCGCAAATAAGCGACCCGACACGGAACCCGGTGGCATCTGACACGTTTCTGCTGCGCAATTGCTTGGCCCAACCAAGGGAGACGAAAGTGTCAATCATCGCCTGGATCGTGCTGGGTCTCATTTCAGGGTTCATTGCGAGCAAGATCGTAAACAAGCAGGGGGAAGGTCTGATTCTGGACATCCTGCTGGGAGTGGTGGGAGCCGTGGTCGGCGGCTGGCTGTTTGCGTTTTTCGGCGCAAGCGGCGTTACCGGCCTCAACCTTTACAGCATGCTCGTCGCCATCGTCGGGGCGATCGTGGTTTTGGTCCTCTATCACGCGGTCGCTCGACGCGCCTAGCCGGTTGCGTCTTGAAATCGAAGGACGTTGTTTGTAGGGGCGGGCCTCGTGCCCGCCCGCTTCAGCGCGCGATTGGCCGAACGGGCGACCACAAGGGTCGCCCCTGCCAAAGAGCGGTCGGTCGCCAGCAAGTTCTAATCTCGGCGCGATCGCGCCGCCATGGCGGCTCTCGGCGCCTGTGCGCCGCGCGCCCCGGATGGACTGCGCACCGGCTCGGCGATACGCCCCCCATGGATGCGCCCGTCGGAAGCCTCGCCGCCCAAGGCCTGCCCGCTGAAGTTCACGCGCCTGGTGCCCGCCGATTCCTCGAGAAAGAAGGGTCTGGAGAAATAAAATCCCTGGGCCTGGCGGATGCGGGTTGCCGCCTGCAGATAGGCGAGCTCCTCGAGGCTCTCCACGCCCTCGGCCACGATGCTCATCCCGAGCGCCAGGCCGAGCGACTCGATCGCCCGCAGGACGCTCTGGCTGCGCGGGCGCTCGTGAATGGATGAGATGAACGAGCGGTCGACCTTGATCTCGTCGGCCGTGATGCCGGCGAGCGCGCTCAGGGACGAATAACCGGTGCCGAAATCGTCGATCGAGACCCGCACCCCGATCTCGCGCAGCATGGGCAGGACCTGCAGCTGAAAATGGCTCTTCGCCACGAACGCATCCTCGGTGAGCTCGAGCATGATGCGCGACGCGAACGCGCTCGCCCGCAGGATTTCCACCAGCGAGCGCATGAAATTCCAGTCGCTGGCCTGCTTGGCGGCGACGTTGATGCTGATGGTCGTCCCCCGCCCGAACTCCCGGTCGAGAATTTCGATCGACCGCAACGCCTCGGCCAGCACGAAGCGCGTGATGGTGTCGATCAGGCCGAGCTCGATGGCAAGACCGATGAAGGAGCTGGGCGGATGAATTTCCCCCTCGTCGTCGCGCCAGCGCACCAGCGTCTCGAATCCGACGACCTCCCGGCTGCGGATGTCCACTTTCGGCTGGAAGGCGCAGCAGAACCGGCAATCCCGGATGGCCAGGCGCAGCCGCTGCTCCAGCTCCATCCTGGCGGTGATGGCCCGCCCCACATCGAGGTCGAAATAGATCGCGGCCCCTTTGGCGT
>DASYFD010000086.1:0-3291 GCA_036498625.1 Xanthobacteraceae bacterium | reverse complement strand
GGTGCTGATGCTGGAGCACGCGATCTATTCGGTCATTTCTCCCGAAGGTTGCGCCTCGATCCTGTGGCGCAGCGCCGAGCGCGCGCCCGATGCTGCGGAAGCGCTGCGCCTCACTGCCGAGGATCTGCAGCGCCTTGGGATCGTCGAGCGGATCGTGGCCGAGCCGCTCGGTGGCGCGCAACGTGCCCCGAAGGAGGCTATCGAGAAGCTCGGCGAGGCGGTCGAGGAAGCGCTGCAGCCGTTGCTCGCCCTCGATGGGAGCACTCTGCGCCTGCAGCGCCGCGAAAAATTCCTCGCGATGGGCGCCCGCGGCCTCTGACGCCCGGTTATTGACCGCTGGTTAGGCCTTCCCACATCTACTGCGGCGTGCCGATTACGGCGGCGCTGATGTTCTTCACGGGAAGACACCGCTTTTCCAGCATCGGAAGGCATTCATGACCCCCCAGGAAAAAGAGCTTCTCACGACGCTGCTCGACCGCGTGAAAAATGCACCGCGGCAAGACAAGGATCCCGAGGCCGATGCTCTGATCCGTCAGGCGATGGCCGCCCAGCCGGATCTACCCTATTACCTGACGCAGACCGTGCTGATCCAGGATCTGAGCTTGCACCAGGCGCAGCAGCGGATCGCCGATCTCGAGAAGCAGCTCGCCGATGCGCAGCAAGCGGCGAAGCCGAGCGTGGGGAGTTTCCTCGGCGGCCTGTTCGGAAGCCGGCCGCCGGCCCAGGCGAGCGGCCCAGCCCAGGCCGGTCCGTGGTCGCGCTCACCGCAAGTCGCTGCAGCGCCGCCGGCGCAGCCTTACGGACAGCCTGGCAATGCGCCGCAGCCCGGTTATGGGCCGCAGCCCGGCTATGGCCAACAGCCGATGGGCGGCGGGCTCATGGGCGGCGGCATGGGTGGCGCCGGCGGCGGGTTCCTGCGCTCGGCGGCGGCCACTGCGGCGGGTGTCGCCGGCGGCGCCCTGCTGTTCCAGGGAATCTCGTCGTTGTTCGGCAACCACTATGCCGGCGGCCTGATGAGCGGCGGCATGACGCCGGGTCTCGGCGAGACCGTCGTCAACAATTACTACGGCAACGATGCCGGCGGCGCCGGCGGCGATTGGAGCAGCGACCCCGGCGGGGCCGGTGGTGGCGGTGACTGGAGCAGCGATGCCGGCGCAGCCGGAGGTGGTGGCGACTGGAGTAGTGATGCCGGCGCGGCCGGAGGGAGCTATGACCCGGGCAGCCAGGATTTCAGCTCCGATCAGGACTGGGGCGGCGGCGGTGGCGACTGGAGCAGCGGCGACAGCAATACGTCGTGCTGATATCGTGGCCCGCGTCCTGACCCTTCTCCACGAAAGGGGGGAGGGTTAGGATGCTCGGGAGCCCCTTTTTTGGCTAATTTTTCTGATTCCACCCCGCTCAATTCGTTAGCCCGGGACTGGGCCGAGATTCACTGCGGCGTGGTCGCCCACCGCGCCGGAGCGGGAGGGGTGCTTACCAGCTCCGGCCGGTATTCGAAGTGCATCGTATCATAGTGGGACCACTTCCCGCCCCAGATGAAGCCGTGCCGCTCGAAGATGTCGATGATTTCGGCCGGTAAGGCGTTTGCCGATGCGGCGCGCGGCCAGAGCCAATATTCGGCATGGGCCGCATTGATGTCGATCGCCGCGCCCCAGGAATGCATGCTCGGCTCCCCGGTATCGGCCACCGTGCGGCAATTGTAGGTGCCTGCCGTCGGGTAGACATAACGCTTCATGGGGGCGGGCAGCGTGTCCAGTTCCGCGGAGATTTCGGCCACGCGCTCGGCAACGCCGTTGACCGAAGTCATCCGGACCGTATGGCCCCAGCTCTGTGGAAGCCAAATCACCGGCACCAGCCGTGGAGTTACCTCGCCTCTCCAGCAATCTCCATACATCTTGTCGAAGAACGCGCGGTTTCGGATTCGGCCGGGATCGCCATGGGGGATGAGCGCGGCGGCACTGACGCCCACCGGGTAGGGCAGGCGCATTTGGTCGAGGATCGAGCCGCGCCGCAGCATCTCCTCAAAGCTTTTGTAGGGCTGCCCGTCTGACACCGGCATCCGCGTGCCGTCCCGCCAGATGAGATAACTCCCGTCGTAGCCGGCCAACTGCTCGGGATAAGCCCTGACAAGGGCGTCAAGACCGGCTCCATCTGCCACTGCGGCTACGATGGAGAATAAAAGAGCCAAGCCGGCTATGCCCCTCACCCTAACCCTCTCCCCGCAAGCGGGGCGAGGGAACCCCAGTCTATTTCTCCCTCGCCCCGCTTGCGGGGAGAGGGCCGGGGTGAGGGGCAGATCCTCAGCCCGGCAATTTCCAGCCGAGCCAGTCGCACACCGCGCGGCCCATCACGAGTTCGAGGTCGCGGCCCTCGAGCCACGGCATCTCCTCGGTGAACATCGTCACGCACTCTTTCCACGAACACGGCATGCGGGTGATGTCCGTGCCCCAGAAGGTACGCTCGGGCCCAAACGCCTCGACGATCTGCTGCGTGTATTTGTGGATGTTGCGGTAGGGATAGGCGTGCGACGAATTGCCCGGCGCGCCGGTAGCCTTGACCGCGACATTGGGATATTTGGCGAGCGCCAGCAATGCCGGCTGGTTGCCGTGCGCGGCGTCGTCCTTGCCGTCGCGGACCCGCGCATAGTGATCGATAATCAGCTTCAGCCCCGGATGGCGTTCGGCAATCTGCCCTACCTGCGGCAGATAGTTCGACGCCATCAGCGCGATCGGGATCCCGGCCTTCTCGGCGGCAGGCCATAGCCAGTCCATCGTCCCGTCGGTCATCCAATTGACCTGGTGCGGCTGGGTGAACGCGTAGCGCAGCCCGAGCATGCCCGGGCGCTGCTTCCAAGTGTCGATCAGAGAGCGGTTTTCCGGCTTATCCGGCGGGAAGTTGCCGAGAATCCCGAAGCGGTTCGGGTACTTGGCCGCGGCTTCCTCAGAGATCTTGCCCGAATGCGGGTCCCATCCCGGTGGATGCAACAAGCACGCATTAACCCCGGCCGCGTCCATGTCGCGGATGCATTCCTCCGCAGTATAGGAATTGACTTGGCGATGCGCCTGATTGGTGGGTGGACCGGCAGACCAGATATGAACCTGCGCGTCGACGATCAGCATGGCGTTTTTCCTCCTCCAATTCCTGCAGGGGTCTCAGCGCTCCAAACCAGGGGTGTCCGCCGGCACGTCATAGAAGGCCAGCGTCATGGACACGCTGGAATAGAATCCCATCAAACAGATCACGTCGGTAATGCCCTCATGGCCGAGCGCCTCGACCGCGCGATCGTAGAGG
>DASYFD010000085.1:0-2334 GCA_036498625.1 Xanthobacteraceae bacterium | reverse complement strand
CACATCCTTGCGGGTCGGCTGAAACCCGGCCGGCGCCGGCGCGATCCATACCAGCCGGCCGCCCGGCTCCAGCACGGCATAGGAGCGGACCTGGACATCGCCGCCGACCGTGTCGAACACGACATCGCAACCGGCGACGACTTTGGTGAAGTCCTCCTCGGTGTAATCGACGACCCGATCGGCGCCCAGATGACGGACATAATCGTGATTGCGGGCGCTCGCCGTCGTGATCACCGTTGCGCCGAGATGCTTGGCGAGCTGGATCGCGAAGCCCGCGACCCCGCCCGCGCCGCCCTGGATCAGAATGGTTTCGCCTGATTTGAGCTTGGCCGTGTCTTCGAGCGCCCATAGCGCGGTCAGACTGGTCAGAGCCATCGCCGCCGCCTCGGCATGTCCCAGGCGCGCGGGCTTTTTGGCGATGATCGCGGCCTTGATCGCGATCTTTTCTGCGTAGGCGCCCTCGATCCCTTGATCGCACACCCCGAACACCGGGTCGCCGACCCGCAAATCGGTGACGCCAGGACCGGCGGCGCCGACCACGCCAGAGAAGTCGCGGCCGAGGATATGCGGGAGCTTGACGCCGCTGCCGCTGTAGGCGCCGCCGCCGAGCCGCACCTTGTAATCCGCCGCATTGACGCTGGCGGCGTGGATGTCGACGACGACCTCGCCGGGTCCGGCGACCGGGTCGGGCACCTCGGCCAAGTGCAGTACCTCCGGCCCGCCATGCTTCTCGAACAGCACCGCCTTCATCGCCTTCTCCCCATGGCATTCTCCCTGTACAAGCGATCCTCGCCTGACCCATAAATCTTCATGACGAGGGTAGCAAGCAAAGCCGCTGCCTGACCCGCATTGTGAGGAGAGCCACGATGATCACGCCCGCCTATGTCCGCACGATGGCCGCTTACAATGCCGAGATGAACCGGCGGCTGTACGGCGCCGCCGCGCGCCTCTCCGAGGCCGATCGGCGGCAGCCGCGCGGCGCCTTCTGGGGCTCGATCCACGGCACGTTGAACCATCTTCTATGGGGCGACCGGCAGTGGATGTCACGCTTCGACAACTGGCCCAAGCCCGATGTCGCGATCAAGCAGAGCGCCGGGCTAATCGACGATTTTGCGGCGCTCAGCGCGGCGCGCGAGACAGCCGACACCGACATCCAGCGGTGGGCCGCCAAGGTCGACGATGCCTGGATGGCCGAAGACCTGGTGTGGTTCAGCGGCGCCGCCGGGCGCGAGATGCGTGCCCCGAAGGGCTTTTTGATCAGCCATTTCTTCAACCACCAGACCCATCACCGCGGGCAGGTACACGCGATGCTGACCGCCGCCGGCCAGGAAACCGGCGACACCGATCTGTTCCTTTTGGTCCCGGAGCCGCTCTGATGATCGAAACCTACGAGGGCAGCTGCCACTGCGGCCGGGTGCGGTTCCGGGTGCGCACCGATTTGGCGGGGCTGCTCGAGTGCAACTGCTCGATCTGTACAAAAAAGGGCATCCTGCACCTGATCGTGCCGCCCGAGCAATTCGAGCTGCTGCAAGGGGAGGAAGACCTCGCGACCTACCAGTTCAACACCAACACCGCGAAGCACACGTTCTGCCGCCATTGTGGCATCCACGCCTTTTACGTGCCGCGCTCGGACCCCGACAAGATCAGCGTCAATGCCCGGTGCCTCGAGGGACCCGATCCGGCAGCGCTAAAGCCGACCAGCTTTTTTGACGGACGAAATTGGGAGCAGGCCCAGGCGGCGCGCCAAAAGTAACTCGGAGAGCGCTCACGGTCCGCCTTGGACATCAACGACGTCTTGCGGCCGGACCGGTACGAGCATCACGCTCATACGCATACCGATGACGACCGCGGCATTCGTTCGCCCTTTCTGTCGCAGTAATCCCATCGCTCGGGCGGCATCGATTCGCTCCCCCGCTATTACCCCGCTTGAATAGCCGAAACCGGATTACCCTCCGATTCTCATAAAACCGCGCTCCTCTCCTGATCTGCCGAAAAGCAAGACAGGAAAAACTTGTCGTGCGGCGTCGGCGCCGCTAACGCGTGCTTGCGATGATCAACCAAGATTGGCCACCGAATGCATTGCTCTAACCGGTCTGATCGGTGGTTGGGATCGATCGGAGCGCGCCGCTTCCAGACGATATTGCGGCTGTTGCCGATCCTTCTTCTCGCCGCCTGCGGCCAGCAGGCCGCATATGGCCCGGGCGGCGGACGGGTCGAAATCGGTGCGGACGGGTGGAGAAGGCCGACCCACTACTATCCGCCGCCGGGCCCGCAAGAGGATCCGTGGGGGCCTTATATCCGCGAGGCTTCGGCGCGATTCCGCGTGCCCGGGCA
>DASYFD010000084.1:0-13588 GCA_036498625.1 Xanthobacteraceae bacterium | reverse complement strand
CTACAATTTTTTGGGCGCATCCGGCACGATGGTCCGGACACGGGTTATCCGCGAGCTTGGCGGATTCGATGAAACCATGCGGTCGTGCGAGGATTGGGATATGTGGCGCCGCATAGGGTGGCGTCACAGGGTCGCGTGGGTTCCTCATGGGCTGGCCAGGTATCGGATTCACGAAGGCAGCATCTCCGGCGATCCCGGGCGTATGATGCGTGCTGAACTACGGCTGTTGTTCAAGCTGACATGTGATACGCCGTCGAGTTTACGGCACTTGATCGGTCGGGCATGGCGAGCAAAGTTCTGGCGTGAAGCTGCCAATGTTTATGCAGCAATCAACAAAAGAAGCGGCGGTCGGGCGCAAAAGGTGTACCGCGTACTGCGCAACGGCTTGGCGTGAGGGACGCCGATCGAGGGCGTTCGTCCAGGCGCCGTCGGCGCGAAGGCGAGCCGCTGGTCCGAGCCGCGGTCAGCCAAGCCGGTTCGAGCCCAGCGCGGCGCTCAAAACCTCCAGATGCCGGCCGCCCGCAACGTCTGCCCCGTGAAGCCAACCGTATAGATGCCGCCATCGAACGCGGTGTAACTCTTGTGGCCAAAATCATCGTAGAGATATTCCAGCCGGCCGATAAATTGCGGCGCAAAAACGTGCTCTACACCGCCGCCAAACGACCAGCCCGTGTATTTACCTCCCCTCGCAGTGACTGGCACTGTGGTGGTCGTGGTCGCTCCTTCATGAAAATCGAGGTCCGCCACCGCAAACCCGCCTGCCACAAAAAACAGCCAGTCCCCGGCCGCGTAGCCGGCGCGGCCTCGGACGTGACTTGTCCAATTCAGATCGTAAGTATTCGGGGCCTGCGTCGTGATGGTCGTTACCGTTGCGACGCCGACGCCGTGCGCCTTGGTCCAGCCGGCATCCGCCTCGATGCCGAGAACGAGCGCTCCGGTCTGCCAGTTTCCTCCAGCGAGCAGGCCACCCACGAACCCGTCCGTCGCAGCGCCGGGCTCGGTGACGACACCATCGTCCTCGACCCGGGTGCGTCCCCAGAGGTAGCCGGCATGGCCGCCGACATAAAATCCCGTCCAGCTGAACACGGGGGCGGGCGCCTTGACCGGAGCTTTGACTTGCATGTCGGCCGCCAGCGCGACAGTGCCCGACGCCGCGATGGCAAGCAGCGCGATGCTTCCCAGCCAAAAACACCTCATGACAGCCCCCGTGGTCCGCAGAATCCCGAGTGAACCCTAGCGGCCCCAGGGAGCAAATACTGTGGTATTTCAGCCACTATTGAACAGAATTGCCGTTCTTCTTCAGCGGCCTGTAAATTCAAGCCCAAGCTGTTGGGGTGCACCCGTTCGGTGAGACTGGGACGCCGGCGTGCGTGAATAAGCAGGGGATCAGCCCGTGGGCTCTATTTGATGAGCTCCGCGCCGGGGCCGCCGGCCGGCACGTCGAGCACGGCTTTCGCCTTGGCGATCAGCTCGGCCGGGACATTGACGGTCTCGGCGACGATCTGCGTCACCCGCTCGCCGCCCAAGGGCTTGATATCGAGATTGAGCGCCCGCGCCTCGGCGAGGAAATCCGCATCCTTCATGGTGGCCGCGTAGGCGTCCCGCAGCGCCGCCACCCGCTCGGCGGGCGCATCCGGGGTCGTGAAGAAGGGACGCCCGAGCGAGACCGGCGAGGAGATCAAGGCCAGCATCTGGCGCTGCTCCGGTGTCTTGGCGAGCTCATGCATCAACGGCACATCCGGAAAATCCTTCTCGCGCTCGGCGCCGGCTTGCACCAGCACGGCCACCTTCTTGTCGGCGATCCAGTCCGGATGCTCTTGCAGGATGGCCGACAGGCTGAAGCCGGCGCGACCCGCCACCTCGCCCCGCACCATCGCCAGGTCGGCCTCCGGGCTGCTCTTGTAGCCCAGCACGATCTTGAACTTGGTTCCGAGCACGATGTTCATGGCATTGGGGTAGATGAAGCCGTTCGACCCGGCGCCGGTCGCGGCGGTGATGAGCTCATGAGTCATCAGATCGTCGATCGTCTTCACGCCCGAGGTGTGCCAAGCCACGGTCATCAGGTTGCTCAAGCCGGCGGAGCCGAGCCAATTGAACTTGGCGGCGTCGAAACGAACGCCCCGGCCGTCGAGCACCTGATGCAGCGGCATGCCGTTGTTGACGAGACCGATATAGGTTCCGTCCTTGGCCGCCTGGTTGAACATGAAGTTGGTGGCCAGCACATGGCCGCCCCCCGGCATGTTGCGCACGATCATGGTGGGTTTGCCGGGAATGTATCTCGGCATGTATTTGGCGAGCGTGCGGGCGGTGAGGTCGAAAACGCCGCCGGCCCCGGTGCTCACCACGATGGTGACGATCTTGCCCTGGTAGAAGCTTTCCACCGTCTCGGCTTTGGCTGGCCGCGACCAGACGGCGATGCTGGCTACGCAGCAGACCATGAGCAGTGCTGATTTCAACATCATTTCCTCACCCGCGGCGAGCACCGCGCAGCCGTGCCGCTGTTTCAAGCGCAGGGTATGGCGGTAGGGCTGATGCCGTCAATCTGCCGGGTATTGGGCCGGTGGTCCGCACCGCGACACGAGAAGGCCACAACTTCCGACCATGGAGAGGCGGGCAGGGATCCGTTGCGGCGCAACCGAGTCGATCGCCGGTATGGCGGTGCCGCGTCGCGGCCCCGCAGCTGATCGGGCCGGCACGTCGGCGCATGCCGCGTTCGCGCGGCGCATGGGGAGATGCACATGCGAAAAGGCAACCGCAAAGGCAATGGCGTCGCGTCGGGCGCGCCATGGGACGACCAGGTCGCACAGCTCATGAGCCGCGAAGGGATGCCGCGCGACAAGGCGCGCGATCGGGTCATATTGGATTGGCTCAAGCGCGGCGACGGCAGCGCGCTCGCCGGTTTGCTGATCGACGGACATGCGCCGGCCCCCAACGTCCGCTTCGTCCTGGCCTTGATGCTGCTCGACAATGAAGCGGCCGAGGCCGCGCTCGCGCGGCAGCATGGAGACCCTGACCCGTGGTGGCTGCCGTTTCGCCTCGTCTTCAAGGCGCGGCCGGCCAAGCCCCGGAGTTTGCAAGGGCAAAAGACCATGGGCGAGCGCGGCCTGGAAAAGGCAGCCGGCCCCGCGATGCCGGGTCTCGGTTACGAGGCCGCGATCGCGCGGCTCGATCAGGCAATCCGCGCAACGGACGCCGGCAGAGCCGCCACTGCGGGTGGGCCAATGGCTGCGCAACGACGTCCCGGTCCGAAGAAGCGGAAACGGTAGCTTCCCGGCGCACGTCTCCTTTCAGATCGGCACCACGACCTTTCCGATCGGCCAGAGCGCCAGCCGCGCCAGCTTGAGATGTGCCCAGGCGAACGGGATGCCGATGATCGTAATGGCCAGCATCGCCGCGGTGACGAGATGGCCAAGAGCCAGCCACCAGCCGGCCAGCAGCAGCCAGATCAGGTTGCCGATCGTGCCGAGCGGTCCGGTGCCGATATCCGGGCGGCCGGAAATTTCTGAGCGCGACACCACCTTATGGCCGAAGGGGAGGAGCGTGTAGGACGCAACGGTGATCGCCGACCAGGTCCAGGGCAGGCCCACGATGGTGACCGCCATGATGAGCGCTGCGATCGCCCAGCCGACCGCCATCCATAAGCCGCCGAACACGATCCAGAGCAGGTTGAGAAGGAGCGACAGGGGTGACATGAGCTTCTCCGCGCCAGCCGCACCAAGCGGGCTCATCAGATGGATGATGATTGTGGCTTTCGCAACCATGCTGCGGTGTCCGGAACGGGCCGGTGACGCTCTCGCGTTCTGACGCGTGCCGATAGAACGCACAAGCAGCGCGCGCGGCGGCTGTCTCCGGGTGGTGGCTTTTGCAGCCGGCGCGGGGCGTGATAGTCTCCATGCCCTTGTGCCAGCGGCCGGAATTCATGCATCGGCTTGGCACAGCGGAGGCAGCGCAATGAGAATGGCCCACTTGCTTGCGATTGCGGTTGCCGGAACCGCCTTCGTCGCGGGGTCTGTAGCGGTGCTTGGCTGGCGCGCGCCCGCGAATCCGACCGCGATGCAGGCTGCCTGGACAGAGGTCAAATGGCCATTTTTGCTGGACCAGTGGGGCACCGGCAAAGCCTTTGTCTGCATGCCGGCGGACTGTGGCTCCAGGCTCGAGGTTTATGTCCGGCCGAAGATCGGCTTCTGCAATTGCTCCACCGGCGTGTCCGATGACGCAGAGCTGGAGCGCGTCGGCGATACCGATCTGGTGAGTGCGGAAGTCCGGGCTCTCGGTCCGGGCCGCCCCATCAAGGTCGGCTGGATGGAAGGCCTCGTGCGGCCCTATCGGGTACCCGGCGCAGCGACGGACAAGCGCCTGCTCTCGGTCGCATTCAATGACGAGTGTGATGTGGTGGTCGCGCTCGCGGCGCTCGGCAATGGGGATCCGTCCGAGGCGCGGGTCGCCGTCATGGAGTTCCTCAACAGCAGGCCCATGGTGCTATGGGCCAAAAAGGAGCTGGGCCTGGAATTCGTCAGCCGCGAGTGGTGATGCCGGGGGCAGAATGCCGAGAGCGAAGAGAAGTGGTGAAGGGTTCATCGTGAGATTGCAACAAGATCGGGGGCAGCAGCGGCTCGTTCATTTTTCCGCGGTGAGCCACGTTGCACGACCCGATCATAACCAAAGTGGGAGGCGATCATGATCAGTTCCGTCCAACGACGGAGGTTCTTGTACGGCGGGGCGCTCGCCGCAGGCGTCATCGGCCTTGCGGTCGGCCAGGCCATGCTCCGCGGCACGGCGAGCGCGCAGCAATCGATGGTCGAGGTTCCGCTCTTCGAGGTCGATCCGCTGTGGCCGAAGCCGTTGCCGGACGAGGGACTGCTCGGCATGGTCATCGGGGTTTCGGTCGATGCGCAGGACAACGTCTGGATCGTTCATCGCGGCAGCCAGACCCTCAACAACAACGAGAAGGGCGCCGAGCTCAATCCGCCGATCGCCGCATGCTGCCGCTCGGCCGCGCCGGTGCTGGCCTTCAATCAGGCGGGGGACAGGATCCGTGCCTGGGGCGGACCGGGCGAAGGCTACGAGTGGCCGGAGTCGATGCACGGCGTCCATGTCGACTACAAAGGCAATGTCTGGCTCGGCGGCAATGGCGCCAAGGACTCCCAGATTCTGAAATTCACGCAGGACGGCAAATTCCTGCTGCAGTCGGGGCATTACGGCAAGAATACCGGCAGCAACGATCTGGAGAACTTCGGGCGGGTGGCGCAAATCTACGTCGATCCGAAGACCAATGAAGCTTTTGTGGCCGACGGCTATCGCAACAAGCGCGTCGCGGTGCTGGATGCCGACACCGGCAAGATCAAGCGCTATTGGGGCGCCTACGGCAACAAGCCCGACGACGGCCCGCAAGGCCCCTATAACCCGACCGCCACCGCGTCCCAGCAGTACCGCAACCCGGTGCATTGCGTGGCGCTCGCCAATGACGGTCTGCTCTATGTCTGCGACCGGCAGAACGATCGCGTGCAGGTGTTCCGGACCGACGGTACTTTCGTGAAGGAGAAGTCGTTCGCCGACAAGACGCTGGGCGCCGGCTCGACCTGGGAGATCGCCTTCTCCACCGATCCGCAGCAGAAGTTCATCTATCTGACCGATGGGCAAAACGAGCGCGTGCGCATCGTGGAGCGCGATTCGCTCACCGAGTTGTCGGCGTTCGGCCACGGCGGCCGCCAGCCCGGCGAGTTTTACGGTGTGCACAGCATTGCGGTCGATTCGAAGGGCAACATCTATACGACCGAAACCTTCGAGGGTAAGCGGCTGCAGAAGTTCGTCTACAAGGGCATCGGCAAGGTGCCGGCCGGCGATCAGGGGGTGGTATGGCCCAAGCGCGGCAGTTGAGGATTCCGCTCATCCCGGCCGTCGCCATTGCGATCGTCCTGGCGGCGGCCACGGTCGCCGCCTCGAGCGCATCGGCACAGACCTGCCTGCGGCCGAAGTGGACCGAATGCGTCCAATTTCCCAATGGCGGCCGGCACACCGGCGTGTCCCCCCAGGGCACGGCGGTGCAAACGGAGGTTCCGGCCGGGCCGGAGATCTGCGTCGGCAATGAAGAAGAGATCGGCGCCGTGACCTACGCCCAGTTCTGGCGCAACGGCGTGCCATGGCCCGATCGCGACTGGGAGGTGAACGCCGAGACGTTCTGCTTCTACAAGAACTGATCGGCCCGGTCCGGGCCGGTCAACGGGATCATCGCGGCTTGTCGACCGGCATCGCGGACTGGGCGTGGAGGTAAGGCTCGATCCGTGCGAGCGCGACGCCCGCGGAAATGCGCTGCATCCCGTCAGGCGTCACCCCGCGCCCATCTTCCGGTCGGATGGCGTGAATGAATTTGGAATGGGTGAGGGGCGGTGTCGATCCGAACAGGCCAAAGGCCGGGGTGCCGACCGCTGCTGCAAGGTTCAGGGGGCCGGAATCGCAGCCGACGAACAGGTCAGACAGCTGCAGCAGCGCCACGGCCTCCATGATGGCGAGATCGCAGGCATTGACGGTCGGGGCGGGCACCGATTGGAGCAGGTGCCTGGCGCGTCCCGCAAAGCTCGGCCCGCCGATCAGGAAGATCGTGCCGGGCGTGCGATGGCGAAGCCCGGTAATGAATTCTCCCCAGCGTTCCACCGGCCATTCCTTGTCGGGGCCGGAGCTGCCGATCCCCAGCACGATCCAGGGGCGCGGTTGCGCAACATGGCGCTGCGCGACCGCGGCGGTCAGTGCCGGCCGTACGTGCAGGCTCGGCTCGGTGGTCGCGAGCGGGATCTTCATGGCCTCCATCAGCGCGGTCAGCCATTCGATCGGATGATCGTGATAGAATTTGCGATCGATGCCCGGGTTGGTGATGAACCAGCGTTGCGCCCCGAAGCCGAGGCCGATGCGCTTGGGGACCCGCGCCGCCAAGGCCGCGAATGCCGGCCGGGCGCTGCGGTCGAGGATCCACACCGTCTCGGGCTGCAGCCGGCGCAGCAGCGTGGTGAGGTGCAGCAGATGCAGCCCGCGCGCCAGCTCCGAGCCGCGGTTCTCGTAGTAGAGCGTCTGGGCGACGCACGGCTCACCGACCAGAAGCTCTTGTCCAAGCGTCGATGGCAGGGTCAGGAATGTCACCAAGCCGGCCGGTGACGTGGCCGCAATGGCGCGGATGAACGGCAAATGCCAGACGACGTCGCCGATCCCCTGCTTGGTCTGTATGACGACGGTCGATGCCACTTGCTCAGCGCTTGTGTGGAGTTTGGTGGAGTTTTGTGACGCTGGCTTGTTTTTACGCCGGGGGCTGGGGGTCGGCAACCGCGGCCCCGACCTGCGCCTATGCGGGCCAATTCCACTTGCCTCATTGATGCTCTAGCATCGCGCCGCCCAGGGAGGACCAACCGATGCCTAATCCTCGTTCCGCTCGGCCCAGTCGCCGCAGCATTCTCTCCGGAGCGGCCGCCGCATCCGCGATCCTGGGTGCGCCCGCGCTGGTGCGCGCTCAGGCCGGGGCGCTCAAGATCGCGGTGCTGCTGCCGCGCTCGGGTTATCTGGCGCCGTCCGGTCAATCCTGCCATCGTGGTGCATTGATCGCTCCGCCGGTGCTGGCCCAATACGGTTACCGGATCGAGCTCGTGCACATCGATACCGAATCGAACGTGGACGTCGCCCGCACCCAGACCGAGCGCGCCATCAACGAGGGCGCCAGGTGCATCGTCGGCGCCTTCGATTCGGCCGCGACGCTGGCGATGGCGCAGGTCTGCGAGCAGCGGCAGGTGCCGCTGGTGGTCAACATCACGGCGGCGCCGCAATTGACCGAGCAGGGCCTGAAATACCTGGTGCGCAATTTCCCGACCGGCGGTCAGCTGGTGGTCAATGGGCTCGCGCTGATCAAGGATGTGCTGCAGGCCACCAAGCTCGCGCCCAAGACCGCGGTCTTCATTCACGCCAATGATACCTTCGGCACCGCGCAGCGCGCCGCCATGGATCGCCTGTTCCCGGCCGCCGGCATGCCGTTCGAGCTCACCAGCTCGATCGCTTATGATCCGACCGCGCAGGATCTCTCGGTCGAGGTCACCAAGATCCGCGCCGCCCGCCCCGACCTCGTCCTGGTGGTCACCCGCGCCGCCGATGCCATCAAGCTGGTGCGCGATATGGTGCGCCAGCGCTTCGAGCCGCAGGCGATCATCTCGCCCGGCTCGCCCGGCCTCTACGACGAGGAATTCTACCAGGCGCTGGGACCGCTCGCGGACTACCACGTCTACAATCTGCCCTGGGCCGATCCGAAGGCGCAGATGTCGCAGGCGCTCGAGGCCGCGTTCAAGCCGGCGCATCCCAATTTCCGCTTTGCGGTCGACAGCTTCAACGCCGGATTCACCTTCGAGGCCCTGCTGGTCGCTGCCGCCGCCTTCAAGCGTGCCGGCACCGACGCGGGGGCACCATTGATGCAGGCCATCCGCGCAACCGACATCGCCGACCATGTGATGATCGGTCCGGCCATCCGGTTCGACGACAAGGGACAGAATCCGGGCATCCCGTCGGCCTGCGTGCAAAACCGCAACCGCACGCCCACGGTCGTGCTGCCGGCCGCAGCCGCCACCATGACGCCGGTGCTGCCGGAGCCGTCCTGGCAGAGCCGCAGCTGACGGGCGGCCGGCCGGCCAACGATGACCGCCATCATCCTCGATGTCGTGGTTCAGGGCGTGCTGACCGGGCTCGTCTATGGGCTGATGGCGCTCGGCCTGTCGGTCATCTTCGGCATCGTGCGGGTGGTCAATTTCGCCCATGGCGAATTCGCCGTGATCGCCATGTACGCGGCCTTCGTGCTGTTCCGCGACTTCGGCCTCGATCCGGTCGCCGCCATGCTGCCGGTCGCGGCGGTCTTCTTCGGCATCGGCTATCTGCTGCAATCGACGTTGATCAATCCGTTCGTCGGCCGGGCGGAGCACGAGCAGTTCATTCTCATGGTCGGGCTCGGCATGGTCATCGTCAACGGCCTGCTGATGATCTTCGGTCCCGACGCACGGCCGGCCAATCTGTCCTATGCGCTCGACAGCTATGAGATCGGCCCCTTGCTGATCGACAAGGCGCGGTTGTTTGCGGCCGCGGCCGCCGTGGTGGTCGCCGCCATGCTGTTCGGGTTCTTCCGATTGACCGCGATCGGCACGGCGATCCGCGCCTGCGCCGACAATCTGATCGGGGCCGCCGTGATCGGGCTCGACGTCAAGCGCCTCTATGCGCTGAGCTTCGGGATCGGGCTCGCCTGCGTGGGCGCCGCCGGCGCCCTGATGGTGACCATTGCGGATGCGCGGCCCGCCCTGGCGCAGGCCTTCACCTTGCAGGCGTTCGTGATCGTGATCGTCGGCGGGCTCGGCTCCATGAGCGGCGCGCTGGTGGGGGGCGTGCTGATCGGGGTGTCGGAAGCGCTGGCGGGCTTCTTTTTCGATCCCTCGATGAAGAGCATGTTCTCGTTTGCGCTGCTCATTGTCGTGCTGGTGCTGCGGCCGCAGGGCTTGATGGGACGCCGCGCATGATCGCGCTGTGGCGCGAGATGCCGGTGCGCGGTCGCATGCTCACCGGCTTGCTGCTCGTGCTGCTGCTGGCGGCGCCGCTGCTTGCCGATCGCTATCTGCTCTCGGTCCTCATCCTGATCTTCTATTTCGCCTATCTCGGGCAAGCCTGGAACCTGATGATGGGCCTTGCCGGACAGCTGTCGCTCGGTCATGCGCTTCATGTCGGGCTCGGCGCCTATGTGGCGGCGATGCTGTGGGTCTATTTCGGCGTCGGTCCGTGGCTCGGCGTCTTTGCGGCGATGGCGATCGCCGGCCTCATGGGCGCGGCGATCGCCTGGCTCGGCTGTCGCTTCAGCATCGAGGGGGTCTATTTCGCGCTGCTGACCATCGCATTTGCCGAGGTCGCCCGGATCGCGTTCGACCACATCGGCGCAGCCGGCGGCGCCGGGGGATTTTTCGTTCCCTACCAGGCGCAGCGTCTCGGCGAATGGTGGAATCTGCGCGGCGGGCAGGCGCTGTTCTATTACGTCGGCCTGCTGCTGGCGATCGGCGCGATGATCCTGACAGCCTGGCTCAAGGGCTCGCGGCTCGGCTATCAGTGGCGCGCGGTGCGGGAAGACCAGCAGGCGGCGCGCGCGCTCGGCATCGACATTCTGGCCGCCAAGATGAAGGCCGCGACCATCTCCGCGGCCATGACGGCCGTCGGCGGCGTGTTCTACGTTTTCTACTACAACAACCTGTTTCCGGCGCAGGTGTTCGGCATCGGCCGCTCGATCGAGCTCATCCTGGCGCCCATCGTGGGCGGGCTCGGGACGATATTCGGCCCCGTGGTGGGCGCGTTCATCCTCACGCCCCTGGGCGAGCTCCTGACCGCCGCGCTGGAGAAGCTCGGCGTCAATGCGCCCGGCGCCAAGGCGCTGTTCTATGGCCTGATCCTGATGCTGATCATCTTCGTTCGTCCCGATGGCGTGTGGCCCTGGCTCGCGCGTGCCTGCGGGCTCGGCGCCCGATCGCGGGAAACGTCCTCATGACCGCGCTGTTGTCGGTCGAAGCGGTGAGCAAGCGCTTTCGCGGCGTGCAGGCGCTCGATGCCGTGACCTTTCGCGTCGCGCCCGGCGAGCTGTTCGCCATCATCGGTCCCAACGGGGCCGGCAAGACCACCCTGTTCAACATGATCGCCGGCGAGCTGAGGCCCGATGAGGGCGCCATCGCGTTTGCCGGGGAGCGCATCGATGGCCTCAGCCCCGACCGCATCTGCCGCAGCGGCATCGGGCGCACCTTCCAGCTGGTGCGGCCGTTTCCGGCGCTGAGCGTCGAGGACAATGTCATCATCGGTGCGCTGCTGCGCCACCCGGCGGTGGAGGAGGCGCGCCGGCTTGCCCACGACACGCTGCGCCGCCTCGATCTGTTCGACAAGCGCTCGCAGCGGGCGGCGGCGTTGACGCTGCCCGATCGCAAGCGGCTGGAGGTCGCGCGCGCGCTCGCGACCGAGCCCAGGCTGTTGCTGCTCGACGAGGTCATGGCCGGGTTGCGGCCGACCGAGACCGATCGGATGATCGCCATCCTGCGCGAGCTCAACGGCGCCGGCCTCGCCATCCTGCTGACCGAGCACGTGATGCGGGCCGTCATGGCGTTGGCGACCCGTGTGCTCGTGCTCCATCACGGCGCCGCCATCGCGCAAGGGCCGCCGCAGACGGTGGTGCGCGATCCAGCGGTGGTGAGCTCCTATCTCGGGGCGGAGACGGTCGGCTGATGCTCCGGATCATGAGCCTCGATCTGTCCTACGGCGATGCCCCGGCCCTCGAGGACGTCTCGCTGACCGTGGAGGAGGGGTCGATCGTGACCATCGTGGGCGCCAACGGCGCCGGCAAGACCTCGCTCATTCGCGCTATCGCCGGCGTGCAGCGCCCGGCACGCGGGCGCATCCTCTTTCGCGGCCGCGATATCGCCGGCTGGCCGAGCCACCTTGTCTGCAATCTCGGCATCGGCCAGGTGGCCGAAGGCCGCCAGATCTTTCCCACCCTGTCGGTCCTCGAGAACCTGCGCATGGGCGCCATGCTGCCGCGGGCGCAGGCCAGCCGGGCCGCCACGCTCGATCGCGTCATGGCGTTGTTTCCGGTGCTGGCCGAACGATTGGCGCAGGCCGCCGGCACGCTGTCGGGCGGCGAGCAGCAGATGCTGGCGATCGGCCGCTGCCTGATGGGGGCGCCGGAGCTGGTGATGTTCGATGAGCCCTCGCTCGGCCTGGCGCCTGTGGTGGTGCAGGACGTATTGCGCACGATCCGCGATCTCAACCGCGAGGGCCTGACCTGCCTCCTGGTGGAGCAGAACGTCGCCCTGTCGCTCAAGCTCGCGCGCCGCGCATATGTGCTGGAGAACGGCCGCATCACGCTCTGCGGCACCGGCGAGGCGCTGTTGGAAGACGATCGCGTGCGCCGTGCCTATTTGGGGCTATGAGCCTGAAATCTAGACCCGCCGGGGAAGGCCTCGGCGGGTTTGGGAGAGTTTTTTCCGGCAAGGGCGCCCTAAGCGTGAGCGCGCCCGGTGTACCAACCGAAAGCGAAGCACAGGAGCGCGACGGCCGCCGCCGCGATGCCATGCTTCACATGCACCAGAGCAGAGCCTGCTTCGAAGCCGGGCAGGAAGCCCGGCAGCGAGCCTGCCGGCATCGTCCAATAGACGATCGCGACCGCGGCGAAAACGAGTCCCAGCAAGACTGCAAGAATACGCATGCGAATTCGCCCTCTACCGGTTCATTTCACCTTGAGGTTTTCGGCGGATGTCTTGCCGCGATTGGTCACCAGCTCATACTCTACGTGTTGACCTTCATTGAGCGTGGTCAGTCCCGCTTTCTCGACGGCCGAGATGTGAACAAATACGTCTTTGCCGCCGCCGCCCGTCTGGGGCTGGATGAACCCGTAGCCCTTGGTCGGATTGAACCATTTCACTGTGCCAGTCGCCATTCTCGTCTCCTGAAAAAGCGCATAGATGCCGTTGCACCCGCCGGCTCAGGCGGTTGCAAATCCGAATTCAGCGCTGTCTTGAGAGGATCCCGGTGGGGCATAAACAAGCAAGGCCAAAGCTTCGAACCCGAGCGATATAAATGCTCGGCGCGCCGGTGACAATACCGGGCCTTCCCCCGCGCCATGCAAAACCCGGCTCGAGGGGCCGGTAACCCGGTGCGTTCCTAACCCGCCATTCACCAATTCCGCGTCACTATCGCTGGGCCGCCCCATTCCTGCCGCGATCGAACGGCGGTATGCTCGTGGGGGTATGCTGATGTCGCGTCGGGGGATAGGCGGGGGCAGTGGCCAATCCACGAATGCGGTCAGGTTGCGTCACCTCCGGCTGCGCAAGCCCGGACGGGTGGCGGCAGCTTGGACGGGGAAATCGCGGCGCGGGGATTTGATGGGGCGGGCTGGCGGGGGGCAAGTTGGGCGCATCGCGCGCATCGGCGCGGCTGTGCTCGGTTGCCTGGCGCTGGCCAATTGCTCCACCGGCAAGGTTTTCAGCGAAAAATACAGCGAGCTCATCGTGCGGGAAGGCCAGCCGGTGCCGAAAGGCGGCGGCGGTTACAAGGTAGGCCAGCCCTACACCGTCAACGGCCAGACCTACTATCCCTCCGACAACCCGTCCTATCGGGCCGAAGGCATCGCCTCCTGGTACGGCCCGGATTTTCATGGTCGCCGCACCGCCAACGGCGAGGTCTTTGACATGCATGGCATCTCGGCCGCGCATCCGACCATGCCGATCCCCAGCTACGCGCGGGTGACCAATCTCGACAACGGCCGCTCCCTCATCGTGCGCGTGAACGATCGCGGTCCCTATGCCCGCAGCCGAATCATCGATGTCTCGATCGGCGCCGCCACTGCGCTGGGCTTCTATGGGGACGGGCTCGCGCATGTACGCGTGGAATATGTCGGGCGTGCCCCGATCGAGGGCAGCGACGACCGCGTCCTGCTGGCGACATTGCGGGAGGGCCGGCCCGCGCAGTTGCCCGCGGGGACGATGGTGGCATCCGCCGCACCCTTCGTTCCGGGCTTCGCGGATGCGAGCGGCGAGACCCCGATCCCGCCCGAGCG
>DASYFD010000083.1:0-10635 GCA_036498625.1 Xanthobacteraceae bacterium | reverse complement strand
ATGTTCGATCCCAAGACCGAGCAGTTCAAGCATTTCGACCTGGGCGGAACCTACGGCAACGTGGTCGGCCAGAACGGCGACCAGTGGTTCACCTCGTTCCGCGAGGATGGCCCGATCGGCCGGGTCACGCGCGACGGCGTGCTGTCCAAGTTCTATCCGCCCACCAAGGGCAAGCCGCAGCGTCTGCAGGTCGATACCGACGGCACCGTCTGGTTCAGCGAGCGCCGCGGCGGCAAGATCGGCCGCCTCGATCCCAAGACCGGCGAATTCAAGGAGTTCCCGTTGCCGGGGCCGGAGCCCAGCCCCTACGCGGTCGGCATCGATCGCAACCACATGATCTGGTACTCCTCGCACGAGCAGGACACGCTCAACCGCATGGATCCCAAGACCGGCGCGGTCACCGAATATCCGTATCCGCATTCGGAAATCTCGATGCGGGAATTCTTCCTCGATTCGCAAGGTCGCATGTGGTACGCGAGCTCGGTCAACAACAAGGTCGGTTATTTCTACTTCAACGACGCGGCCGGCGAGGCCGCCGGCAAATAGCCGGTACGGCCTCGCACGCTTGTTGAGCGTTGATTGGAGCCTTCGACGTCCGGCGGATTACTGAGTCCGCTGGACGTCCGGCAGCAGGTCCGGCTGCTTGCCCATCACCTTGGTCAGCGCGCGCCAGGCGCAGATTTCGTCGCTCCATTCCGGGGGCTTGGGCGCCGAGCCGCCGACCCCGATGGCGCCGATGAACTGGTTGCCGTTGATGACGATCGGCAGGCCGCCGGAATTGGCGAAATTGCCGAACGAATATTGCCGCAGCTCAGAGGAGCGGCCCTGCAGCACCGCGTTCATGGTCGCCTTGCTGGGCTGGCGGGTGTTGAGCACGGTGCGCGCCTTCATCATCGCGGTATCGATATTGATCTTGTTCTGGCCATCCATGCGATACATGTAGACCGGTTCACCGAACTGATCGATGATGGCGACGCTGACCCTGACGCCCTGCTTGACCGCCTCTTCGATGCAGGCCTTGCTGATCGCTTCGGCGGTCGCGATATTGATCTCGTTCTGCTCCAGAATGGTCTTGGTCGCGTCGCCGCGGATCACGAAGTTGTCGCCGTCGGCGGCCCGGCTGGCACCGACGCCGAGGAGCGCGGTGGCGGCCGTTGCCGCCAGCAGTCCAATATAGAGTTTCATCACTGGTTCCCTCCAAACGCGATGCTCGCTTAGCATCCGTGCTCCAATTTGCCTCATTGCATGGGCCGGGACAACCGGTCGCCGGCACGCCGGACCAGTGCCGGTCGCGCATGGATTTGTGCGCGGCGCGGCTCGCAGGACGGACCGGATGGGCGATCACACCCCACTTACGCGTGCGGCGGCAACTGGTGTAGCTTCATGCGAGAGCCATCGGGTATTTGGCCGGAGGCTCCCGCACCAACAAAGCCGCGATGTGGCTTTTTCACCGAGCCACCGACAAGCGGCGTTCGCACAAAGGGAGGATGGCGATGCGTTACCCAGGCACGATCGACGCCTTCGTGTTGAAAACGGCGTCGCTGGTTGCGGCTTTGACGATGCTGGGCCTCGGCGCGGCGGCAGCCGGCGAGGACGGCAAATATCCGGACTGGAGGGGGCAGTGGAATCGGGAGCGCGTGACCGGCATCGCCGGCCAGCCCTCCTTCGACCCGCACAAGCCGTGGGGCAAAGGCCAGGAGGCGCCGCTGACGCCGGAATATCAGGCTGTGCTCGAGGCCAACCTGAAGTCCCAGCGCGAGGGCGGCTTCTTCGATTGGCTCGGCGCCTCCTGCCGCGGCTTCGGCATGCCGCTCATCATGTATCCGTTCCAGCCGATGGAGTTCATCGTCACGCCGGAGACTACCTATGTGCTGATCGACTGGGTCGAGCACACGCGGCGCATCTACACCGACGGCCGCGACTGGCCCAAGGAGATCGAGCCGACGCTGGTCGGCTATTCCATCGGCAAGTGGCTCGATACCGACGGCGACGGACGCTTCGATACGCTCGAGGTGGAGACCCGCGGCTTCAAGGGACCGCGCCACTACGATGCCTCCGGGCTGCCGCTGCACCACGACAACCAGTCGGTGTTCAAGGAGCGCATATCGATGGACAAGACCAACATGAATCTCATGCACAACGAGATCACCGTGTACGATCATGCGCTGACCCGGCCCTGGACCGTGACCCGCGGCTATGTGCGCAATCCCGATCCGCGGCCGGATTGGCCCGAATTCATCTGCGCGGAAGGCAATGGCCACGTGGCGGTCGGCAAGGAGAACTATTTCATGAGCGCCGACGGCTTCCTGATGCCGTCGCGCAAGGGCCAGGAGCCGCCGGATGCGCGGTATTTCACGCAGATGAAGAAATAGTGAGATAGTGAATGGTGAGTAGTGAGTAGTGAGTAGTGAAAGAGGAAGTGGCGAATAGGGACCTTTCTCTCACTGACTCACCATTCACTACTCACCATTCCTCCTCCTCCCTAGTCGCAATTGAAATCGCTCGCCCCCGCCGGCCGGCATTGGGTCGGCCAGCCGCGCGTGTTCCAGTAGTCCACCAGGCCAAGATCGTGCGCGAGCTTCTTGAAGCGTGCGGTCTTGCGCACCGCCGCGTAGGTCGGATGCCAGAACCAGGTGGTGGAGATCGGCTGGAAATAGCCGCCCCTGACCTCGTCCTCGTAGAATTCCAGCACGCGCTCCGGCGCGCCGACATGCATGTAGGCGAAGCTGAGATTGCCGAGCCGCGGCAGGTCGGCCGGCGCGGCGGCTTTGGCCGGCGCCGAATCGAGAATCTTTGCCGCCGCTTCGGTCATCCCGGGCGGATAGGCGGCGGCCGGCATCTCGCGGATCGCGGCGGCCGCTTCGCCATAGCGTCCGGCCGATGCCTCTACCAGCGCGAGCTCGAGCGTGCGGCCGGGCCGGAACGGCTGCAGCATGGCGACCGCCTTCGCGGTGTCGCCGTCGAGCCAATAGATCTCGGCGGTGTCGGCCGTATAGTTGATGATTGCCTGCTCGATCGCCTGCAGATGGTCGCGCATCGGAAGCGATTCCTTGATGCGTCCCATCGCGGCCACAAACTGGCTCAAGCCGTGCAGCCCGTCGGCCTGGTTAGGGTTGAGCGTGAGCGCCTGCCGGAAGGCGTCCTCGGCCGCCACCATCTTTCGCTGCACCATGTTGGCGTAGCCGAGCGCCACGAAACCGTCGGCGTTCTTCGGATCGAGCTGCGTGGCGCGGCGGGCGAGCGCATCGCTGCGCGGGATGGTGCGCTCCACGATCTTGCGCTCCTCCTCCGGCATGCCGCCGCGCAGAGACGGCGCAAACAAAGGCGTCAGCGCGAAATCATAGGCCAGCAGCGCGGCGGCGGGTGCGAAATCGGGCTCGCGCATCACCACCCGCTCCAGGAACACGGCGGCATCCGCCAGCGCCTTGGCGCCGCGCTCGCGCGCCGCCACCTTGGCATGCAGGAAATCCAGATAGGCGTCGAAATCGCGGGTGCGGCTGCGCACCAGCGGCTCGCCGGGAGCTGTCGGCATCTTGAGGGCGGCGGCGATCTTGCCGGCGATGTCCTCCTCGAGGTCGAAGATGTTGCCGCGCTCGGCGTCATATTCCTTCGACCAAAGCGCGACGCCGTCGCGGGCCTGCACCAGCCGGATGTTCATGCGCACGCGGCTGTCCGCCATGCGCGCCGCGCCCTGCACCAGGTAGCTCGCGTTCAGGGTCTGGCCGATGATCTTGAGATCGCGGCTCGATGGCGGGAGCCGGAACGACGATGAGCGCGCCACGACGTCGAGATTGCGCACCCCGGTCAGCGCTGCCGCAATCTCGTCCGTCATCCCGCTGGCGAAGAAATCCTGCGCCGGGTCGCCGGAGTTGTTCTCCAGCGGAAGCACCGCGATTGTCGGAGGCGGCGCAGGTGCGGCGCCAGGCGCCTGTGCCGCCGCGGATGAAAGCGCGATGCAGAGCACGAACGCCGCTGCGCCCAGGCGCTGCGCTGCACGGTCTGTCGGAAGTCGGTTCATGCGCGTTTGCTCCCTTGGGACCGGAAACATAGCACCATTCGGCGTTCGTGTGCGGTCGAGATTCTCCATGACACCGTGCCCGGACCCTGACGATGCGCAATAGGCTCCGGTGCAGCTGCCGCCGGGCTATGAGCGATGCCGAGCTTTCGAAAAACTCCTCGCTGGACTACTGTCAGGTGATCGCGACCCACAAACCGTAGCACCATGCCCGCACCGGAACTTTCGATGATCCCCCAAAAGACGGTCCGAATTCATTCGGAAAAATATCTTATTCGCACGATTGAATTGGCGGATGCTTCGGACCGCTGGGCGGGCTGGATGTCCGATCCCGACGTGATGCATATGCTGAACATGGCGGCGCGGAGCTGGCAAAAACACGATATCGTCAGCTACATAAAAACGTTCGATCAGCGCTCCAGCCTGCTTCTCGGCATCTTCGACAAGCAAAATGGCATGCACGTCGGGATTTTCACCGTGGATATCAACTACGCGCTCAGCCAATTCCTTGTAAATTTATTGATCGGCGAACGGGAATATCGATACAAAGGCGTTACTTCGAGCATCACCGTGCCGTTTCGGGAATATTTCTTCGAGACGCTCGGGCTCAACATGGCGATGGCTAGCGTGCTGGCGCGCAATACCGCCATGATCCACTATCTGCTCAAGAACGGCTGGAAGCTGGATCAAACGCTCGGGCGCGGCGCGAAATCGAACCAGGATGGCGCGATGCTCGATGTCTGCTTGTTCAGCCTGTCGCGCGATGCCTGGCGCGAATGGAGAAAGAACCGCGGGCCTAGCGCCAAGGTTTAGGGTTCTTTCAGCTCGAGGTGCGCCGATCTGCCGGGCCCGGTCGGCGCGGACGACCAAACAAGATTCCAGCCAAGCCGGCTCTGAGTCGCGACGAGCAACTACCGGCCGCCGCACGAGCCTCAATCGAACTTGAAGCTCAAGGCGGTGCGAACTACATCGGCTGTCAGATGACCGGAAGTCGAAACCGCACTCCCGGTTTGGCGGCCGGCGGAGATGGTCTCGAAGAAACTGCCCGAATCCCCGAAATCATAGTGCAAGTATTCGACCCGCAGAAGCCAGTTGCTGTCCCAAAGCCTGGTCTCGCCACCGGCGCCGGCGACCCACCCGAACTTGAATATGGGCGACGAGCTTCCGCCGCCGCCGCCACCGCCGACATCAAAATGCGTCTCGCTTGGGAGAAAACGCGTCCATGCGAGCCCGCCGGTGCCATAGAGAAGCACGTTGGGCCAGGCGAGGTAGCCGAGCCGGCCACGCGCCGAGCCGAGCATGTCGAACTTGTCGGTATCCGTCTCGACGGTGCTTCCGTCAGGCGCCACATTCGTGGCCGATCCCTTGATGCCGGTGGCCGACAGGTCGATTTCGAGCCCGCTGATCCAGCTGCCGATTTGCCAGTTGGCGCCGGCTTGGAAGCCCCCAACGAGGCCCTTGGAATTAATGTCGCTGCGCAGCGGGTCGGACCCGAGCTTGCCGCCGAAGACGGCGTCGCTCATGGGGTCACGACCCCATCCGTAGCCGGCATGGCCGCCGAGGTAGAAGCCGCTCCAACCCCAGGCGGTCGCGGCCGGCCGCGCCTTGACCGGCATCGTCATCCTGGCCGGACCGATCGCGCCTCCAATCCAATCCAATTTGTAGCTCAGGCCGGCGCGGATCACATCGTTGGTGACGTGGCCGGACGTTTCGTTGAACTGGGGAGCGCCCGCGTCGGTACTGTCGCCCGAGTCGCCGAAATCGTAGTGGAGATACTCGATGCGGGCGAGCCAGTTGGTGTCACCCAGCCTGGTCTCCGCACCCAGGCCGGCCACCCACCCCAACCGCCAGCTCGGATCCGAACTCGTGCTCTTGGTCGTTCCTCCACCCCCGGTGTCGACGTCGGTCTCGTCCTGGGTTCGGACCAGCCGTGTCCACGCCATGCCGCCGGTGCCGTAGAGCAACGTGCCCGGCCAGGCGAGGTAACCGAGCCGGGCACGCGCCGAGCCCAGCAGCTCGAACTTGTCGGTCAGCGTTACGGTCTCGGTGCCGGTAAAGGACACGGCCGGCGCCGTGCCCGAGGTCGACCCGTTGATGGAGGTGCCTGAGAGATCGATCTCGAGCCCGCCGACCCACGCGCCGCTTTGCCAGTTGGCGCCGGCTTGGAAGCCCCCGACAAAGCCGTTGGAATCGATCCCGCTCAGAACAAGGGTTCCCGAATTGAACGGATTGCTGAAAGGGTCGCGTCCCCATCCGTAGCCCGCATGGCCACCGAGGTAGAACCCGCTCCAGGTCCAGGCCGCGACTGCTCTTGGGGCCTTGAGGGGCATGACAGCAGCGCCGGCCGAACCCGCCACGAGCCGATCGGAACCGAATTTGTAGCTGAGACCGGCACGCACGACATCGGCGGTCAAACGGCCGGTGATGTTGTTGGCCCCATCGCTGAAGGAAAAGCTGCTCGACTTGCCGAAATCATAGTGGAGATATTCAACCCGCGCCAACCAGTCGCTATCCCACAGCCTCGCTTCGGCACCCACACCCGCAACGGCGCCGAACCGCCAACTCGGTTCCGAGCCCGAGCCTGTAACCGTCTCTACCGGGTTGTTGGGTATCGATACGACGATCGTTTCCTCACTGCTCTGCACCAACCGGGTCCAGGCAGGTCCGCCGGTGCCGTAGAGCAGCAGGTTTGGCCACGGCAGATACCCGATTCGCGCACGAGCCGAGCCGAGTAGGTCGAACTTGTCGGTCTGCGACAAGCTCGTGCTTGCGGTGTCGGCGCCGGATGTGATCGACGACGATACCGACGATGACCCTTTTATGTTCGTGCCCGAGAGGTCGATCTCCAGTCCGCCGACCCAAGCGCCGGCCTGCCAGTTGGCGCCGACCTGAAAGCCCCAGAGCGGGCCTCGGGAATCGATCCCAGGGAGCGGGGCCTTGCCGGAGAAGACCGTGTCGCTGAAGGGGTCACGGCCCCAGCCGTAGCCGAGATGGCCGCCGAGATAGAGCCCGCTCCAACTCCAGGCCGCCACGGGTGGCGGCGGCAGCCTCATATCGGCGGCGCTGGCGGAACTGGCCGCTGTCAGCGCCATGAGTCCGACACCTGCAAGCAATCGCTTTTTCAAGGTAGCCCCCTACCGGTAGCAACACTTCGCGCACCCAAACCGCGGCGCAGCGTGGCCGTAGCGTATCATCCAGGGCTTGGCGAGGCTGTGACATTCCCGCCACGGCTGCCGGGAATAATCATCCCAGTTCGATCCCCGGCCATGCGCCTGGATTGCTGCGGCCCTTTTCTCGATCTCGGCGGCCAGGCGCCGGAGCGTTGAGCAATCGCGCGAGCCTCTCAGCCAGCGAAAAGTCACGGGCTTGCGTTCGGGGCTTCTTTCGCCGCTGCGGTCAGGCTTCATAGAGCCTGGCGGCTTTCATGGCGCCGGCCTTGCGCGCGCAAATCATGATCTGCGCGCCATGCGCCGACACGACCCATGGTCGGTCGCGGTTCTGCGCCACGGTGTAAGACTCCGCCACCGTCATCTCCTGTCCACTGTTCGTCTCGCGCGAGCGGCAGAAGGTTCTCGGAGACCGGCGGGCGGGCTCTACGAAAAGTGAAAATGTGTGAAGAAGGTTCTGTTCGCTCTTCTTGTCCCTCGACCGGCTGCCGGCCCCCCGGCGCGGCTTGATTGTCGAGCCATCCGCGGCGCCTCCCGGACCGGCTTGGCGGCAAGTTGTCGCCATATTATAACAACCGCGGTCCATACAATGCTGCTAACACACGGGAGGACTACTCATGATCAAGGTTGCATATCGGCTGGCCGGACTTTCGCTCGCCTCGGCACTGGCCTGCGGGGCCGCCGGCACGGCGAATGCCCAGCTGCTCGTTCACAAGGATCTGTCGCTCGCGATGGCCACCACCATGGCGATGACGGCGATCGAGACCTGCAAGGGCCAAGGCTATAACGTGTCCGTGCATGTGCTCGGCCGCGATGGCGAGGTAATCCTCGGCCTGCGCAACGAGCTCGCGGGCGCGGCCACCATGGAAAATTCCATGAAGAAGGCCTTCACTGCCCGCACCTTCCGCCGGTCGTCCGGCGAGTTTGCCAAGGGCGTCCAGGGTAACGCGACCGCCGGTGCCCTGTTCCTGACCAACATCGTGGCCGCCCAGGGCGCGCTGCCGATCAAGGTCGGTGACGACGTCATCGGCGCCATCGGGGTTTCCGGCGCGCCGGGCGGCGACAAGGACGAAGCCTGCGCCAAGGCCGGCATCGACAAGGTATCGGCTGACCTCAAATAAGCGAAGCTTCATACACCCATTCTCGCCCACCGCCCGCAACGGCGGACTTCATCAGGGAGTACTTCTTATGATTCGAACTGCACGCCTGCTCGCCGGGATGTCGCTGGTATTCGCCTGCGGGGCCGCCGGCACCGCGAATGCCCAGCTCGCCGTCCACAAGGACTTGACGCTCCCCATCGCCATGGCGATGGCGCAAACCGCCGCCCAAATGTGCACCGGGCAGGGTTACAACGTTTCTGTGCATGTGGTCGGCCGCAATGCCGAGGTGCTGGTCGCCATGCGGGGCGACAACGCCAACCCGCACACGATGGAAAACTCCTTGCGCAAGGCCATCACGTCCCGGCTGCAGCGCCGCCCGTCCGGCGAATTTGCAACCGCCGTCAAGGACAACCCCACGTCGGGCGCGCTGCGTCTCGGAAACCAGATCCCGGCGCAGGGCGCGCTGCCGATCAAGGTCGGTGACGACGTCATCGGCGGCATCGGGGTTTCGGGCTCGCCGGGCGGCGACAAGGACGAGGCCTGCGCCAAGGCTGGTATCGACAAGGTGGCGGATCAGCTGAAATAAGCCGGGCTCGACCGGCAACATCGCGGCGCAGCATTCACCTGCTGCGCCGCTGCTCATTTCGAAGCCAACCGCAAATCGTCCCGCTCTTGCGGCACCCTTTCGCGGGACCTCGGCTTCGGTATATCCTTGCCTGAAATGCCTTCGGGATTGCCGGAACCTCCGATCGCTGCAAGAGGCAGGAGCGCTGGCGCCACCGGCAGGCACGCTGACAGGACCAACAAACTTTTCGGTCTCGCCTATTCAACTCCACGGAAGCTTACGGCGTGTTCGCGGCGCCGGACGAGCTTTCTGGATCGCTGTTGCAGGGAGAACAGGCATGCTTTCCAGGAGCTCGATCGGTGCGGTCGCCCTCATGACGGTGTCGTTGATGACCGTCGGCGGCGCGCAGGCGTTCGACGACGCGCAATATCCGAACCTCAAGGGGCAATGGCTGCGCGCCCGTCCGCCCGCCGGAGTCACCGGCCAGGGGCCGTTCGATCCGGACAAGTCCTGGGGGAAGGGCCAGCAAGCGCCGCTAACGCCCGAATATCAGGCCGTCTTCGAAGCGAGCCTCGCTGATCAGGCGGCCGGTGGCCAGGGCCAGTGGCAAGGCGCCAAGTGTCTCGCGGTCGGCATGCCCGGGATGATGACCTTGTTCCGGCCCATGGAGGTCGTGGTAAAGCCCGAGGTCACCTACATCCTGATCGATCACATCCGCGATTCGCGTCGGCGCATCTACACCGATGGACGCGACTGGCCCACGGACGCGCAGCCGAGCTTCGACGGCTATTCCATCGGCAAATGGATCGATTCAGAAGGGAAGGGCCGCTTCGACACGCTCGAGATCGAGACCCGCAACTTCAAGGGCCCGCGCGCCTTCGAGCCGAGCGGCCTGCCGCTGCATGCCGACAACCAGACCGTGATCAAGGAGCGCATCTATCTCGACAAGTCCGATCCCGAACTCATGCACAACGACCTGACCGTGATCGACCATGCGCTGACCCATCCGTGGACGGTGGCGAAGAAATACCGGCGCGAGAAAACCGAGTTCCCGATCTGGCCCGAGGATATGTGCGTGGAGGGCAGTGGATTGGTCTTCATCGGAAACGACATGTATTACCAGAGCGGCGAGGGCATGCTGATGCCCGCCAAGAAGGGCCAGCAGCCGCCCGATCTGCGCTATTTCAATCAACCGAAAAAATAAGGGCCCGTCCGCCGGCTCCCGCGTGCGAGCCGTCGGAACAGTCCGCAGGGAGGATCCCCATGCTTGCTCGTAGCTCGATTGGCGCGACCGCGCTGGCGGCGGCGCTGCTGATGATGCTGGCCTCGGCGCAGGCATTCGATGAATCGAAATATCCTGACCTCAGGGGCCAGTGGGTGAGAGCCCGCGTCCCCGGCGTGGTCGGCCAGCCGGCCTATGATCCGATGCACAATCAGGGTCGTCCGCAGCAGCCCCCGCTCAAGCCGGAGTTCATGGCCCAGTGGGAGGCCAGCCTCAAGGATCAGGCGGAGGGCGGGCAGGGCGGCGATCCCACCTATGGGTGCCTGGCGCCCGGCATGCCGCGCATCATGGTTCCGTACGGCGACATGGAGATCGTCATCACGCCGGAGACCACCCATATCCTGATCGAGCACATCCACGATTCGCGGCGCATCTTTACCGACGGGCGCGGCTGGCCGAAGAACTATATCGACCCGACCTTCCAGGGCTATTCGCTCGGCCAATGGCGCGATACCGATGGGGACGGCCGCTACGACACGCTCGAGGTCGAGACCCGATACTTCAAG
>DASYFD010000082.1:0-7896 GCA_036498625.1 Xanthobacteraceae bacterium | reverse complement strand
ATCGGGGTCTTCCGCCATGGCGGTGGCGACCGCCGCCTGCATGCGACCGACCGGGCCGCCGCGCCGGTTGTTGATGGGGGCCGCAGTGGCCTTGCGAACGAAAGCGGTCTCGCGCTTGGCAGCCGGCTTGGCGGCCATCCGGGGCGCCGGCGCCCTGGTCCTGGGGGCCTCGATCTCCTCGTCGAGCTTGAAGAAGGCGACCTTGTCGTTCATCGTTTCCGACTGGTGCTGAAGCGTCTTGGCGGAGGCGGCGTTCTCTTCGACCAGGGCCGAGTTCTGCTGCGTTACCTCGTCCATCTGGTTGAGCGCCTTGTTGATCTGATCGATCCCGGTCGATTGCTCGCCGCTGGCGCAAGCGATCTCCGCCACGATGTCGGCCACCTGCTTGATCGAGCCGAGAATCTCGCTCAGCGAGGTGCCGGCCTGGTTGACCAGCCCGACGCCTTCCTGCACCTGGCTCGAGCTGTTGGTGATCAGGACCTTGATGTCCTTGGCGGCTTGCGAAGAGCGCTGCGCCAAGCTGCGCACCTCGGAGGCCACCACCGCGAAGCCGCGCCCGGCATCGCCGGCGCGCGCCGCCTCGACGGCGGCGTTCAACGCCAGGAGGTTGGTCTGGCGGGCGATCTCGTCGATCACCCCGATGATGTCGGAAATCTTGCGCGAGGAGTCCTCGATCCTCGCCATGGCGTCGACCGCCTTGGCCACCACCTTGCCGCCCTTGTCGGCGACGTCGCGCGAGCCGTTGGTCAGCTGATTGGCCTGCAAGGCGTTCTCGGCGTTCTTCTTCACGGTCGCCGCCATCTCCTCCATGGAGGCGGAGGTCTGCTCGAGGCTCGCGGCCTGCTCCTCGGTGCGTTGCGACAGATCCGAGGTGCTGGCGGAGATCTCCGCCGCCGCGCTCGCCACCTCGCGGCCGACCGCCTTGATCTCGGAGATGGTGGATGCGATGCGGTCCGCCATGGCGTTGGCGTCGTTCTTCAGGATCCCGAAGATGCCATGGTAGTCGGCGGTGATGCGCCGGCTGAGGTCGCCTTCCGCCAGGGCGCCGAACATGTCGGCCAGATCCTCCATGGTGATGGCCACGTTCTCGCACAGCGCGTTCATGGCGCTGCCGAGGTTGAGAATGAGCCCTTCCTTGCCTTCGAGCGCCACCCGCTTGGTGAAATCCCCGACCACCGCCGCCTTGACGATGCCGCCGATCGCGGCCTCGAAATCGTCGGTGAGCTTCTGCATGGCGACCCGGCGTTGCTCGGCGGAAAGCTTCTCGGCCGCCACCTGCTCCATCTTCATCTGCTCCATGCGGATCAGGCCTTCCTTGAAGGTCTGGGCCGCGCGGGCGTTGTCGCCCACCTCGTCGCCGCGCGCCGTGTAGGGCACCTCGACGCTGTGATCCTTGGTCAGCGCGGTGAGGACCTGGGCCATCCGGCGCATCGGCCGCGCGATCGCCAGCGCCCCATAGGCGGCCGATCCGATCAGCGTCAGCATTGCCGCGAACCCTACCCCCAAGGCGATCCGCTCGGTGGAGGTCAAGGTCTGGAGGAGCGCGGCAGAGACCTGGGTCTCGCGGTCGCTCGAGGCCTTCGCCACGTCGGCGAGCAGGTTCTCCAGCTCGTTGGCCATCGGCGCCGCGCTCTCGCGCATGAGGCGATTGGCCTCGCTGTCGAGATCGCCGATGCGCTCGGTCAGGTCGCGAGCCTCGGTGGTGGTGGCGCCCATCCGCTCGCCCTGCAGGGAGAAGATTTCCGCATTCATCTCGGCAATCTTCTCGCTTGCGGCCACATACTGCGCCGTGAGCGCCTTGACCTTCTGCATCCGCTCCAGATTGTCCCCGGCCTTGAGGCCCGACAGAAGAAAATCGATAAATCGGTTCGCGCCTTTCTGGCGCTCGTGAAACAGCTCCATCGCCTTCTGCGAGGCGTCCAGCGAAAGGGCGAGACGCATGTCGCGCAAGCCGATCTGAAGGCCGCGGATCGAAGCCCTTGCTTCGCTCGCGGTCTCGGAGAGGTTCGACTGCACGCTGGCGTCGTCGACCGCGGCCCGGATGCTGGAGTTTCCGATCATCACGGCGGTGATCATGCCGCCCATCAGCGCGATACCCAGCACGGACGTGACGATGAGCTTCGTTCCGATGCTCAAGTTGCTCAAGCGCAACATTCATTTTCTCCTTCTGGACCTGAGGCGCCGGCTGCTTCTCGCATCGGCGAATACGCGCGTCGGACGTATCGATATCCATCAAGCCGCAGGGGCAGACCCGGGCTTGTTATTTGCAGCGTCTGCTGCGGTGACTTGCTCGGAAAGCAGATTGGGCAGATCGACCAGCGCGATCATGGTGCCGTCGATGGTGACCAGCCCGGAGAGGAAATCGATGCGCGAGGAGCGAGCGATCTGCGGCACCGGCTGGATCCGGGTTGCCTCGAAGGCCAGGATGTCGAGCACCCTGTCGGCCAACAGGCCGATCAGCCGCGTGTCCACCTGAACGACAATAACGATGTGGAGCGGGGTCGCCTCGGTCTTGCCCTGGCCGAAACGGCAGCGCAGATCGATGATCGGGACCATGACGCCGCGCAGGTTGAGCACGCCGCGGACATAGTCGGGCTGCCTGGGCAGGTGCGTGATCTCGGTCCAACCCTTGATCTCGCGCACCGCCATGATGTCGACGCCGTACTGCTCTTCTCCGATCGAGAAGCTGATGAATTCCACACGGCCGGAGCTCGGGGATTCTTTGGGATTCGCGCGCCAATCCTCCGGGCCCGGGGATTCCTTCGATGGGTTGCAGAGCGCAGGTTCGCTGTTCACGTCATTTGTCCATCAACAAGACCGGCCACGCGAAAGCACGCGCCGACACATAGACCGCTTTGTCTGGAGACCGTGGTCCGCGACCCGAGGCCTCGCGAACCAATGACTTCGATGCCCCGCGCACGATGCATCAGGACAATTGATAACCCGTTAGCAACCCGGGCGATGCCGGAAGCCGAAGCATGTCTTTACTAAGAATTCGTTCGACCCGCGCCGGCGCAAGACAACGAAAGGCAGTCACAGGACGTGGACGAGTCAGCATCAATCCGTGACGCCGTCGATGGCGAACGCGGTACCTCTCCGTTAACAAATGCTGAACGAGCGGCGTGCGCGTGCGACATTGTCAAGGCTCGATGCTCGTGCCCAGGAGCCGCAACGGCATGATCGTTGCTGTCCGAAAAACGGCGGTCATGTGTGAGATGGACACGGCCTTTCGTTGCGGCACCGCAAGTGCAGCAGGGCTCGCCGGAGCTTGCCACGAAACTTGACGCGCGCATCCCGTGCGCAGGGCTTGACCCGGCCACCCAAATCAGTGGATTCGGGAAATGGAAACTGGCGAGATGTGCCCGAACCGAAAGGCGTCCGGCCTTTTTTGTATCCGAGCGAAAGAAGGCCCTGTTCTTTTCCTGTTGTTTACAGGAACAACAGGCTGGGCTGCACCCCCGTGGTGAGGCACGAACCAGAGACTTTTACACCGCAACAACGCGCGGCTTCTGCGCAGGCTGCATAGCTCTGGGGCCTTCGTCGAGAGAGTTTATTGTTATGGAACTGTATTTTCAGTCAGGCCAGGCTGGAGTGCACCCCCAGTCTGAGACAGCATTAAGGCCTCGACTTGCGCCTCGGCGTGCTGGGACTGAGGTCACTTTTTACAAAACGAATTCGAATTCACCAATAAAAACAGTGCGTGCATTTTGCCGTGAGCCCGCGGACGGTTTGATGAGCTAAAAACCAGGGACGTGATGGTGGGCGGTGCAGGGATCGAACCTGCGACCTACGCGATGTCGACGCGTTGCTCTACCGCTGAGCTAACCGCCCGAAAGGGACCAAAACGAACCGAAGAGAACCGCGAGCTTGCCGCCCGGCAATCCGCCCCTGGGCTCTGGCGCGGAAGAGCGTTCGAGCCGCCTCTGGGCAAAACCGTCATATCGGCTCGCCCCCGGCGAGGCAAGCGCCGGCGGCCGCGCCTCGTCAGGCCGCCAGCCGGGCGAACTTCCGCCGTCAGGCGGCCAGCAGCTTGTTCACCTCGTTGACCAGCTCGCGCAGGTGCACCGGCTTCGAGAGCACCTTGGCGTTCTTGGGAGCGGCCGAATCCGAGTTGAGGGCCACCGCCGCGAAACCGGTGATGAACATGATCTTGATGTCGGGGTCGATCTCGGAGGCGCGGCGGGCGAGCTCGATGCCGTCCATCTCCGGCATCACGATGTCGGTGAGCAGGAGCTCGAACGGCTCTTCGCGCAACCGCTGATAGGCGGACAGACCATTGTCGTAGGAAATCACGTCGAAGCCGGCATTCTGCAGCGCCTTGACCAGGAAGCGGCGCATGTCGGTATCGTCTTCCGCAAGAAGAATCTTGGCCATGTCGGCTCGTTCCCACCGGCGAGCCGAAATGGCCGCCCCACTCACGTCCCCAGACCTTGCATTAGGCGGATGCCGGGTAAATATCGGGTGAACCCCGCCCGGCGAACTTGCGGTCCCGCCCGCTCGGCCATGGACAATAGCGCGTTTCCCGGGATAGTGGTGGTGAAAATGGCCGGGAGGTCGTCTGATCCGCCACGTGAAGGCGAACAGGTTCAAATGCGCGAAGCGAAAGACGAGTTCGACCTTCCGTTCGAGATCCTCGAGCCGGTCGAGTGGCGCGGGCCGGCGGTCTTCAATTCGCCCCATAGCGGCAGCGTCTATCCGCACGCCTTCCTTACCGCCACGCGGCTCGACATCGCGACCCTGCGGCGCTCCGAGGATTCCTTCGTGGACGAGCTGGTCGGGGGCGTGGTCGGGCTCGGCTACCCGCTGATGCGGGCGCATTTCCCGCGCTGTTACGTGGATGTGAACCGGGAGCCTTATGAGCTCGACCCGCGCATGTTCGACGGACGGCTGCCCTCCTTCGCCAATACCCGCTCGATGCGGGTGGCGGGGGGGCTTGGCACCGTCGCCCGGGTGGTGGGCGAGTCGCAGGAAATCTACGGCCAACGGATTCCGGTGGAGGATGCGATCCGGCGCATCGAGGGCCTCTATAAGCCCTATCATCGGGCGCTGCGGCGCCTGTTCACGCGCCAGCATCGGGATTTCGGCGCCGCGGTGCTGATCGATTGCCATTCGATGCCTTCCACGGCGGGCGCCAAGGACGAGCGGCCGCGCGCCGATGTCGTGCTGGGCGACCGCTACGGCACCAGCTGCGTGCCGGCGGTCGCGGAAACCATCGAGACGGTGCTGCGCGGACGCGGCTACGTGGTCAGCCGCAACAAGCCTTATGCGGGCGGCTTTATTACCGAGCACTACGGCAACCCGGCGGTCGGCCTGCATGCCATCCAGCTCGAGCTCAACCGCGCTCTCTATATGGACGAGCGGCGCTATGAGCGCTCCGCTTCGTTCCAGAGCGTCGCCGCCGATCTCGAGCATCTCGCCGACGAGGTGGGCGCCATTCCGGTTCAGGAGCTGCGGCCCTACCGGGCGGCGGCCGAATAACGAAAGCTTGGGGTCGCTTCGAGACCGCTGCGGAACGACACCGCGGTGGGGCCGGCCGCGGCAAAAAAAAGGGGCCGCTCGCGGTTGCAAGCGGCCCAAGTCTAGGGAGGAAACGCCCAAGGAGGGCAGCGGTAACGCGAGGCGCTACCGCACCGCAACAACATGCCACCGCAACGCACAAAAAGCAAGTGTCCTTGACCTATTCTTTATACAATTTCTGCATGGCTGGCCTGCTGCGCTTCCGGGCTGCCAGCCGCCCTCGATTCCTTCCTCTTTCGATAATTCTGTCAATGGTTTACAGAAAAATGCGGGGAACCCCGCCCGCACCCGTTCGGGTCGCCGGCGACTCAGTGCCGGGCAAAGGAACGCCATGACGGCCATCGATTTCGCGGCCTTTGTCGACCAGCTCGCGGGGGTCGCGGGCGAGACCATCCTGCCGTTCTTCCGCACCGCATTGAATGTGCGCGACAAGGGCAGCCCGGGCGCCTTCGACCCAGTGACCGCCGCCGATCATGCGGCGGAAACCGTGATGCGCGCCCTCATCCGGCGCCAGTTCCCGGATCATGGCATTGTTGGAGAAGAATACGGGGCGGAGCGCGCGGACGCCGAATATGTCTGGTTTCTCGACCCGATCGACGGCACCAAGTCTTTCATCTCGGGCATGCCGGCCTGGGGCACCCTGATCGCGTTGACCCGGCTGGGCGTGCCGGTCTTCGGCCTGATGGATCAGCCGTTCACCCGCGAGCGTTTCAGCGGTGACGGCGGCGCCGCCCGCTACCGTGGGCCGGCCGGTGCGCGCGACTTGCGGGTGCGGCCGTGCGCGGGGCTGGCGGAAGCGATCTTGTTCACCACCAGCCCGCGGCTGATGAACGGCTCGGATCGTGCGGCTTTCACCCGGGTGGAGGAAGCCGTGCTGCTCTCGCGCTACGGTGGCGACTGCTATGCTTATTGCATGCTGGCCGCCGGTCACGTCGACCTCGTGATCGAGACCGAGCTCAAGCCGCACGATGTGCTGGCGCTGGTGCCGATCATTACGGGCGCGGGCGGCGTGATCACCACCTGGGAGAACGGCCCGCCGCATGCCGGCGGTCGCATCGTTGCGGCCGGCGACCCGCGCGTCCATGCCGCCGCATTGGCATTGCTGGCGGGGTAGCGGATTTTTCTAAGAATTTATACCTGGAAAACCCGCTGCCGATGCGCTGTGGAGGTTTGACACTGCAAAGAACGCCGACCTATAGGGTTGCGGGACTTCTTCAGGGGAAGGGAGGCGGCTTTGGCTGCTTGGGATGAATACATAAATTATGCCGAGCAGTGCGTGGCCATCGCCCGCACGGTGGGCAGCCGGGAGCGGCGCATCACCTTGCGGGAAATGGCTGCAGAGTGGACCAGGCTCGCCCAACCGCTGCTGAACGAGCAGCACATCTCGGAGTCCGCCAAGTAGGATCGCCCCGACGTCGAACGGACGGCCTCAAGCGAAGATCGGCGTTCCGGGCACGAAGGCGTCGAAGGCGGCGAGCGCCTGCATGCGGAAGCGATCCTGCTCCATCAAGAGTTCATGACGGCTGCCGGGCACGATGAGATGCGCGCCCGCCCGCAACCGGATCGCGAATTCGTCGATCGCCGGCGTCGACACGATCTGATCGTGCCCGGCCGCAATGACCAGGATGGGTTGCCGGATTCTGGTCGGAAAGCTCGGCTCGGAGAGCTGCCGCATCGCCTTGAAGGCCGAATCCGTCCACGCCACCGTGGGCCAGCCGATCGCCAGCGCCGGCTCGGCTTCGACCACCGCCATGTTGCGGGCATAGCGCACCGGATCGGAGGTCAAGAGGTTGCCGATGAAGGGACGCTGCATCATCACCGAGGCGTCGCCGCCCGGCACATAGGCGCCGCCGAGCCCGACCAGGCGCAAGGCCTTGACGCCGGCCCGGGTCAGCGAGGATCGACGCATGCCCGGCAGCGCGATCATCGGGGCCAGCAGCACGGTGCGATCGAACCAGCGGTGGCCCTGATAGGCGGCACGCAACAGGATCGAGGCCCCCATCGAATGGGCCAGGGCGAAATGCGGCGGCGGGCAATCCGGCAGCACCACCTCGCGGATGAAGGTGTCGAGATCGACGTCGTAGCGGGAAAAATCCCTGACATAGCCCTTGCGTGAATTGCGCAGCGCCCGATCGGACAAGCCCTGCCCGCGCCAATCGAGCGTGGCGACCGCGAAGCCGCGGGCGCGCAAATCGCGCACGGTCTCGAAATACTTCTCGATGAACTCGGCCCGGCCCTGGAACAAGCACACGGTGCCCTTGCGTCCCGGCGGCGGCGCCCAGCGCGCAAAGCGCAACGAGACGCCGTCGGGAGTCTTCAAGGTTCCGGTCACCACGTCCTCGGGCGCCGGATTGGCAGGGATCGAGACGAGAGTCATTG
>DASYFD010000081.1:0-19171 GCA_036498625.1 Xanthobacteraceae bacterium | reverse complement strand
GATCTCAATCCCGAGCAGCGCGCCGCGGTCGAGACCCTGGACGGCCCGGTGCTGGTCTTGGCCGGCGCCGGCACCGGCAAGACGCGCGTCCTGACCACCCGGATCGCCCACATTCTGGCGACCGGACGGGCGCGGCCGTCGGAGATCCTGTCGGTCACCTTCACCAACAAGGCGGCGCGCGAGATGAAGCTGCGGGTCGGCGCCATGGTGGGGCAGATCGTCGAGGGAATGCCATGGCTTGGCACGTTTCATTCGATCGGCGTGAAAATTCTGCGCCGGCATGCCGAGCTGGTCGGGCTGAAGCCCGACTTCACCATCCTCGATACCGACGACCAGATCAGGCTGATGCGGCAAATCCTCGAAGCCGAGGACATCGACGAGAAGCGTTGGCCGGCCCGGATGTTGGCCGGGCTGATCGACAGCTGGAAGAACCGGGGCCTCGCGCCCGACCAGGTTCCCCCCGGCGAAGGTGCCAGCTTCGCCAATGGCAAGGGCAGGAAGCTCTACGTCGCCTTTCAGGAGCGGCTGAAAGTGCTCAATGCCGCCGATTTCGGCGATCTCCTGCTGGAATGCATCCGCCTGTTCCGCACCCAGCCCGAGGTGCTGCGCCAGTATCAGGCGCGCTTTAAATACATCCTGGTGGACGAGTACCAGGACACCAACGTGGCGCAGTATCTCTGGCTGCGCCTGTTGGGGCAGAGCACCGGCCTGGTCCTTCGAGACGCCGCGCGCAGCGCGGCTCCTCAGGATGAGGATCAATCTCGCGATCAGGTTCAGGAGTCGGCGGCAACCGCCCAGGGCGCCCCTCACCCTGAGGCGCGCGGCACGCCGCACGTCGCGAAGGGCGAGGCCCCGCCCCGCACCCTCAAGAACATCTGCTGCGTGGGCGATGACGACCAGTCGATCTATGGCTGGCGCGGCGCGGAGGTGGACAACATCCTGCGCTTCGAGCACGACTTTCCGGGCGCCAAGGTGATCCGGCTCGAGCGCAATTATCGCTCGACCGCCCATATCCTGGCGGCCGCCTCCCATCTCATCGCCCACAACGAGGGCCGGCTCGGCAAGACGTTGCACACCGAGGACGTGCCGGGCGAGAAGGTCACGGTCGCCGGCTCCTGGGATTCCGAGGAGGAAGCCCGCACCATCGGCGAGGAGATCGAGGAGCTGCAGCGTGGCGGTCACCGGCTCGACGAGATTGCCATCCTGGTACGGGCCTCGTTCCAGATGCGCGAGTTCGAGGACCGTTTCGTCACGCTCGGCCTGCCCTATCGGGTGATCGGCGGCCCGCGCTTCTACGAGCGCCAGGAAATCCGCGATGCGCTCGCCTATCTGCGTCTCATCGCCCAGCCGGCCGACGACCTCGCCTTCGAGCGCATCGTCAACGTGCCCAAGCGCGGCTTAGGTGACGCCACCGTGAAGCAGCTGCACGAGCATGCACGCAGGCGCCGCATCTCGCTGATGCAGGCGACCAGGGCCATGATCGAGACCGATGAGCTCAAGCCCCGCCCGCGCGGCGCGCTGCGCGACCTGGTGGCGTCGTTCGACCGCTGGCGCGCCCAGAAGGATGCGCTGCCCCACACCGAGCTCACCGAGATCGTGCTCGACGAGTCGGGCTACACCGAGATGTGGCAGAAGGACCGCAGCGCCGATGCGGCCGGTCGGCTCGAAAATCTGAAAGAGCTGATCCGCTCCATGGAGGAGTTCGAGAACCTGCAGGGCTTTCTCGAGCACATCAGCCTGGTCATGGACACCGACAGGGCCGAGAACGGCGAGGCGGTGTCGGTGATGACCTTGCACTCCGCCAAGGGCCTCGAGTTCGATACCGTGTTCCTGCCCGGCTGGGAGGAAGGCCTGTTCCCCCATCAGCGCACCTTGGACGACCAGGGCCGCGCCGGGCTCGAGGAGGAGCGCCGCCTCGCCCATGTGGGGATTACGCGCGCGCGCCGGCGCGCCAAGATCTATTTCGCCACCAATCGGCGCATGCACGGACAGTGGCAGAGCAACATTCCCTCGCGCTTCCTCGACGAGCTGCCCGAGGGCAGCGTGGAGGTGACGGAATCCCGCGGCGGCTTCGGCGGCTATGGCGGCTATGGGGCCTCCCGCTTCGACGAGACCACCCATTTCGGCTCGAGCTACGGCACCCCCGGCTGGCAGCGTGCGCAGCGCCGGCGCGGCGGCTTCGAGGAGGAGGATGCCACCCAGGACTTCAACCAGGATTCCCCGACCCCGGAGGAAAGCGATCCCGCCGGACGGCGGCCCGGCGCCCGCCAGGCACGCTCCGCTGCCGCCGAACGGGCGCCGCGACCGCGCCATGCCCCGCTCACCATCGAGGGCGAGCTGATCGCCCGCTCGAGCGGCCCGGCCTCCGCCTTCGCGATCGGCGACCGCGTGTTCCATCTCAAGTTCGGCAACGGCAATGTCACCGCGGTGGACGGCAACAAGCTCTCCATCCAATTCGATCAGGCCGGCGAGAAGCGCGTGGTGGATAGCTTCGTGGAGCGGGTGTAAGCTCCATCCCGCCAGCAGATAAGTCGGCGAGCAACGCGAGCGGCCGCGAACCATCGACGAGTTTCGTGGCGACGCCGAGTTCAAAGATGATGCCACAGACGCGATGATTGCCGCGGCGCCGTTCCGCGCGACGGCGGATAGTACGACCGCATGCCTCTACACTGTCGAAAGAAAATGCCTTGAGCGGCGGGTGATGGACAATTCCGTGGAGCCGTTGTGACGTCCCCGCCTCCCCGTCCCATCACCATCTATGTGGACGCCGATGCGTGTCCGGTGAAGAACGAAATCTATCGCGTGGCAGCCCGCCATGGGATCAAGGTCGTCGTGGTGAGCAACAGCCCGATCGCGGTGCCGCGCGAGCCGCTGATCGAACGCGTGGTGGTGGGAGCCGGCATGGACGCGGCCGACGACTGGATCGCCGAGCAGGTTTCGGGAAGCACCGGTGCCGAGGTCACGCCCGAAGCCACATCGCCATCGAAGAAACCAACCATCCGCGGCAACATCGTGATCACCGCGGACATTCCGCTCGCCAGCCGCTGCGTGAAGGCCGGTGCCGTCGCGATCGCGCCCACCGGCCGGGCTTTTACCGAGGACTCGATCGGCATGACGCTCGCCACCCGCAACCTGATGGATTCATTGCGCAGCGCCGGCGAGATCACCAGCGGCCCGAAGTCATTCTCGCCGCGCGACCGCTCGAGCTTCCTGTCCGCGCTCGATCAGGCCATCGTGCGCTTGAAGCGTGCAGGGTTCGGGCAGGCCGGTTGATCCGGCGATCAGCGTCCAGCGTCCCACACTGGCATTCCGGGCCGCGCGGGCGCATAGTTGCTCGCAATCTCCTGATGCAATCTGCGGCCAGCCGCCGCGCCACCGAGCGTTCATTTGGCGAGCCTGCCATGACGATGATGAAACGCGAAAACTTTCCGATCGCGAACATCTACGTGCCGGTGAAACGGCGCGCGACCCTCAAGCCCGAGCTGGTGCAGGAGATCGCCGCCAGCATGCTCGAGGTCGGCCAGCAGACCCCGATCATGGTCCGGCAGGAGGACAGCGGCCGCCTCGTCCTGGTGGAGGGACTGCATCGTCTGGAGGCCTGCAAGTCGCTGGGCGATACCACCATCATCGGTTACCTGGTACAGGCGCGCAAGCATTAGGCCGCTGCTCTGCCTGCTGCTCCCGACTCCTGACCCCAATCGCCAAATCGGAATATTCGTGAAATTGAAGCTCCAGAACCGCGCCCGGCCGGACTTCGCGCCGGTTTTTTTATGGGTCGAGCGGTGCGTCCGCGATGAGCTCTGCAGGCCGCTCGGTCGCGCGAAGCGTGTTGAATTTCAGTTTGGCATGCAGTTGACACGAATCCCCAAATCAGAATATTCGTGAAATTGAAATTCAGGAAGTGTGCCCCGGGCGGGAAACCGCGCCGGGGTTTTTCGTGTCCGCGATCCACCGCTGCGCGCGGCTTGGATGCACAACCAGCAGAGAGCCAGATGAGATTCGAAAAAGGTCAAAGCGGAAACCCGGCCGGCCGCGAGATCACGGCGGCGGAGGCATGCGGGCTCTCGAAGCTCGTGGACCATTATGTGCGGGCGCTCGAGGCAAAGGATTTCGAGCAGCGCTTGAACCGGCTCGATATCGAAACCCCGAAGGGCGCCGGCAAGTCCGCTGATGCGTCCTGAGGAGCCCCTCCACGCACCCGCCGCCTGTTCTTTTCCTGTTATTTACAGGGAGCAGGCGGTGGCCTCTTCAACCGCCCGCTTGGAGCAATCGAAAGCGAGCGCTTCGATTTCTTAACGCTGTTCCGCCATCCCCGCCCTTGAGTCAAACCATCGCCACAAAATCCCTGCTATAACTCGAACAGGCAAGCAGCGGCATCCCGGCCGCCGGTGAGGTTCATCCATGCGTTTCCGGTTCTCGCTCTGCGCGCCGCTTGTTGCGGCGCTTTCGTTTCTGCTCGCGTCGCAGGCGCCCGCTCACGTGCTGATCAATGTCGACAAGAGCTCGCAGCAGATGACGGTCTCGGTCGACGGCGCGCCGCGCTACCACTTCGCCGTATCGACCGGGCGACCTGGCCTCGGCACGCCGAGCGGCACCTTCCACCCTCAGCGCATGGCGGCCACCTGGTTCTCAAAGGAATATTACAATTCGCCGATGCCGCACTCGATCTTCTTCCACGGCGGCTTCGCGATCCACGGCAGCTACGAGATCAGCCAGCTCGGCGGCCCCGCCTCCCACGGCTGCATCCGGCTGCATCCCGACAACGCCGCCACGCTCTACGCGCTGGTCCAGCAGCAGGGCATGGAGGCGACCACCATCGTGGTCTCGGGCGAGCTGACGGCACGGGCGCGCGCCCCGGCCGAGGGCGAGTATCCGCCGGCCTATAGCCAGCCGACCTATGCGCAGCCCACCTATCCGCCCGCTTACGGGCAACCCGGTTACGGGCAGCCCGGTTACGGACAGCCCTCCTACCCGCCCGCCTACTACGGGCAGCGCCCGGCACCCTACTACCAGCAGCCGCGCGGCTACTATAACGGCTATTGAGCGCTCACTTGCGGTGAAGAAACGAAGGGCTGCCCTCGGGGCAGCCCTTCGCCGTTCGAACGGCCGCCCGTTGCGGCCGCGTCGCCATCACATATTACGGACAGGGATGGCGATATCCGTCATAGCCGAGATAGGTTCCGGAGGCCGGGTCGTAGGACCTGAAACGCTGCTGGCAGTAGGCCGGATCACCACCGGGGGCGGCCTGCACATAGCCGCCGGGGGCATAACCATATTCGGCATAGCCTGAATCATATCCGTAGCCGGGCCCATACCCGTAATAGCTGTAGCCCGGGGCGTAGCCGTAGTCATATCCATAGGGGCGCGATGCCGCGATCGCCCCGCCGATGATGGCACCGGCCGCAAGACCTGCGCCTCCACCCCACCCCCACCCACGACCGCCCCAGCCGCGATGACCGCCCCGCCACTGCACGGTCTGCACCATCGGGCTGCTGGCCTCCTGCAGCCCCAGCGACGCGCCGAGCGGGGCCGCGCCCGCGGTGCCAACAAAACAGGCCGAGCCCGCAGCCAGCAAGGCGACCGCGAGGGTTTTCGACGGAAAGTTCATGACGAATTTCTCCTTTTATCCTTTGCGCGCCGTTCTCAACAAGCGCTGGTAACGTCGGGATTCCGATACCAAGGCAACCGGCTTGGCGACGGTGCGTTCCAAAGTTCCGTTTCGCGCCCATCCTCACAATACCGTGTGATGGAACGTCGGCGGCTCAGCCCGCAATCTGGAGCAGGGCGCTTTCCTTCCGGTGGCGGACAAACCGCCCTAAAATGCGAAAAAGCTATTGTGCTGGAACCGGAGGAAACGATGCCGAATCGATTTGGATATTCTGCGCTGATTGCCGTGGCGGTGGTCACGGCTGCGTCCGCGACCTCCGGCGCTGCCGAGATCCGGGTGCTCAGCGCCAACGCCCTGAATATCGCGGAGCGGAATCTGGGCGCTGACTTCACCAAGGATACCGGCCAGCAGGTGAGCTTCGTGTTCGGCTCGCCCGGCCAGGTGGAGCAGCGGCTCAAGGCCGGCGAGACCTTTGACGTGGTCATCATGCCGGCCGAAGCCGCCGCCGCTCATGACAAGGATTGGCGTCCCGGCAGCCGCCACCCGTTTGCCAGGGTCGGCATCGGGCTCGCGGTGCGGGAGGGAACCAGGCTCGACCTCGCGAGCGTTGAAAGCACCCGCAAGGCGCTGATCGAGGCCCGCTCCATCACGGTGAGCGATTCATCGACCGGCGGCTTGAGCGGGCCCAATGCCCTCAAGGTGCTGGCCAATCTTGGCATCGCCGACGCGGTCAAGCCCAAGCTCGTGCTCAGCGCCTCCGGGCAGGAGCTGATCGCCAAGGGCGAGGTCGAGACCGGCCTCTTCAATGTGAGCGAGATCCCGCGCGCCAAGGGCGTGATCCTGGCGGGGCCGGTGCCAGCGGCGGTGCAGGTCTACATCAACTACGACGCCGCCATACCGGCGGCGACCAGCGCGGTCGAACCGGCGCTCGCGCTCCTCAAATACTTCACCGCCAAGTCGGCGCTGCCGCGCTGGCAGGGGGCCGGCCTGGAGCTGGCAGGGGAGTGATCCCCTGCCATTGATCGCGCGACTTGGCGCCCTGACTTGGCGCCGTCGACTTGGCGCCGTCGACTTGGCGCCCTGATCACATCGGCTTCTGGAACTTCAGCGCGAACTCGTCCACCGGGGCGGGTGGGCGTTGCGTGGAGAAGTCCTTGGTGTCGCCGGGTTGGCGCCAGAATGCGCCTTCGGCGACCAGCTTGAAGCCGGCTGCCTCGACCTCGCGGCGCAGCACCGCCTCGTCGATGCGATGCAGGCTCTTGCCGACCGATATGTCGGCGCCAGCCTTGGCGGCATGATCGGCGATCACCAGCACGCCGCCGGGCTTGAGTGCTGCAAACATCTTGCGGTCCATCTGGGCGCGATCGACGCTCATATAGGTCGTGTCGTGGTAGAAGAACAGGAACGTGATGGCGTCGAGATCGTGCACGTCGGCCGGCACCGGATCATCAAAGGGTTGCGCGAGGCTCACGGCATTCTTCATCGCCGGGGTCGCCAGCCGGGCCGCGAACGCCGCCTTGCCGCGCTCGCCGAAATCCGGCGGATTCTGGCCGTAGACCTTGCCGCTCGGCCCCACGACACGCGCCACCAGCTCGGTGCTGTAGCCGGCGCCGGCCCCCATATCGAGCACCTTCATGCCCGGCCGCAGTCCGGCGAAGGCGAGGAACGGCACCGGGTCGCGGCGCTTGTCGGCATCACGGTCGGCATCGCTGCGGTCAGGCGCCGCCATGAGGGCGGCATAGTCGGGCGCGGCGCCCTGCGCGGCGGCACGCGGGGGGGAGAGCCAGGCCGTCCCGATGGCGGCAAGAATCACGGCGCCGATGGCGCCATGCCGGAAGCAGGCCGCGGAGAGTTCCGTCATCTTCAAACCTCCCATGGGTCGACGTTCGTGGGGTCGACGTTTGTGATATCAATGTCTTTGTGATCGATGATCGGGTCGATGTCTGCGTCCCCTAGCACGGATCGGGGCGCCGTGCCGATATGCCTCGCAACACAAAAAGTTCAACGGAATGGGGCTTTCGATCGCGCGAGCTCAAAAGTCGGCGTTCCAAATGCCCGCGTTCCATCGCTGGCCGGCCAAATGTCAGGGCATGTAGAAGTGACGCATCCGCTTCTCTATCGAAGCCGGATCATCCGACCTCGATCTGGTCGGGCTGCGAACGAAGGGCGCCCTCGGCTAGGCCGCGACGCGGTGCATGGCGACGCCTTCGTAGATGCCGTTGATCGCCTTCACCGACTTTTCGATGGCGGTCCACAGCGCGGCGACTTCGTTCGCCGCCTCCGAGTTGGCGTCGTATTCCTTGGCCCCCTCGCCTTCCGCCAACGCAAGCGAGTAGTTGGTGCGCTGGGTGATCTGGCCGGACCAGACCGGGACATTGAGCTGGGTAAGAACCTGGCGCGCCTCGCGCACATACGGCGACTCCGTGTTGTCGCGCCGCGCCGGCACGCCGTTGATCACGACCGCATAGGGTTTGTGCAGCTTGCGGCACAGATCCATGGTCTCCTTGACGGCCGCGATATCGAACACGGTGAGCCGCGCCGGGATCACCACCAGCGTGGCGGCGTTGATCGCATCGGTGACGGCGGCCGACATGTTCGGCGGCGTGTCGATGAACACCCATTCGTAGCCGGCGTGGCGGGCGGCCTTGATGAGATCGGCAACGCCGTCGATGGCGGCGCGCAGCGGCGGCTCCCCGCCGCCCCGCAGCTTGTGCCACAAGGTCAATGAGCCCTGCGGATCGCAGTCGATCAGCAGGACGGGACGCGACGGGCGGTGGGCCTGGGCCGCAAGATGTGCAGTCAGCGTGCTCTTGCCCGAGCCGCCTTTGCGTGACGCGAAGACGATGACGTTCATGAGAGCACCCCTCAGTGATTCGCGTGCTCAGGGTACCACGGCTAGGGCCGCGGCCCTATGCTTGGTACTCTTCCGCGCACCAATTCGGGCACCGGGAATCGTGCAGAACTACCTACCGGGAACGCCCTGGAAGTCCCTGGTTTTCCCGTGCTTTGTCGGCCGTCGCGGAATCGAAAAGCGAACGAAACAGAATCGAAGAATGAACCCCGGCCGGCGGGGACCTGCATGGCCCGCGGGCCGCCGCCCCCTCCATTGAGGGCCTTGCCGGTATCGACTATCCTGCGGCCGGAAAATCCAAGCTCCGAGAAAAATAAAAGGGAATGCTCATGGCGCGTACCATCCGTCTGCAGAGCGACAGCAATGCCCATGACCGCCCCTGGCGGGTGGCGGTCGAGCAAGGCTATTTCGCCGACGAAGGCCTCGATGTGGAATATCACGAGGACAATCCCAAGGGCGTCGCCGGGCGGGTCGAGAATTTTTCCGAGCGCTGGAAGGAATCGCAACTGCAGCAGGGAGCCCTGGAGGTCTATCCGGTGTGCGAATGGGGCGCGATCGAGCGGGTGCAGACGCTCGGCAAAGGCAAGATCATCGGCCTCGACACCACCACCCGCACCGGTGCCCTGATGGTGCGCCGGGATTCGTCGATCCAGTCGGTCGCGGACCTGCGCAATGTGCCGATCGCCGTGACCTGGCACGCCGGAACATTCTATGCCGCTATCGAGGTGTTGGAAGCGGCCGGCGTACCGTTCGAAAGCATCAAGCTGGTGCATGCCAATGATCGGCTCGACGCGCTGGTCAGCGGCCAGACGCTAGCCGCCGCCCTGATGGAGCCGCTGGTGAGCCGTGCCATCGAGGCCGGCTGCCGCAAGATCGCCGATCTGCGCTGGCGCGGCGGGATCGTAGCCGGCGAGGACGTCGACGACGAGACCGCCCAGAAGCTGACGCGCGCCCTCAACCGCGCGGTGGCTTGGCTGGCCGAGAACGAGGAGCGCTCGCGCGAGGAGCTGTTGCGCGACCTCACGCCGGAGCAGCGCAAGACCGGCATGCTGCCCGAATTGACCGGCGTGCAGGGCTACAAGGCGGCCGAGTTCCAGGAGAAGGTCGACTGGATGATGCATCGCGGCTTCCTCAAGGAAAGGCCGGCCTACAAGGACGTGGTCCGCGGCAAGTAGCGACCGCCCGCGCCGGGCGATCGTGGGCTTATGTGCTGGGCCCCTTCTTTCGGTTGCGTCGCGCACAGCAGCCGCTGACGGCCGCGAGGTCGCAGGCCGGCATGGCGCGTGACGAAAAACGCGGCAAACCGGCGTGCGGTCGCTCCAAGGTTGTGTTATTGGTGCCTGCCTCTTGCGCCACCGCACCACAGGCCATGCCGAACTCTCGTCTTCCTGCAATTCTTCTGGCTGTGCTCGTTTCCGTCCTCGGGGGCGTGGCGACCGTCGTGGCCGAACCGGCATCGGATCCCGGCAAAGCCGCGCCGGCCGGACCCAAAGCGCCCCCGATGGGAGAGATCGAATTCTTTCTGGCTCGGGGCGAAGCGGATGTGTGTGGGCCGGGCTGCAATGAATGGATTGCCGCAGAGGGGAAAATCGACACCGGTGCCGCGTCGCGCCTGCGCCGGCTGCTCGCGAAACTGGGGCGTCGCCGGCCGCCGATCTACCTCCATTCGCCCGGAGGCTCCGTCGCCGGCTCGCTCGAGCTCGGCCGGCTGATCCACGAGCAAAAGCTGGCGGTCAGCGTTGCCTACACGATTCCACACGGCTGCGATCGGGACAAGCCGATGGAGAAATCCTGCGAGGCGCAGAAACACTCCGGACAGGCGCTGGAGTCGGAATTCGACCCCAGCATCGCGATGTGCAATTCGGGATGTGTCTATGTGCTGGCGGGGGGCACTGCGCGCACGGTCCCGCCCTGGGTGCAGATTGGTATCCACGATGTCGGGCTGGATCCGGCATTGGCGCCGGCGCGCGGCGCCGCTGCCGAGGCCAAGAGGTTGGCGCATGCGCGCATTCAGGAATATTTGCGCGAGATGGGATTCGACGAGGCCCTGTTCAAGGCGGCGGCCGCCATTCCGTTCGAGTCGAACAAGTTCCTCGAGCGGGAGGACCTTGTGCGCTTCGGAATTGATCGCAGAGAAATCGGTGAGGCCGGGTGGCAGTTCGTCGACAGGCCCACCCCCGTCATGAGGAAGCGATTTTTCGTGCGCAGCGAAAGCGATCAGTCCCGGTATCTCAACGGCTTCGTGAGCCTCGACTGCGGAGCCGGGCAGGTCGTCCGTCTCACGCTGGTGCGGCAGCATAGCGCCGAAACCTCGGGTACCGGGCCGCGCTCCGTCAGCGTCAGCCTGCAGGGACAGCGCGTCGATCTGTCTTACCTGATCCACGCGCCGGGGGCGGGTTTCGATTTTCGCACGGCTACGCTGCCGGCGAGCACCTTCGACACCCTGGGGGACAACGCTGCGCTTGGACTCTCTGATCCGGCCGGGTCGGCGGGCGGCGCAACGCTGAACATGCAGGGATTTTCCACGGCATACGCGAAACTGCGAAAGAGCTGCGATGATCCGGCGCGCCTCATCGCTGCGACATCGCCGGCGAAGCCGATCCCCTATCTCGGCCAATTACCGGCGGTGCAAAATCCGCCGGCCGCTCAGTCGGGATTCTGGCAGAATCCGCGGACCGCGCCCCCGGCGGCGAAGCCGGAGACGCCTCGACCCGCCTCGCCTGCGGCCGTATTGCCGACGCAGTCCGCCACGTTGCGTGATGATTGCCCATTGCAGCTTGCCGCCGAGCCGCAGCATGTGACCGGGAAGGTTATAGGCTTCGTTCCGGACGAAGAGGCATCGGCAAGGACCCGATCGGTCGAAGCCGACTTGGGAGCAAAGATCAGCCCCGCTTATGTCCCCCTCAGTCGCGCGACAGTCGAGCAATACCAGCAACCCGGCAGATGGTCGTCGACGACCACCATGGCTGCAATTCCGGAACATCTGGCCGTAAAGATAGGCGATATGGTCGAGCTCAGCAGCCGCCACCGAGATCAAAGCCTGCCGTGCCATTTCATCCCATGGACGATCGATCGCCTCGTCGGTCGCGCTGAATAGCTCTCCGCGGATTCGGCTGGATCGGGATTTGATCGACCTCATAAGCGACGCGTGCCGGGCGTCGCGATCTATTCCTTGACCGCCTGTCCGGCCTGGCCCGGAATGAGCTCGTAGAACCCGGCCATGCGCAACCGCACCGTCACCGGCGCCCCGCTCTTGTTCTGCCAGTACCAGCCGTGGATGCCCTGCCAGGGCCCGATCAAGGAGCCGCTCGCCTTGGCGCCGGCCGCCTTCTCGTAGAACATCAAATCGCCGGCCTGCCCGGGCGCCGTGTCGGTGTGGCCATGAAACTCGGTATGGAAGGATTGCGGATCGCCGATGCTCTGCACTTCCCAGGAATAGACCACGGTGTCGCCGGCCTTCATCCGGATCATGTATTCCAGACCCCGATCGCCGGCCTCGACGGGCACATCGATCACGTCGCTGCGGTAGCCCGCCGGATAGGTCCGCGACAGCGCCTCCTTGCCGGTCGGCACCGGGATCTCGTTCCACTGTGTGGCCATGTTATTCCTCCATCGAATGACGCAGCGTAGCCTAATATTTTGACACTCGCTGCACGGGTTGCCCGGCGTGATCGGCAGAGCGGCGCTCCGCCCTTCGCGCCGTTACGGCTCCTTGATCGCTATCATCTTCTTGATCAAGGGCGTCCAACGATCGATTTCGCGTTGTGAGAACTGCGTTACTTCGGCTGCCGTCATCGGCCGTGTCTCGATCGCATCCTGCTCGATTTGCCGCTTCACCTGCGGCCGCTCCATGGCGGCGACGACCGCATGATTGATCCGCTCCACGATATCGGCCGGCAAGCCGGCCGGGCCCGACAGCGAGAACCAGGTGGTGGCGACGAAGTCGCCGTAGCCGAGCTCGCGCAATGTCGGAATGTCGGCAAGGTAGGACACGCGTTCCGCCGAGGTGACGGCGAGCGGGATCAAGGCGCCGGCCCGGATATGCTCCGCCACGCTCGACCAGCTCAGCATCCCGACCTTCACATGGCCAGCGAGGAGATCGAGCAGAGCCGCAGCTCCGCCCTTGTAGGCCACATGGGTGAGCCGGATGCTCTCCGCCGCCGCCAGATATTCGGCGACCCAATTGCCCATGGTGCCGACGCCGGCCGAAACATAGTCGATGCTGTCCGGTTGTGCGCGCGCCAGCGCCACGAGCTCCCGGTAGCTCTTCACGCCAAGCGACGGATGGGTGACCAGCACATTGGGGGTGCCGCCGAAATAGGCGATGTGGGTGAAGTCCCGCATCGGATCGTAACCGACATTCCGGTTCATGGCCGGCGCCAGGACCTGGATCGGGATGCCCGACACCAGCAGCGTATAGCCGTCGGGCGCCGCGCGGGCGACCGCTTCGGCCGCGATCAGTCCGCCGCCGCCGGTGCGGTTCTCGATGATGAATTGCTTGCCGAAGGCGGCGCTCAGGGCATCGCCATAGAGCCGGCCCTGCGCGTCCGCCGCACCGCCGGCCGCGAACGGAACGATGACGCGCAGCTTCACCGGCCAGTCCGCCGCGCCCGCCGCAGCCAACGGCAACGCCAAGCCCCCGGCAAAGCAGAGCGCCAGGAGCCCTTGCATCGATGCTCTGCGGCGCGTGCTCAATCGTCTCCCTTGACGTTCTTTTCGCGCACGACGCGGCCCCAGCGGTCGAGCTCCTCGCGCATGAGCTTGCCGAAGTCCGCCGCCGATGTCGAAGCCGGAACGGCACCGGAGCGGATCAGCTTGTCGCGCATGTCGGGCGCTTCGAGCGCCGCCACGACGGCATCGTGCAGCTTGGCGATCGCAGGCGCCGGCGTGCGCGCCGGTGCCAGCAGCCCGTACCAATTGTCCGCGCTGGTGTCGGCAAAGCCCTGCTCGGCCAGCGTCGGCACGTCCGGCAGCGCCGCGTTGCGGTTGGCCGAGGCGGCGCCGAGCGGACGGATCTTGCCGGCTTGAATCTGCGACAGCAGCACCGGCGTGTCGGCGAACATGCCCTGCACCTGGCCGCCCAGGAGATCGCTCAATGCCGCGGCGGCGCCCCGATAGGGCACATGCAGGAACCGCACGCCGGCGGAGGCTTGGTAGAGCTCGAGCGCCAGGTGCGGCATGCTGCCCGAACCGGTCGACGCAATGGCGATGGCGCCGGGAACTCGCGCCGCCAGCGCCGCCAGATCCTTGGCCGATGAGGCCACCATGTCGGGCTTGACCACCAGGATGGTGGTGTTGCGCACCACCAGGGTGATCGGGGCAAAATCCCGGATCGGATCATAAGGCACCTTGGCCATCAGGTGCGGGGTGATCGCCACCGCGCCCACCGTGGTGAAGAACAAGGTGGTCCCGTCGGGTTCGGCGCGTGCCACATATTCGGCGCCGATCGCGCCGTTGGCGCCGGCCCGATTCTCGACGATGACGGTCTGCCCGATCAACAATCTGAGCTTGTCGGCCAGCAGGCGGGCGACGAAATCGGCCGGACCGCCGGCCGGAAACGCCACCACCATCCGGATGGTGCGGGTCGGCAGCTCCTGCGCCGCGCTCGCGGTTGTGGCCGGCCCCAGCAGTACGGCCAGAGCCAGGAGCAGGCGGCGGGCGAGCCGGTACATGCCCCTTACTCGGGCTTGATGCCGATGCGGGCCACCAACTCCTTCACGGCCGGAATCTCGGCGGCGAGCCGCGCCGAGAGCTGCTCGGGGGTGCCGGCCACGACCTCGAATCCGGCATTGTGCGCCTGAACCAGCGCCTCGGGGGTTCGCAGCGACGCCTGGCTTTCCTTGGCCAGGACCGCGACGATCGGGGCCGGCGTACCGGCGGGCGCGAACAAGGCGTTGAACGTGTCGGAGACAAAGCCCGGATAGCCCAGCTCGACCATGGTGGGCACGTCGGGCAAGGAGAACCAGCGCTTGGCCCCGGTCACCGCCAGCGCCCGCAGCTGACCGCTCTTGACCAGCGATTCCGCGGCCGCGAGCGCCACCGAGCCGACCTGGGTGGTGCCTTCGAGCACCGCCAGCGCGGCCGGGCCGGCGCCCCGGTAAGGGACGTGGGTCATCTGGATGCCGGCCCGCAGCTTGAGCTCCTCGCCGGACAGATGCGACTTGGTTCCCACCCCTGGGCTCGCATAGTTGAAGGTGCCGGGTGCTGCCTTGGCGCGCGCCACCAGATCGCCGATCGACTTGATGCCGGAGTCGGCGCGCACCACGATGACATTGGGGGCGTTGACCAGCTCCGAGACCGGCAGAAAATCCTTGAACGGATCGTAGCCCAGATTGTTGAACAGCGCCGGATTGACTGCGATCGCGGTCGAGGTGAGCAGCAGCGTATAGCCGTCGGGCGTAGCGCGCGCCGCCATTGCCATGCCGATATTGCCGGCCGCCCCGCCGCGATTGTCGACGATGACCGACTGGCCGAGCGACTTCTGGAACGCCGCCGAGATGATGCGCGCGATGATGTCGGTCGGGCCCCCGGGCGCGAACGGAACGAGCAGCAGGATGTTGCGGTCCGGATAGGCGGCGCGCGCGGCGCCGGGATCAAGGCACAGCAGGGCCGCCACCGCGCTCAGCAACCACCAACGCACGCGCCCCGCAAATCCCATGCGTGCCATGACACGTGGGCTGGTTTTGTCTCTGGTTGCCATCATCTGCTCTCCCGGCCCGCTCGGACGCTTCACGATACGGGTGCTGGCGAGCGAAACAAGCCCCGCTCCGCAGCTGCTCATGCGACGAAAGCACCGCGCTCGCGGCGAAACCTTTCCTTGAAAGGGGGGAGCCTGCCCTTGGGTCGATCCGCGAAGCGGGTCGGGTGGGGGTCCCGCCACAAACTCCGAGTTCGCAGAGAGGCGGGACCCCACCCGGCTCGCTGCGCTCGCCACCCTCACCCTTTCGAGGGGAGGGATTCCGGCGTCGCCCGCTGCGGCTCCAATTGTGGAGAATGCGGTTGAAATGCCTGTGCACAAGTCTGTGAGATTGCTTGTGGATTGCATCTTGGCGGATTGTGCATGAGGCGAATGCGTTAGTGCAGCGGCACGGCTGTTATGTGCGGGGATATCCTCCCCGCGTTATCGACCACCCGGACGCTTTCGCGAGGCGCGGCAACGCTATGGCTCCCCCAATGTCCACCTCGGATGCGAGCTTCTGCGCCATTGTCTCGACCAGCGAGGCGCAGGCCCGGCATGTCCTTGATGCGCTCGCTGAAAGCTTCGACTCCACCCATGTGGTGGTGGCGGCCGCCGAGGATCGGGATGGACGGTGGACGGTGTCCCTGCATTTTCGCGAAGTCCCCAACGAGACCGCGGTGCGGGCCGTCGTCGGGCTTGCGGCCGGTGCGCAGATCGCCAATGCGCTGGTGTTCGAGACCGTCGGAGCCAAGGACTGGGTGCAGGCGAGCCTGCAGGGACTGACGCCGGTCGAGGCCGGCCGCTTCATCGTGCATGGCGCCCATGACCGAAGCCGGGTGCAGCCCAATCGCATCGGCATCGAGATCGAGGCGGCGCTGGCCTTCGGAACCGGCCATCACGGCACCACCCGCGGCTGCCTCCTGGCGCTCGACCGGCTGGCGAAGCGCCGGCCGACCGGGCGCGGTTCGAACGCGCGCATCCTCGATCTCGGCACCGGCAGTGGCGTGCTCGCCATCGCGGCCGCGCTGGCGCTGCACCGGCCGGTGCTGGCGAGCGACAACGATGCCCGCGCGGTCGATGCCGCTCGCGCCAATGCGCGGCTCAACCATGCGGGTGGGATGGTCGAGGTCATCCGGGCCGATGGATTCTCGGCGCGGCGGTTCCGCGCGCGCGCGCCGTTCGATCTCATCTTTGCCAACATCCTGCTTGGGCCGCTGCAGCGGATGGCGACCCCGATGGCGCGCCTGACGGGTTCGCACGGATACGTGGTACTTTCCGGCCTTCTGATCGCTCAGGCCGCCGCCGCGCTCGCCGCCTACCGGGCCCGCGGGCTGGTGCTCGAGCGCCGCATCGAGCTCGATGGCTGGGTGACATTGGTGCTGCGCGCTCACACACGTTCCCTCCCCCGCAAGCGAACGGCCAGGATGGGGGCCGTTGCCGCCCGGGCGCATGGCCAATAGAGTGCCGCCATGTTCGAGGCGCACTTTCAGTCGTTCGAGGATGTTCCCGAGGGGGCCGCCAGCGCGCCGCGCGTCAAGGCGTTGCGGACCGAGCTCGCCCATCGTGGACTGACCGGCTTCATCGTGCCGCGCGCCGATCGTCACCAGAACGAATACGTGCCGGCCGCCGACGAGCGGCTGGCCTGGCTGACCGGCTTCACCGGCTCTGCCGGCGCCGCCGTCGTGCTCATGGAGCGCGCCGCCCTGTTCGTCGATGGCCGCTACACCTTGCAGGTGCGCAGCCAAGTGGACACGGCGCTGTTCGCGATCGAGCACCTGGCCGAGACGCCGCCGCATCAATGGCTGGAGCGCAACCTCACCAGCCATGACCGCCTCGGCTATGACCCATGGCTGCACACCATCGAGAGCGCGGAGCGGCTCGCTAAGGCCTGCGCGGCGAGCGGAGCCGCGCTGGTCGCGGTCGAGCCCGATCTGTTCGACGCCATCTGGACCGATCGCCCGGCGCCGCCGCTCGGCCCCTTCCTGCTGCACGATGTCGCCTTCGCGGGCGAGGCGGCGGTCACCAAGCTGGCGCGCATTCGCCCGGAGATCGGCAAGCTCAAGGCCGATGCGCTGGTGATCTCGGATCCCCATTGCGTGGCCTGGACCTTCAATATCCGCGGCTCCGACGTGCCGCACACGCCGCTGCCGCTCGCCTTCGCGATCATCCCGCGCGAGGGCCGCCCTGCCCTTTATGTCGACGGCCGCAAGCTCGCCAACGACACGCGCCACAGCCTGGAGGCGCTCGCCGATGTGCGCGAGCCGGCCGACTTTGCCCGCGATCTCGCCGCGCTCGGCGCCGCCGGCAAGACGGTACGCATCGATCAGGCGACGGCCGCCGATGCGCTCGCCCGCCTGGTCACGGGGGCGGGCGGAAAGCTCTCGCGCGGTCCCGACCCGATCGTGCTGATGAAGGCGGTGAAGAACTCCGTCGAGATTGCGGGCGCCGGCGCCGCGCACCGGCGCGACGGCGCCGCGATCGTGCGTTTTCTCGCCTGGTTCGAGGGTGCCGCCGCGGCCGGCACGCTCAGCGAGATCGCGGCGGTGGAGGCGCTGGAAAGCTTTCGCCGCGATACCGGCAAGCTGAAAGATGTCTCCTTTCCCACCATCGCGGGCGCCGGCCCGGACGGCGCCATCGTGCACTACCGCGTCACCCGCAAGACCGACCGGCTGATCGCGCCCGGCAGCCTGTTCCTGATCGATTCAGGCGCGCAGTACGAGGACGGCACCACCGACATCACCCGCACGCTCGCGGTCGGCACCCCGACGCAAGAGATGCGCGAGCGGTTCACCCGCGTGCTCAAGGGCCACATCGCGATCGCGCGCGCGGTCTTCCCCGACGGCACCACCGGGGCGCAGCTCGATTCCTTTGCGCGGCAATTCCTGTGGGAGGTCGGGCTCGATTTCGATCACGGCACCGGCCACGGCGTCGGCAGCTATCTCTCGGTGCATGAAGGCCCGGCCCGCATCTCCAAGCTCGGCACCGTCGCGCTCAAGCGCGGCATGATCCTGTCGAACGAGCCGGGCTACTACAAGACCGACCACTACGGCATTCGCATCGAGAACTTGGTGCTGGTGACCGAGGCGGCATCGGTCGCCGGCGCCGAGAAGCCGCTCAACGCGTTCGAGACCTTGACACTGGCACCGATCGACCGGCGGCTGGTCAGGACCGACATGCTGACCATCGAGGAGACGCGCTGGCTCGACCGCTACCACGCGCATGTTCTCGAAAGCCTGGCGCCACTGCTCGATCTGCCGGCGCACGCCTGGCTCAAGGCCGCGACCGCGCCGATGGGTACGGTCTGACGCCGCGATTGTTTTCATTAGCAAAATCGAGTTCGTTCTGGCCAAAATGGAGGTATCCGGGTAGCGACCCGCACGCCGCTCAGAGAGTCGAGAGCGACCGGCGCATGCTGTGCGACCAAACGCGCAAGACAGAAATGCATGGCTCCTGAGCGCCCGCCATCAGGCCATGCTCGTCGATGCGTCACCCAACGAGGCGATCTTCGCGCAGAGGAATATTCGGACCGCTGGATACCTCCTCCAATTGCGGTTCGAGCCTACGCTTGATCATGCGATCGAGGCGGTCGAGATAGATGTAGATGACCGGACTGATGTAGAGCGTCAGCAGTTGCGACACGCACAAGCCACCCACGACCGCAACACCCAGTGGTTGGCGCAGCTCCGCCCCTGCCCCCGCGCCAATCGCAATCGGCAACGCGCCGAAAACCGCCGCGAAGGTCGTCATCATGATCGGTCGGAACCGCAGCAGGCAAGCCTCGCGCATCGCCGCCTCGGCGCTCATGCCGACACGGCGGCGCTCGATGGCAAAGTCGATCATCATGATGGCGTTCTTCTTGACGATGCCGACCAGCATCACGATGCCGATCATGGCAATCACGGAAAGATCCATCTTGAATGCGATCAAGGTGATAAGCGCGCCCACGCCCGCCGATGGAAGGCCAGAAAGGATCGTGATCGGATGGATGAAGCTTTCATAGAGGATGCCGAGCAGCACGTAGGCCGCAAAGACC
>DASYFD010000080.1:0-1830 GCA_036498625.1 Xanthobacteraceae bacterium | reverse complement strand
CGGGGTTCCAATCAACCCCACGCGTAAAGTCTAAATTTGGTCGAAGGAGCATCTTCGCCTCAATGGTCAGCACGTTGATCTGCGGCAGCCCATGCCGCTTGCCGACCTCGAAGTCGTTGAAGTCGTGCGCCGGCGTGATCTTCACCGCGCCCGAACCCTTCTCCGGATCGGAGTATTCGTCGGCTATAATAGGAATGCGGCGGCCGACTAGGGGCAAGATAACGTTGATCGGGTGGCCCGCTTTAAAGGCATCGACGTACGCTTTATAGCGCTCGTCGTCCGGATGCACCGCGACGGCGGTGTCGCCCAGCATCGTCTCGGGCCGCGTCGTCGCGACCACGATGAAGGTCGAGGGATCTTCGGGATTGAAGGTCTTGCCTTCGATGGGATAGCGCAGGTGCCAGAGGTGGCCTTTGGTCTCCACCTGCACCACTTCGAGATCGGAGATGGCGGTGAGCAGCTTCGGGTCCCAGTTGACCAGCCGCTTGTCCTTGTAGATGAGCCCTTCGCGATAAAGCTCCACAAAAACTTTAAGGACGGCGCGGGACAGCCCCTCGTCCATGGTGTATCGCTCGCGCGACCAGTCGCAGGAGGCGCCCAGGCGCTTCAACTGATTGACGATGGTGCCGCCCGATTCCGCTTTCCATTCCCACACGCGCTTGAGGAAGGCGTCGCGGCCCATCTCACGGCGTCCGGGAAGTTGCCGCTCCATCAGTTGCCGCTCGACCACCATCTGCGTGGCAATGCCGGCGTGATCGGTGCCCGGCTGCCAGAGCACATCCTTGCCGCGCATGCGCTCGAAGCGGCAGAGCACGTCCTGCAGCGTGTTGTTGAGCGCATGGCCCATATGCAGCGAGCCGGTCACATTGGGCGGCGGGATCACGATAGAGTACGCCTCGGCCTGGGCGCGCTCCGGCCGGCCGGCCTTGAAGGCGCCCGCCTGTTCCCAAGCCTGGTAGATGCGGCCCTCGACGTCCGAGGGTTGATAGGTCTTGTCGATCGTCATCGGTGTATGTGGATCACGGTTGCCGCTGGAGACTGTCCCGGGCGGAGGATCGATGCGCCTCTAACATTTTGCCGGCGCATGATCTTTTCCGAAACCGGGTCCCACTTTTCGGGATCATGCGGTAGAAAGCCCGCCAGCCTGCCGGAGTCAACGTGTCCTCGCCCTCCCCCGCCGCATCCGACCGCGCGCTGACCCGCGCCATCGCCCTCATGGCGCTTGCTGCTTTCGCCAGCGGCGCCTCGTTGCGCGTCACCGATCCGTTGCTGCCGCAGGTCGCGCTGGATTTCGGCTCGAGCGTCGGCGCGGCCTCCGCCATCGTCACCGCCTATGCGATTCCCTATGGCATGACCCAAGTCTTCGCCGGTGCGATCGGCGACCGCCTCGGCAAATATTTGGCGGTGGCATTAGCCTGCGGTGTCTCCTGCCTGCTGGTCCTGCTCTGTGCCGGGGCACAGTCGGTTCCCCAGCTCGCGCTCGCGCGCCTCATTTCGGCACCCGGCGCGGCCATCATCGTGCCCTTGGGCATGGCCTATGTGGGCGACGTCGTGCCCTACGAGCGGCGGCAGACCGTGCTCGCGCGGTTCCTCGCCGGGCAGATGTGCGGGATGATCACCGGCCAAGTGGTTGGCGGCATCGTCGGCGATCATTTCGGCTGGCGATCGGTGTTCGTCGTGCTCGCCGTGGTCTTCGCAGCCGGATCGCTCGCGCTGCTGAGCCAGCTCCGCGGCAATCCCTGGACCAAGCCGATCCATCATGAAGGCGGCACGCGCATCGGCCTGATCGCGGCCTATCGCAAGATCCTCACGCAGCCCTGGCCGCGCTTC
>DASYFD010000079.1:0-7627 GCA_036498625.1 Xanthobacteraceae bacterium | reverse complement strand
TCTGCAGCATGATGCGGTACTCGGTGATCTTGTTCTGGCGCTTGTTGGCCGCCATCAGGTTGTCAGGATTGATGTTCTCGAGCCCGATGAAGACCCGGCGCACGCCCGCCTGGGTCGCCTTCTCGATGAAGTTCGGAATCTTGTGACAGAGGGTGTCGACCTGGATGGTGAAGCCGATATTGAGGCCTTCCTCGACGCGCATTTTAATCATGCGGTCGAGCAGCGGCTCCCAATGCTTGTTGCGGGCGAAATTGTCGTCGGTAATGAAGAACCGCTTGATGCCCTGGGCGTAGTTGAGGCGCACTATCCGCTCCAGATCGTCGGGCGAGCGGAAGCGGCTCTTGCGGCCCTGCACGTTGATGATGGTACAGAACGAGCACTGGTAGGGGCAGCCGCGGCCGAGATCGATGCTCGACAGCGAGCCCGAGGTGCGCCGCACGTGCTGCGCCGGCAGGATCGCGGCCGGCTCGCCTTCGAGCGAGGGCAGATCGTCCATATAGTTGTAGATCGGCGCCAGCTTGCCGCTCCAGGCGTCGCGCAGCACCTGGTCGAGGCGGGCGTTCTCGGCCTCGCCGGCAAAGAAGGAGACGCCAAGCTCCTGCGCCTGGCGGATATCGGCGGGTAGCTCGGGCAGCATGGCGATGCAGCCGGAGACGTGGAAGCCGCCGATGCAGACCGGCAGGCCGGCGGCGAGGAACTGGCGGGCGAGGTCGACGGCGCGCGGGAACTGGTTCGACTGCACCCCGACGAGGCCGATGAGCGCGCAGCCGCCTTCCCGGCGGATCATGCGGATGATCTGGTCGGGCCGAACGCGCCGGTTGGTCTCGTCATAGGTGTGGAGGCGGATTTCGACCCCCGGGCCCAGCACCTGGCGGGTGCGCGCATCCTCGGCAAGGCCGTTGAGGCAGGCCAGCGTGTTGGACGGGATCGCGGAGCGGACCCATTGGATCGGATAGCCGTCGTCGTCGTAATGGCTCGGCTTGACCATCACGAAGTGGAACACGTTGGCGTTGGCGCCGGCAGGCGGAGGCAATGTCATGACGGCTGGTGTTCCGGATTGGCCAATTGTCCCGGCACCGTAGCATCCCAAAAGCGGGCCTCCCAACGATATCTCGGCCCCACCCACCCGTGCCGCCCGGCTCGCAGCCGGCGGAAATATCCCACCCAAGTGATTGAGGTGCCGATCGAACTGCCGGGTACCGAGTTACCCCGGCACCCGACGCCTTGAGAATAGCGGTCCCAAATCAATTGCTTCGGCCGCTCACTTCTTGGTCTGGTTGAAATGGTTCAGGCTCGGCGGCGGCTGGTCCTTCATGGAGGGCATCAGCTCGCCATCACCGCCAAGCATGTAGTGCTGGCCGCCGATATTGACATGCACATTGCCCTCGCCGCAGATCGATTCGACCCAGATCGGCTTCTTCTCGCGCTTCATGTTCTTGACCACCGTCCACGGACGGGTCAGCGCATGGTCGAAGACCGTGACCTCGTCATGCAGGATGTCCGGGTCGGCCTTGTCGAGATAGAACCGCTCCTTGACCACCGTCTCGCCATCCTTGTGCACCGGCAGGCCGCTCGGATCGAAAGTGCGGGGATTCTTGAGATTGCGGGTCTCGACCTCGAGCACGTCGAAGCGGCCGGACCCGCTCTCGTCCAGCCATTTTCCGATCGAGTAACCCATCCAGGAGGGGTCCTCGTCGGTCGGGAACGCGCGCCCATCGGTATATACGCGGCGCAGCATGCTCAGATATTCCATCAGCATATAGGTGGTGTTGCGGGTAACCACGATCTCCATCGGCAGCACCAGGGTCGTGGCCCGCGGCATCCCCTCCGGGATGCAGTTGTAGACCGGGTCGTCGCCAAATCCGCCTTTGGCCACCTCGGCGAGATTGGCCTCGAAGATCTTCTGATATTCCGGCGTGAGCGGGGCTTGCTGTCCGCGCCCTGGCGGCTTGGTCTGGTCGAACCGCCCGAGCGGCCCCATCCCCTTCCATTGGCCCGCGAAGGCGGGGTACTTGCCTTCGTCAAACGGCTGCTGAGCCGCAACCGGCCCGGCGATCACCGTGGCCAGCGCAATCGAAACGATCATGCTTTTGAACGGCATTTGCTCTCCTCCCAAGTGGTGATGAGATTGCGGCCCGCGCGGCAAATGGGAGCCGCTATTTGGGGACCGCGACCGGGGTGCCGTCCTTGAACTTGATCTGCAGCGGCTGGTAGGAGCCGCCCTCCGCGCCGCTGTGCAGCGGGTTGATGGTGGCCTTGATCTCGTCCCCGGGCTTGAGGCTCTTGGCCGTCATCCCCTCCCGGACCAGAAGGCCCGGAGCACCGCCTTCGAGCATCCAATCCTTCACCACGCCGTCGTCGCCCTTGACCTGCAATATCAGCAGGGTGTGCGGGCTCACGAACTTGAACTCCTTCACGGTTCCCGCAATCTCGATCGGGTGTTCCATGTCGAACATGGCGAACGAGTGGTGCGCCAAGGCGGCGCCGGTCGCGGCGGCCAATGCCAGGCCCGCCAACGCTGCGGTCGATTGCAATCTCATCCTCATGGCGTGGTTTTCCCTTGTCGATCCAAGCTTTGGCGCGCCCACCGGCCGATCCCATCAGGATACGCATTACAACGCAGGACGGCAACGCGAAAGGCCCCCGCGCGAAAGGCGCCGTCAATGCCTTGCGTTGGTCTCGCCCAAATGCTGGCCGCAATCCATGCGGATGCATTCCCCGGTCATGACGGTTGCGACCTCGACCAGGAACAGCGCCGCGCGCGCCACATCGACCGGCCAGATGCCCTTGCCGAGTGGGAATTCCTCCTTCGCCCGCCGCACCCGCTCCGCATACTGCTCCTCGTTGAGAATCTGGCGGGTCCAGTGGCCGAGCATCCCGCCCGGGCACAGCGCATTGACCCGCACCTGCGGCGCCAGCAGGCGCGCCATCGCGAGCGTCAGGTTGTTGAGGGCTGCCTTCGAAGCCGTATAGGCCATCGAGCTGCCGCCCGCCCGCATGGCGCCGACCGAGGAGATGTTCACGATGGCGGCGTCGCCGGTCGCCTTGAGGTGAGGGGCGGCGGCGCGGCACATCTGGTAATTGCCGATGAGATTGACGCTGTAGATGCGCTGGAATTCCGCGGCGTCGAGCAGGTCCATGCGCTTGTGCGGGATCGGCTTGGTGACGGCCGCGTTGTTGATGAGCACGTCGAGGCGGCCCCAGCGATCGACCGCGGTCTTGACCAGACGCACGCAGTCCGCGTCCTTGGACACGTCGCCCTGCACCGCGATCGCGTCCACGCCCGCAGCCTTGCAGTGCGCCACGACCTTGTCGGCGCCGGCCTTGTTGGTGGCATAGTTCACCAAAACATTGCAGCCGCGCGAGGCCAGGATCTTGGCGCATTCCGCGCCGATGCCGTCATCCGAGCTCGCCCCGGTGGCGATGGCGGCCTTGCCCTTGATTTCCAACTTGAACCCTCCTCTGTCAGCTATTGTTGAATGCGCGTCATGCGCGCCGCCTTGGCGACCAGATCGGGCGGCAGCTCCGCAACCGTGCGGATCGCGGCCGCGACCGCAGCGCCGGAACGTGCGTCCACCGTCAATTTCATTTGCTTGGCCTCCGCGAGCAGCGCCGGATCCTGCATGGCGGCATCGAAGGCGAGGCGCAGCGCGGCGATGCGGTCGGCGGGAACGTTCGGCGGCGCCAGGATCGGCCGGCCGAGCTCCAGGCTCGATGCATGGATCTCCAGGATCTGCCGCTGCTCGTCGGTCTTGGCATAGGCGAAGACGGTGGGCACCTTGAGCTCGGGTACCGGATCGCGCTCGGTGGTGAACAGTATCCGGAAGGTGCCGTCGTCCAGGAGGTGCTGGGCCGAGCCCAGGAAGGCGCTGGTGGTCTGACAGATGCCTTCGAGCTCGCCGCGCTCCATCGCCAGGATCACCCCGGTCGCGCCCTTGTAGCCGTCGATGACCTTGAACTTCATGCCGAGCAGATTTTTCAACAAGAGCGGCGTCTCGGTGAGCGCGGTGCCGGCACCATCGCCGCCGACCACGAGCTCGCGCGCGAACAGATCCTCCGGCGACTTGATGCCGGCATCGGAGCGCGCGTAGCAGCCCCGATGGGTGATCTCCGGGCTGCCGATCCAATTGAACTTCAACGGATCGTAGTTCGCATTGGGCTGGCGCATGAGCGCATAATTGGGGATGTTGCGGCTCACCATGCCGAGCGTGGTGCCGTCCTGCGCGGCCTTGTTGTAGAGATGGTTGGCGGCGATCAGCGAGCCGGCGCCCGGCATGTTCTCGATGACGAAGGCCGGGTTGCCGGGAACATATTTCCGCATATGGCGGGCGACCAGCCGCGCCCAAGTGTCGTAGTCCTGCCCGGCTTCGGTGCCCACCACCAGGCGGATCTGCTTGCCCTTGTAGAAGTCCGCCAGCGGTTGCGCATGCAGCGGCGGCGCCGCGAGAGCGCAGCAGAAAATCAACGCCAGCGCGCGAAACGAAGCTTGCATGATCTCCTCCCCTCGCTGCCGCGAACGCGCGGTCGCACCGCGGTCACGGTCTGGCATAGCGCCCGCGGCCGAAGAAGCGATCGACATCGTCGGGCTTGGCATGTTCGCGGCTGGTCGGCATGGCCTCGACCTTCCGGATGGCGCGCTGCACGGCAGGGCGCGCCGCGATGGCGTCGTGCCAGCGCGCCAGGCCGGGCTTGTCCTCGAAGCCCACCCCCTGGCGCTGGTGATTGGCCGCCCACGGGAAGGTCGCCATGTCGGCGATGGAGTAGTCCGCTCCGCCCAGATAGGCGGTGGCCGCGAGCCGCGCCTCCAGCACGTCGTAGAGCCGCCGCACCTCGGTCTGGTAGCGGCTCAGCGCATAATCGTTTCCGGGCGGCGCAAACAGCTTGAAATGGGTGAGCTGCCCGAACATCGGGCCCACGCCGGTGAGCTGGATCATCAGCCATTGGATGACCTCGTAGCGCACTGCCGTCTCCTTCGGCAGGAAGCGCCCGGTCTTGTCGGCCAGATACATGAGGATCGCGCCCGACTCGATCACCGTGAAGGGCCGCCCGCCCGGCCCCTCGTGATCGACAATGACCGGAATCTTGCCGTTCGGATTGATCTTGCGAAACTCGGGCAGGTAATTGTCGCCCTTCCAGACGTCGACCGGAATGGTCTTGTAGGGCAGCTCGATCTCCTCGAGCATGATGAAGATCTTGCGCACATTCGGGCTGGTCAGCGCATAGAAATCGATCATCGGCCGGGACTCTTGGATCTGGAGGGGCGCTCAAGGTACAAAGGCGCGACGCAGCGGGCAAGCGATGCAAACAGCCGCTAGACGTTCGTGTCGAGACTCTCCACACGGTCGTCCCTGCGAAAGCAGGGACCCATATGCCGCGCCCCATCGATTGAACCGCGGAGTATGGGTCCCGGCTCTTCGGCCGGGACGACAAATGCAGCGCAAGCGGGGCGAGGTGAAGCGGTCCCCGCTCTCACGTCGCGGTTTTCGCCGCGGCCGCGCCGACGGTGGCGATCTTGGCGGCGGTCTGCATGTGACCGTCCCAACGCTTGGCGAACGGCGCCTCGATACCGAACTGGTCGAGCACGCGGAACACGATGTGATCGACAATATCATCGACCGTCTGCGGATGATTGTAGAAGGCCGGCATCGGCGGCAACATGACCACCCCCATGCGGGCCAGCTTGAGCATGTTCTCCAGATGCACCTCGGACAGCGGCGTCTCGCGCACCACCAGGACCAGGCGGCGCCGCTCCTTCAAGATCACGTCGGCGGCGCGGTGCACCAGGTGCTCGCCATAGCCGTTGGCGATCCCGCCCAGGGTGCGCACCGAGCAGGGAATGACCACCATGCCTTCGGTGATGAAGGAGCCCGAGGAGATCGAGGCCCCCATGTCGCCCTGGCTGTGCACCACGGTGGCGAGCGCGCGCACCTGCTCCACATTGTGGCGGGTCTCGTGCTCGATGGTGCGTTGCGCCCACTTGCTGATGATGAGGTGGGATTCGACCTGGGAATGCTTTAACGCCTCCAGGAGCCGGATTCCGAACACGGCGCCGGTCGAACCGGTCATCCCGACAATAAGGCGTCGCATCACATTCCTCGCGTTGGTCGCTGAATTATATACGCTTTCAGGCATAGCCGCCGCGCCCTATGGCCGCAACCCGAAACTGGGGATTTGGCTATCAGGGCTTGAACAGGTGGCCAAATCTTTGCAGCGCCTGGCGCCGCCGTTCCGGGCTCGGCAGGTTCACGGCCGGGAACTTGTCGCGCCAATGGAACGGCCGGCAGGCGTCGATGATGGCGCGGCTGTTGGTATAGTCGCCGGCTTCCTTGCGCTCGGGCTCGATGCGCGGATCGAGCGGGGTCGACCAGGCGTTCCTGATGATGTCGATCGAGGTGGCGGGATCGGAGCGGGTGAGCAGCGCCCAGACCACCTCCTCCAGATTGGAAACGTCGATATCGTCGTCGACCACGATGGTGTAGCGCCCGCAATAGGCGCCGACATGGCACATGGTGGCGATGTGGCCGGCCTGCCGGGCATGGCCCGGATAGCGCTGGCTGATGGCGACCGCGAGCAGGAGCCGGGCATTGCCCACCTCATGCGCCCAGGCCGCCGCCACCCCGGGCACGCCCGCCTTCTCGATGTTCTCGCGCAGGAGCCCGGAGCGCACCACGGCCCGGTAGCGGCAGATCTCGTCGGGCGGCCGCTGCGGCGAGCAGCCCAGCAGGATCGGGTCGTTGCGGTGGTAGATGGCCTTGATGTCGAGCACCGGCTCGGGCCGCACGTCGCTCGCATAATAACCGGTCCACTCGCCGAACGGCCCTTCGATGCGCTCGTTGCCGGGCTGGACAAAACCCTCCAGGACGATCTCGGCATTGGCCGGGATCGGCAGCCCGGTGATCGGTCCCTTGATCACCTCGACCGGCTTGCCGCGCATGCCGCCGACGATCTCGTATTCGCTGACCCCGAAAGGCACCTCGCTGCAGGCCATGAGAAACGTCATCGGATCGCCGCCGCAGACGACCGCGACCGGCATCGGCTCGCCGCGCGCCTGGTATTTGTCGCGCATCTGGCGGCCATGCTTGCCGGGCGAGATGTAGAACCCGGCGGACTTGGCGTCGTGGATCATGACCCGATAGGTCCCGCAATTGATCCAGCCGTCGTCGGGATCGCGCATGACGTTGAAGCAGCCGGTGCCGATATAGCGGCCGCCGTCCGGCTCGTGCCATTGCGGGGCCGGGAAGGAGGTGAGGTCGACGTCGTCGCCCTTGAGCACATTCTCGAAGATCGGCCCGTCGTTCACGTAGCGGGGCGCGATGCGCTTCATCGGTCCCATGAAGTGGGTGCGAAAACCTTCGCTCAGCTCGATCTTGGTGAGGTCGGTCGGAAACCCGAGCGTCATGTTCTTGCGCTTGCCGCCGAAGAAATTCACCAGCACACGGCTGCCCTTGATGGTGTCGGGCACGTCCTCGAAAATGAAGCAGGCCGCATTGTCGTCGTGCAGCGCCATCTCGGCCACCATGCCGATATCGCGCTGCCAGGAGAGATTCTGGACTTCCTTGATCTCGCCGAGCTTGCGCGCCTCCTCGATCCATCCGCGCAGATCGTCATAGGCGATGCGCGGATCGAC
>DASYFD010000078.1:0-5694 GCA_036498625.1 Xanthobacteraceae bacterium | reverse complement strand
CATGGCGGAGCGCGGCGTCGACGTCATCCGATTGCTCATGCGGCAGGGCCAGATGGTGAAGATCACCGACGTGATCGATGCCGATACGGCGCAGCTCCTGGCCGAGGAAATGGGCCACACCGTCAAGCGGGTGGCCGAATCGGACGTGGAGGAAGGCCTGTTCGACGCCGCCGACGATCAGGCCGTGCTGGTGCCGCGTCCGCCGGTCGTGACCATCATGGGCCATGTCGACCACGGCAAGACCTCGCTGCTCGACGCCATCCGCTCGACCGAGGTGGCGGCCGGCGAAGCCGGCGGCATTACCCAGCATATCGGCGCCTATCAGGTGACCGCGCCTTCCGGCCACAAGATCACGTTCATCGATACGCCCGGCCACGCCGCGTTCACCGCCATGCGGGCGCGCGGCGCCAAGGTGACGGATGTGGTGGTGCTGGTGGTGGCGGCCGATGATGGCGTGATGCCGCAGACCGTCGAGGCGATCCATCACGCCAAGGCCGCCAAGGTGCCGATCATCGTGGCCATCAACAAGATCGACAAGCCGGACGCCAAGCCGGAGCGGGTACGCACCGAGTTGCTGCAGCACGAGATCCAGGTCGAATCGCTCGGCGGCGACGTGCTCGACGTGGAAGTGTCGGCGACCAAGAAGCTCAATCTGGACAAGCTCCTGGAGACGCTGGCCCTGCAGGCCGAGTTGCTCGATCTGAAGGTGGATCCGAATCGTCCGGCCGAAGGCACCGTGATCGAGGCCAAGCTCGATCGCGGCCGCGGTCCGGTCGCCACCGTGCTGGTGCAGCGCGGCACCCTCAAGCCCGGTGACATCGTGGTGGCGGGAGCCGAATGGGGCCGCGTGCGGGCGCTGATCTCGGATACCGGCAAGCCGCTCACCGCGGCCGGACCCTCCATGCCGGTCGAGGTGCTCGGCTTCAGCGGCACCCCCGACGCCGGCGACCGGCTGGCGGTGGTGGAGAGCGAATCGCGCGCCCGCGAGGTCACCGACTACCGGGCACGGCAGAAGCGCGAGAAGATGGCGGCGCGGGCGACCGGCCTGCGCGGCTCGCTCGAGCAGATGATGAGCCAGCTCAAGACCGACGGCCGCAAGGAATTCCCGCTGGTCATCAAGGGCGACGTGCAAGGCTCGATCGAGGCCATCCTGGGAGCGCTCGAGAAGCTCGGCACCGGCGAGGTCGGAGCCCGTATCCTCTATGCGGGCGCCGGCGGCATCACCGAATCCGACGTGACGCTGGCGGAGGCGGCCGGCGCCGCCATCATCGGCTTCAACGTGCGCGCCCACAAGGAAGCGCGCGAGGCGGCCGAGCGGGCCGGCGTCGAGATCCGCTACTACAACATCATCTACGATCTGGTGGACGACGTGAAAAAGGCCATGTCCGGCCTGCTCTCGCCGACGCTGCGCGAGACCATGCTGGGCAACGCCGTCATCCTGGAAGTCTTCAAGGTCTCCAAGGTGGGCAATGTGGCGGGCTGCCGCGTCACCGACGGCACGGTTGAGCGCGGCGCCAATGTGCGCCTCATCCGCGACAATGTGGTGGTGCACGAAGGCAAGCTGTCCCAGCTCAAGCGCTTCAAGGACGATGCCAGAGAGGTGGTGGCCGGGCAGGAATGCGGCATGGCGTTCGAGAACTATCACGACATGAAGGTCGGCGACGTGATCGAGTGCTACCGGGTCGAGACCATCCAGCGGTCGCTGTGAGCCCCAATGCCGCCCCGCGCGTCCACGGAAACGCCGCAACGCCGCAATGGACCAAACGATCAGCTATCGGTTCGGCCGCGACGACTACTCAGCGCTGGTGCGCGCGCGCCGCTCGATCGGGCCGCTCGGCCGCCTTGGCACCCGGGGGCGGGGCCTGTGGCTTGGCTTGTTGCTCGGCTTGCTCTGCGCCGGACAGTGGGTCGTCTCTCACTATGATCTTCTGTGGGTCGATCCCTGGCCTGTGCTGATCGTCGGCACGATCTTGTTTGTTTTTATGCTCCTGCTGATGATATTGGTCGCGCCCATCGGCGAACGTCTCGGCGACTGGGCGATGGCGCGCTGGCAATTTCCGCAATCCAGCATCGCCAACAAGGACGTGACGCTGGAGTTCGGCGAGGAGGGCATCCGCTCGAAGGTCGATGGGATCGAGGGACGGTTTTCCTGGCCCTCGTTTGTACGCGTCATCGAGACCAGGGATGGCCTTTTCCTGGCGCTCAGCCGCACCGAGCTGCTCGCGGTTCCCAGGCACGCCCTGCCGTCGGCAGAGGCCTTTGCGGGCCTCGTGCGGCAAGTGCGCGCCAGGCTCGATGCATCGACAGCCGGTGATAAACCTTAGTCCCTGCGCCAATGAGACTGCACGAGACAAAGAGAACCGCACCATGCCGCGTTCCAAGCAACGAGGTCGAGCCGAACCGTCGCAACGCCAGTTGCGCGTCGGCGAGCTCGTGCGCCATGCCGTATCCGAGATGCTGATTCGCGGCGACGTGCACGATCCGGTGCTCGAAGGCCATCTCATCACGATTCCGGAAGTCCGCATGGCCCCGGATTTGCGGCTCGCCACCATCTATGTGATGCCGCTCGCCGGGCGCGACGCGGACGAGGTGCTGGCGGCGCTCGAGCGCAACAAGCGCTATCTGCGCGGCGAGGTCGCCCACCGCGTTAACCTGAAATTCGCACCCGATATCCGCTTCCAGCTCGACGAGCGATTCGAGGAGGCGGAACGAATCGAGAAGCTTCTGCGAACCCCGCAGGTGCGGCGCGACCTCGAGCGCGAGAAGGACGACGAAAAGTGACCGTGCCGACCACCATGCCGACAATCGATGTGCCGACGGCCGATGCGCCGGCGGCTGATGTCCCGATCCTGCCCGATGCGGCCGGCGCGCCCGGGCAGCAGGGCGGACAGCGCCGGCGTCCGAAGCGGGACATCAACGGCTGGCTGGTGCTCGACAAGCCCATCGGCATGACCTCCACCCATGCGGTCAGCGTGGTCAAGCGGCTGTTCGCCGCCAAGCGCGCCGGCCATGCCGGCACGCTCGATCCGCTCGCCTCGGGCTGCCTGCCGATCGCGCTCGGCGAGGCCACCAAGACGGTTCCGTTCGTCATGGACGGCCGCAAGACCTATCATTTCACCGTGCAATGGGGCGAGGAGCGCGACACCGACGATGCCGAAGGCCGCATCGTCGAGGCGAACCCGGCGCGGCCCACCGCGGAGGCGATCCGCGCGCTGCTGCCGCGCTTCACCGGCACCATCGCGCAGGTGCCGCCGCGCTACTCCGCCCTCAAGATCGACGGTGAGCGCGCCTATGATCTGGCCCGCGAAGGCAAGGAGGTGGATTTGGCGGCGCGCCCGGTGGACATTCACCGCCTCGAGCTGGTGGCGATGCCGGATGCCGCGCACACGGTGCTGGCCGCCGAATGCGGCAAGGGCACCTATGTGCGGGCGCTGGCGCGGGATCTGGGACGCGAGCTCGGTTGTCTCGGGCATGTGGTGGCGCTGCGGCGGACCGCGGTCGGATCGTTCACCGAGGATCGGGCGGTCAGCCTGGAGGCCTTGCAGGCGGCGGTGGCGCCCGACTCCGAGCACGTTCCGGCCTCGGCGCTGCTGCCGGTCGAGGCCGGGCTTGCCGCGCTCCCCTCGCTGGCGGTGAGCCGGGCCGATGCCGGGCGGCTCGCCCGCGGCCAGCCGGTGCTGCTGCGCGGGCGCGACGCCCCCCTGATGGAGGGCTGGGTGGCGGTCTCCACCCAAGGCTCCCTGGTGGCGCTGGCCGAGATCGAAAAGGGCGAATTGCGCCCCCGGCGCATCTTCAACCTGGCGCGCTAAGCATCTTTCCGAAGGGGCGCCATCCCGGGCGGCGGGGCGTAAATTCCGCTGGTATCGCAGGAATTTTCGACTATATATTGCGCCGCGGTCGCGCCGGTCCTTTGCCGGCGCGAGCCGCTTTGTGGGCAACCGCGCTGGACGACATCCCGGCCCGGCCGCCGTTGGTAAAGCTTCCCCGTCGACAATAGGAGACCCGATGTCGATTACACCCGACCGCAAGGCGGACGTCATCAAGACCTATGCGACCAAGACCGGCGACACTGGTTCGCCGGAAGTGCAGGTGGCGGTCCTTTCGGAGCGCATCAACAACCTGACAGAGCACTTCAAGACCCACGTCAAGGACAACCATTCCCGGCGTGGATTGCTCAAGCTCGTGTCTCAGCGTCGCCAGTTGCTTGATTATCTCGCTCGCACCGATGAAGGACGTTACAGATCATTGATCGAGCGGCTTGGCATCCGCCGCTGAGGCTATTATGCGCGGCCTTTGCCGCGCGTCCGCGGCGCCTGCCGAAGTCAGGCGCTGATCGTCCGGCAGCGAGGCCGCTGCCGATTTGCGCGACGGGCCGATTTCCATTCGCCCGTCCGTTCACAAGGAGGGCCCGAAAGCCATGGCAGGATTGCCGGATGCTGCATCCGCCCGCGCCGCGCGCGCGCCGCAGCGTCTCGCCGTCTTGCCGATGGCTTTCGCCCTCCGGCCTCCTCCTCTCTCCTCCGCAAGACGGGAGAGCGAGGGTGGAGGACAATCATCATGAAAGACTCTCACAATGTTTGATATCCATCGCGTTGAGCTCGATTGGGGTGGGCGCAAGCTCGTCCTCGAGACCGGCAAGATCGCCCGCCAAGCCGACGGCGCCGTCGTCGCCAGCTACGGCGAATCCAAGGTGTTGGCCACCGTCGTGGCCGCCAAGGAGCCCAAGACCGGCATCGACTTCCTGCCGCTCACCTGCAACTACTTCGAGAAGACCTATGCGGCCGGCCGAATTCCCGGCGGCTATTTCAAGCGGGAAGGCCGCCCGAGCGAGCGCGAGACGCTCACCTCGCGCATGATCGACCGGCCGGTGCGGCCGCTGTTCGCCGACGGCTGGCGCTGCGACACCCAGGTGATCGTCACCGTGCTGTCGCACGATCTGGAGAACGATCCCGACATATTGGGCATGGTGGCGGCCTCGGCGGCGCTCACGCTCTCGGGCGCGCCCTTCATGGGCCCGATCGGAGCCGCCCGCGTCGGCTTCATCAACAACGAATACGTGCTCAACCCGCAGCTCGACGAGATGACCGAGAGTCATCTCGATCTGGTGGTGGCGGGCACGCAGGACGCCGTGCTGATGGTCGAGTCGGAGGCCAAGGAGCTGTCCGAGGAGGTGATGCTCGGGGCCGTGATGTTCGGCCACCGGCATTTCCAGCCGGTGATCGAAGCCATCATCCAGCTGGCCGAGAAGGCCGCCAAGGAGCCGCGCGAGCTCACGACCTCCGACAACGCGGCGCTCGAGAAGGACATGCTCGGCCGCGTCGAGCAGGATCTGCGCTCGGCCTACGGGATCGCGCAGAAGATGGAGCGCCAGAAGGCGGTCGAGGCCGTCAAGGCCAAGGCCCTGGCGCATTACCTGCCCGAGGGCGTCGAGAACCCGCCCCATACCAAGCAGCAGGTCGGCTCCGTGTTCAAGGAGCTGGAATCCAAGATCGTACGCTGGAACATTCTCGACACCGGCCGGCGCATCGACGGCCGCGACGTGAAGACCGTGCGGCAAATCGTTTCCGAGGTCGGCGTGCTGCCGCGCGCCCACGGCTCGGCGCTGTTCACCCGCGGCGAGACCCAGGCCCTGGTGGTGGCGACGCTCGGCACCGGCGAGGACGAGCAGTACATCGACGCGCTGCCCGGGACCTA
>DASYFD010000077.1:0-2615 GCA_036498625.1 Xanthobacteraceae bacterium | reverse complement strand
GCGCTCGAGCAATACATCCGCCGCCGCCAGGCGCAAGCCGGCTATGTCGAGGTCAACTCGCCCCAGCTCATGGATTCGCAGCTGTGGGTCGCCACCGGCCACATGCAGGCCTATGGCGACCTGATGTTCCTCACCCAGAAGCGCGAGGACGACGAGCGGGTCTATGCGATCAAGCCGATGAACTGCCCGGGCCATGTCCAGATCTTCAAGAACGGCCTCAAGTCTTACCGGGATCTGCCTCTCAAGCTTGCCGAATTTGGCAAGGTGCACCGCTTCGAGCCCTCCGGGTCGCTGCACGGCTTGATGCGGGTGCGCGCCTTCACCCAGGACGACGCCCATGTGTTCATCACCGAGAGCCAGATCGCCGAGGAAGCCCTCAAGATCAACGACCTGATCCTCTCGATCTACGAGGATTTCGGCTTTCCGGACGTGCACATCAAGTTCTCCGACCGGCCGGACAAGCGGATCGGCGACGATGCCATCTGGGACAAGGCGGAAGCCGCCCTGATGCACGCCCTGGAGGCCTCCAAACGGCCCTGGACCCTCAACAAGGGCGAAGGCGCGTTCTATGGGCCCAAGCTCGAATATGTGCTGCGCGACGGCATCGGCCGCGACTGGCAGTGCGGCACCATCCAGGTCGATCTCAACATGCCGGGCCGGCTCGGCGCCTTCTATATCGACGAGCACTCCAACAAGGTGACGCCGGTCATGCTCCACCGCGCCATGTTCGGCTCGCTCGAGCGCTTCACCGGCATCCTGATCGAGCATTATGCGGGCCATCTGCCGCTCTGGCTGAGCCCGCTGCAGGCAGTGGTCGCCACCATCACGTCGGACGCCGACGACTACGCGCGTCACGCGATCGAGGCGGCACGGCACGCGGGCCTGCGCGTCGAGGGCGACCTGCGCAACGAGAAGATCAATTACAAGGTGCGTGAGCACTCGCTCGCCAAGGTGCCGGCGCTGCTGGTCGTCGGCAAGAAGGAGGCGGCCGAGCGCACGGTCTCGATCCGCCGGTTCGGCAAGGAGGACCAGCAGGTGCTGGGGCTCGATGCCGCGGTCGCCGCGCTCGCCGACGAGGCGGTGCCGCCCGACCTGCGGCGGATGAAGGCCGCCCGTTAAAAGAGCCGCGGCGCGTGACACCGCGGCTGCCCGGTGCAACACTCCGACCGGGATAGACCGGGCTGGAAACCGGCCGCGACCACGCACAGGACATTTCGATGACGGCACCAGAGGAAGAACCGGTGATGCTGCCCTTCCAGGACAAGGAGGGAACCGGGTGGCACGTGGTCATCAGGTATCACCACGGGCACGAGCGCCGGGTCGATGGCTTCGCCACCGAGACCGAGGCGCTGGAATGGATCCTGGCCAATACGAAGCAAGTCGATAAGTAGCGGCCGCGAACCATCGGCGCCGGAAAGTCGCGGCGATCCCGACACGGCGGTTGATCCAGATCAAGGTTTCGTCCCTCGAAAGGAACATGCTGGCGTCGGCTTCCTGCCGAACCATCCGGCGATCCTGGACAGGAGAGAACCATGAAACGATCGATGCTGGCGACAGCGTTCGTGGTGGCCGCGACCAGCGCAGCTTTGGCGCAGGCGCCGGTTGCCGACGATCCGCACCACCATGCGCCGTCGGCTGCGGCTCCGGCGCAGCCGGCACCCCCGGCGGCGCAACCCGGAGCGGGCGGCATGCCGATGATGAACATGATGGGCGGCGCTCCAATGATGGGCATGATGCAGATGATGCGGATGATGGGCTCCGGCATGGGCGGCATCGATCACGTCGAAGGCCGCATCGCCTTCCTGCGCACCGAGCTCAAGATCACCGAGACGCAGACCGGCGCCTGGAACGCGTTCGCCGATGCGCTGCGCAGCAATGCAAAAAAGCTCGGCGAAATGCGCGGCGCGATGATGCCGGGCACCGGGCCGCAGCACGCTCCGAGCATGAGCGAGCGCCTCGATCTCCAGGAGAAACTTCTCCTGGCCCGGCTCGAAAGCACGCGAACGATGAAATCCGCCGTGGCCGGCCTCTACGGCGCGTTGTCGGATGATCAGAAAAAAACCGCCGACGACCTGCTGGCGCCGCACATGGGAATGGGCATGAGATCCATCATGATGGGACAGATGCAGCCCGGCCAAGCCGCACAAGGACAGATGATGCAGCCGGGGCCGATGATGCGGCCCGGACAAATGATGCAGCCCGCCCCGACGCCGCCCTCCGGCAAGTGAGGCCTTACTGCCGGTCGGCGCGGCCCACCACGTCCATCAGCTCGGCGATCTTGCGCCGCTGCGCCGCCTTGTCGCCGGAAGCGATCGCGTCCTCGACGCAGTGGGCGACATGATCGCGCAGGATCTCCTCCTCGGCGCGCCGCAGCGCGGCGCGCACCGCCGAGATCTGGGTGACGATGTCGATGCAATAGCGGTCCTCCGCCACCATCCGGGAGAGCCCGCCGACCTGCCCTTCGATGCGGCGCAGCCGCTTGAGGCAGGATGCCTTGATGTCCTTGCGCATGCTCGCTATATACCCCCTACCGGTATCAGGTGCAAGGGGGCCCGTGTGACTGAACCCATCCATCATTGCAGTGGGCACGATCACAGCGGCCACACGATGGCGCC
>DASYFD010000076.1:0-6211 GCA_036498625.1 Xanthobacteraceae bacterium | reverse complement strand
GCCCCCGAAGGCGAGGCCGCCGATCCCGGCCCCGGCCAGGAGGATGCCGACGGTGTCGAGCGGATCGGGCTTCTCGGCTCGTACGTCGGCGATGAACAGGGTGGCGAGCACGATGCCGGCCACCCCCATCGGGATGTTGATCAGGAAGATCCAGTGCCAGGAAATATAGGTGGTGATGAAGCCGCCGAGCGGCGGCCCGATCAGCGGCCCGACCAGCGCCGGCAGCGTCACCCAGACCATGGCATTGATGAGCTCGCGCTTGTCGACGCTGCGCACCAGTATGAGCCGCCCGACCGGTGTCATCATGGCGCCGCCCATGCCCTCCAGCATGCGGGCGAGCACGAACTGGGTGAGCGAGCCCGACAGCGCGCAGCCGATCGAGCCGGTCATGAACACCACGATGGCGGTGCGAAACACCCGCCTGGCCCCGAAGCGGTCGGCGGTCCAGCCGCTCACCGGCAGGAACACGGCGAGCGAGAACAGGTACGAGGTGATGGCGAGCTTGAGCGCCAGCGGGCTGGTGCCGATATCGGCCGCGATCGCCGGCAGCGAGGTTGCGATCACGGTCGAATCCATGTTCTCCATGAACAGCGCCACCGCGACGATCAGCGGCACGATGCGGGCGCGGAGCAGGTGAACCGGTGCGGCGGGCTCTGGCATTCTGGGCGCTTTTTGTCATGACCGGACCCACGGACCAAGTCCGAGGGCATGCTTGTTCCGGCCATCCCGATCAGGCGTGCACAGTGCTTACCTTATCGAGATCGCCGGGACGAGCCCGGCGACGACACTCAATCGTTTCCGACGACATCGCGACTGCTTGACACGATTCCGCAAATCAGACTATTCGTGAAATTGAAACTGACGAACTGTGCCCGGGCGGGAAACCGCGCCGGGTTTTTTGTTTGTGGCGGCCACGACCGTAGGGTGGGTTAGCGCCGTCCGAATCCGTACAAGCAAGTCCGCAGCGCCGAGCGGCGCGTAACCCACCATCCCGAAGACGTGCCACGCTGCGCCGACGGCCGCCAGGCCGCGTCGGCGGCGAACCCGCGCCCCCTCTCGATCCGGCTTCCGACATCAGCAAGAAAGAACAGAACTCCGGGCTTGGGCACGCCAGAGCAAAGCCAAGTGTTGCGACAGATTTTCGAAATCGGGAGGCAACGCGGTGTGATTGTGAGGATGGAGGTTTATCGATGAACCCGGCCGAAAAAAGTGCCGCCGCTTATCTGCGGGCCGGAAAGATATATCTGCACCCGGATTCAAGGACCGTCAAAGGGTTCTGGATCGCGTGTGAGCCTATTCTGGTGACCAGCGAGAATGACAAAGGCCTCGGAGAGCAGGTCCTCCAAATCCTCGCAAAATCGACGGAGAATGTTCCGGATCCTGAATCACTTGCCTCGAGTGACTCGTGGAATTCAGTAAAGGCGCTGGTGCGCGGCTGGTGTTCGATCGTATGAGGCCTTTGCAAACACTGCGCAATGTGTCGGAATTCTGCTCGACGATACGGGTGTCGTTTTCGTGCCGACGAGGAACGGCGGCCCGCGAAAAAGATTCCTTTATTTAAAGCAAAAGTTACGATGCCAACCGGTCGAAAATGAGGTGGCGGCAACTTTGATGGCGGCATTCGATGCGTGCGAGTAGGTCGGGCAAGATGAAGCTGGTGAATCCTGAAATGCTCTTTGCTAGCTTCGACGCCAACCCGCCCGCAAATCCCGCCGCGGTCGCCCGATGTCAGTCGAATCTGAAATTCCGGCTGCCGGCCGAATATGTTCGATTCCTGGAGCAGAGGAATGGCGGGGAGGGTTTATCGGAGAGAACTACCTGATGGCGTGGCCCGTTGAGGATTTGATCCAGTTCAACAAGGAGTACTTGGTTGACGAGGCCGCCCCCGAGCTCTTCCTCTTCGGCTCGAGCGGAGGCGGAGAAGCATTCGCTTTGATACCCGTTCGTCTCCTCCGCCGATCGTCGCTGTCCCGTTTATTGTCATAAGTCTGGAAGATGCGATCATGCTGGCGCCGGATTTCGACGCATTCTTGCAGCACTTGTATCGGTCGGAGTCGCTCTTTTCCGGGGCGCGGTGAGCCGGGCCTTGTCGCCCGCTCTAGAAATCGGAGCCCCCTAGGCACCGCCTCCCGGGCGTGCTAACCACCGTCGCCAACCCAAAACGGGTCGTCGATTCGGTCGCGGGACCTGGTTTCGCGGCGGACCGCTCTTATTTCCGGTCAGCGACGGCACCGATCTGGCCAGCAGCCCGCAACCGGGCGCCGGCCCGAACCGGGCGACGGGAGTTGGCGATGGCCTTGATAGCGAACGGCAATCTGAGCGAGGCCCTCACCTTCGACGACGTCCTGCTCAAGCCGGGCCTGTCCGAGGTGATGCCGTCCGACGCCGACGTGCGCACCCGCGTCACCCGCGGCATCGAGCTCAATATGCCGATCATCGCCTCGGCCATGGATACGGTGACCGAGGCCAAGATGGCCATCGCCATGGCGCAGGCCGGCGGCATCGGGGTCATTCCCCGCAACCTGGAGCCCGAGGAGCAGGCCGCCCAGGTGCGCCAGGTCAAGAAGTTCGAGTCCGGCATGGTGGTCAATCCAGTGACCATCCATCCGCAGGCGACGCTCGCCGAGGCCCGCACCCTGATGACGGAATACGGCATCTCCGGCATTCCGGTGGTGGAGCGGCCGGCCGGGACCTCCGCCATCAATGCGGCGCCGAGCGCGCCCGGCAAGCTGGTCGGCATCCTCACCAACCGCGACGTGCGCTTCGCCACCGATCCGCGCCAGAGCGTGGCCGAGCTGATGACCAAGGAGAAGCTCGTCACCGTGCGCGAGGGGGTCGGGCAGGACGAGGCCAAGCGGCTCCTGCATCAGTTTCGCATCGAGAAGCTTTTGGTGGTGGATGCGCAATACCGCTGCGTCGGGCTCATCACCGTCAAGGATATGGAGAAGGCGGTGGCCAATCCGGATGCCTGCAAGGATGAGCAGGGCCGGTTGCGGGTGGCGGCCGCCACCACGGTGGGTGAGCTCGGCTTCCGGCGCACCGAGGCGCTGATCGAGGCCGGGGTCGACCTGGTGGTGGTCGATACCGCGCACGGCCATTCCAAGCAGGTGCTGGACGCCGTCTTGCGCATCAAGCGGCTGTCGAACGCCGTGCAGGTGATGGCCGGCAATATCGCGACCGCGGACGGCGCCAAGGCGCTGATCGACGCGGGCGCCGATTCCATCAAGGTCGGCATCGGGCCGGGCTCGATCTGCACCACCCGTATCGTCGCCGGCGTCGGCGTCCCGCAGCTAACCGCCATCATGGATGCGGTCGCGGTGGCGCGGACGAGCAACACCCCGATCATCGCCGACGGCGGCATCAAATATTCGGGCGATCTCGCCAAGGCGCTGGCGGCCGGCGCCGACTGCGCCATGATCGGATCGCTGCTCGCCGGCACCGACGAGACGCCGGGCGAGGTGTTTCTCTATCAGGGCCGCTCCTACAAGACCTATCGCGGCATGGGCTCGGTCGGCGCCATGGCGCGCGGCTCGGCCGATCGCTATTTCCAGCAGGACATCAAGGACAATCTCAAGCTGGTGCCGGAAGGCGTCGAAGGCCAGGTGCCCTACAAGGGCGCGGCCGCCACCGTGCTGCATCAGCTCGCCGGCGGCCTGCGCGCCGCCATGGGCTATGTGGGGGCGCGCACCCTCGAGGAGCTGCACCGCAAGGCCGAGTTCGTGCGCATCTCGGGCGCCGGCTTGCGCGAAAGCCACGTCCACGACGTAACCATCACGCGCGAAAGCCCCAATTACCCGAGCCGGGTGTGAGCACTTCGGCTCAGTACCCAGTGCGCCATTGTCTTATGCCTACGCTCACCCAAGGTGAGCTCATCACCGTCAACCCCGGAACCCCATGACGATCCGCGATGTCCTGTTGCCGCTCTTCGTCGAGGTGATCCTGACCTTTGCGCTGCTGTTCTGGATGGCTTTCCTGCGCACCCGCGCCGTCACCGGCGGCGCGGTCAAAACGCGCGACATAGCGCTGCGCGAGCCGAACTGGCCCGCGGACACCACCCAGGTCGCCAATGCGTTCCACAACCAGCTCGAATTGCCGATGCTGTTCTATGTGCTCACTATCCTGGCCTGGGACACCCACCACGCCGGCATGGTGTTTGTCGCGCTGGCATGGCTGTTCGTGATCCTGCGGATCATCCAGGTCGTCGTCCACGTGACCGACAACAATGTGCGCCGGCGCGGCCTCGCCTATATCCTTGGCGCGATCGTGCTCGCCGTCATGTGGGGCAACTTCATGATCGACGTTCTCGTGGGCACATGACCCCCGGCGCCCGCCTTTCCGCAGCCATCGAGGTTCTGGCCGAGATCGAGGCGCAGCGCCGGCCCGCGGCCGATGCGCTCAAGGCCTGGGGCCTGGCGCGCCGCTTCGCCGGATCGGGCGATCGCGCCGCCATTGCGGGCATCGTTTACGATGCGCTCCGCCGCAAGGCGTCGGCCGGCTTCCTGATGGGCGGGGAGGGGCCGCGCGCCCTGGTGCTCGGCATGCTGCGGCTCGAGCGCAAGCTCGACGTGGAGGCGATCGCAAAGCTGTGCGACGGCGCCGGCCATTCGCCCGCCCCGCTCGAGGCGCAGGAGCGTACGGCGCTCGAGAGCGGCTCGCTCGAAGGCGCCTCGCCCTTTATCGCCGGCGACTATCCGGAATGGCTCGACCCGCATCTCGCCTCCGTGTTTGGGGAGGAGCGCGCCGCCGAGGGCGCCGCGCTCGCAAGCCGCGCGCCGCTCGATCTGCGCGTCAATGCCCTCAAGGCCGATCGCGAGAAGGTGCTGGCCGCGCTCGCGCATCTCGGCGCTGCGCCCACGCGCTGGTCGCCGCTCGGCCTGCGCATCGTGCTCAATGCCGAGTCCAAGAATCCCGCGGTCCATTCCGAGCCGGCCTTCATCAAGGGCCTGGTCGAGGTGCAGGACGAGGGCTCGCAGCTCGCCGCCCTGCTCGCCGACGTGCAGGGAGGCCAGCATGTGGTCGATCTGTGCGCCGGCGCCGGCGGCAAGACCCTGGCGCTCGCAGCCCTGATGGGCAACCAGGGCCAGATCTATGCGACCGACAGCGACAAGCGCCGGCTTGCGCCCATTCACGACCGGGTCGCCCGCGCCGGCGCCCGCAACATCCAGATTCTCACCCCCAAGGGTGTCGGCGACGCTTTGGCCGATCTCGACGGCCGCGCCGACCGGGTGCTGATCGATGCGCCCTGCACCGGCATTGGCGCCTGGCGGCGCAATCCCGACGCCAAATGGCGCATGCGCCCGGGCGCGCTGGCGATCCGGGTCCAGGAGCAGGCGGCGCTGCTCGACCGCGCGGTCGATCTGCTCAAGCCGGCCGGCCGCATCGTCTATGTGACCTGCTCGCTGCTCGGCGAGGAGAATGGCGACCAGGTGCGCGCATTTCTGGCGCGCCATCCGGATTTCATCGCCATGCCGGCCGCCGATGTGACCCGGCCGCTCGGCGAGCGCGCGCTGGTGTTTCAGCGCGCCGCCCTCCTGACGGCGGAAGGGCTCTTGATGACGCCGCGCCGCACCGAGACCGACGGCTTTTTCGTCTCGGTGCTGATGCGGCGGACCGAGGGCTCCGCGACAGCCGTCCGCACACAATCCGATGTTACCGGGACCACCGTCACGGAGTGGTGACTGGAAATGCTCGGTTGGCGGTTCCGGTGATTTGGGGCGATCAAAGAAACAGAGCGAGCGTTGTCGGTTCAACCGAAAATGCTCCCGGCGCTCGGCCGAACCCGAGCGCCAAGCGCTCGGGTTCGCAAGACCGATTTTCGTCAGCGTCAATTCGCCGGCCGGACCTCTGCGCCGTGACGTTGCAGCCACGTGTCCCAGGTCATGAACTTCAAGCCGAGACGATCGTAATCGACCTGCAGATAGCCGTTGCGACCGAGCGACACGGCGCTCGGCGTGATGGTTTGCACCTCTTGCGCCATCACGCCCACATAGGTCGTGGGGTCGCTTCCCTTGTAGCGGAACCGGTAGAGTTCGATGCCGCTGTCGAGCCGGGCGAGCGGGACGATGTCCTGCTTGAGGCGGATATCGGATCGGCGTTTGCCTTTGCCGTCGTCGCCTTTGCCACCGCCGCCACCGCCAACCCCTTTACCGCCGCCGCCGCCGCCCCCTTTGCCGCCGCCACCACCGCCACCACCACCGCCACCGACTTTGCC
>DASYFD010000075.1:0-37521 GCA_036498625.1 Xanthobacteraceae bacterium | reverse complement strand
ATCCATCAGGTTGCCTTGGCCGCCATCGGGGTGGAGAGCGCCCGCAGCCCAGCCGGGGGCAGCGCGCCGCGATGCCCCGAGCCCATTCGGCCGCCATCGAGCTGAGGCGCGATCGCGGCACCCGTAGCCGCAAGGCCTCGTGGGCACAGACGCCCCACGATCAATCAAGCGGTACGGAGCGCAGTTGCTTCTCGGCGCGACCCATATAGGCCTTGAGGTAGCTGGCGCGGGCATCATTGGCGCTTGCCAGCACGCGCTGACCCTCGAGGGCCGCCGTGTTCACGTGCTGGTAGAACGCACGCAGCGGCGCGTCGAGCGCAGCCGGACGATACCCGTCCAGTCCCGGGTGGCCGCACCCATATGCGATTGCCGCCACGCACAAAGTTCGCCACATGTCCCATACGATACAAGTCCGCCATGACGATCGGCCTAACGGTTTCGGTCAAATTTTATCGTAATGCGGCAGCATCGGGACAGCCCACGCCATGAATTACCGTCATGCTTTTCACGCCGGTAATTTTGCCGATGTCGTCAAGCATGCGGTGCTCGCTCGCCTGCTCGTCCATCTGCGCGGCAAGCCGGCTGCCTATCGGGCGATCGATACCCATGCGGGAGCCGGTCTCCACGATCTGGCCGGACCGGAAGCTGCGCGCAGCGGCGAATGGCGCAACGGCATCGAGCGCGTCCTGCGCGCCCGCATCGAAGGGACCCCAGGCGCCCTGCTGGCTCCTTATCTGGAGGCGGTTGCGGCCTGCAATCCGTCCGGCCGGGTCACGATCTATCCGGGCTCGCCCGCGATCGTGCGCGCCTTCCTGCGCGCGCAGGATCGCCTGGTTGCCTGCGAGCTCGAGCCGAATGCGGCCGCCGCCCTCAAACGCAATTTCGCCAGCGACCGGCGCATCAAGGCGATTGCCATCGACGGGTGGACGGCACTCAATGCCTATGTGCCGCCAAAGGAACGCCGCGGCCTCGTGCTCATCGACCCGCCGTTCGAGGACGCCGGCGATTTCTCCCGCCTCGGGCAAGGGCTCGAGGCCGCCCACCACAAATGGGCGAACGGAACCTACCTGCTGTGGTACCCGATCAAGGCGCGCGAGCAGCCGGACGCGCTGGCGCGACGCCTGCGCCGATCCGGCATCGGCAAGATCCTGCGCGCGGAAGTCGGCATCGCGCCTCTGGCCGAGCCGTCGCGGCTTTCCGGTTGCGGCCTGATCGTGGTCAACCCGCCTTGGACGCTCGAGCCGGAGCTGCAGATCCTGCTGCCTGCCCTGGCCGCCGTCCTCGCGGACCCGGACCGCGGCAGCGCCCGCATCGATCGGATCAGCGGCGAATTGTAGCTCGCCACTTTTCCACAAGACTGAATTGGTCTAGCTTTTTGCGCGGTGGCTTTGACGTTCCGCCTCCTGTGGGGGCCGGCGGAGTGACGGCGGCCCTTGGAGCCGATGCGTTCCCCGGTTGTGAATGTCGCGCCGCGCCGTCGTGCCGTGGGGGCGGACGGGCAGCAACCACGGGGAGGAGTTTCCCGATGGCCATGACCGGTACAGTCAAATTTTTCGATACCGAGCGGGGCTACGGCTTCATCAAACCGGATGACGGCGGGCGCGACGTGTTCGTGCATATCACGGCGGTCGAGCGGGCCGGGCTCAGGTCGTTGACCGAGGGACAGCGCATCTCCTACGACGTCGAGCCCGACAAGAAGGGCAAGGGCCCAAAGGCCGTGGATCTCGTCATTACCGGATGACAAGGCCGCGGATACCGCACCATCCACCTGCGGCCGACGCGCGCATCGCAGGGCCGGCATTCGCCTGAGGCCGCACCTTCGCCTTGATCCGCGCCGATTGCGCAAAGTAAAGTCTGCCTGTCCTTCGAAACATGCCACACTGCCATATCCAAAACGCGATCTCCGCTTCGAGCGAAGCGGATCGCCCATCACGCGGGGCTGCTCCATGTCGACCGTACGCACGGGAAATAACTCACCTTTCGGCCGCAAGATCAGGATCGCGGTGGCCGTGCTCGGACTGGAGCGCCAGGTTGCCATCGCGCCAGCCTCCACCGTCGATCCCGAGGATCCGATCCGGCAGCAGAATCCGCTCGGCAAGGTCCCGGTCCTGATCATGGACGACAGCGCCGCGCTGTATGATTCGCCGGTCATTCTGGAATATCTCGACCACCTGGCCGGCGGCGGCCGCATCATTCCCAAGGACCCGCAGGCGCGCTTCGCGGCGTTGCGGTTGCAGGCGCTGGCCGACGGACTCATGGATGCTTCGATTCTCATCAACTATGAGGCGCGCTACCGGCCGGTGCAGAATCACGAGCCGAAATGGCTCGAGCTCCAGGCCGGCAAGGTCGCGCGCGCGCTGGCGGCGATCGAAGCGGCGCCGCCCGGCCTCGATATGCCGCCCGATGTCGGCCAGATCACGCTGGCCTGCGCGCTCGGCTACCGTGACTTTCGCTTTCCGGGCAGCTGGCGCGACAAGCATCCGCGCCTCGCCGCTTGGCTCGACAACTTCGCGGCCCGCGTGCCGGCCTTCGCCGCAACCACGCCGCCGGGGTGATACCCGCAGGACGTTCGATGTCGATATTGAAAAATCAAACCCCAAAACGACCAAGCCGCCGATCGCATGTCGGGGGCTTGCGTCAGGGTCTTGTCGCCGCCGATCCGGCGCGATGATCAGAACCGATAATTGACGCCGCCGCGCACCAGGTCTTCCCGCAGCGACACATTGTCGGGCGTCACCGGGCCGCAGGCGAAGCCGCAGTTGAAATTGCCGAGGTCGACGTGAAGGTATTCGACTTTCGCGGACCAATTGGCGATGATCGCTGCCTCCACGCCGGCCCCGACCGTCCAGCCGAGATTGGTCTGGGTCGCGCCGGCGAAGCCCGGCGTGGTGGCGCGCATGTCGCCGGCCGCCAGTCCGCCGGTGATATAAGGCAGGAACCGGTCGAACGAATAGCCGACCCGGCCGCGCGCCGTGCCCAGCCAATCGTTCTTGGCCGTGCAACCCGTCGGGCAGAAGGTCGTGGTCGTCCCGCTCACACCGGACCAGTCGACGTCGCCTTCGATGCCGAATACCACTTGGCCGCTCTGCCAGTTGAAGCCGGCGGTGCCGCCGATGACGCCCCCCGACAAATCAATATCGCCGGTGCGATCCCAGCTGGAGCGGCCCCAGCCGCCGCCGCCATTGAGGCCGAGGTAGAAGCCGGTCCAGGAAAAGGCCGGATTGTAGATCGGGGCTTTGACATAGGGCTGCTGCGGATAGCGCGGCGTCATGTCGGCCGCGGCGGCGGGGCCCGCCAAAGCGGGCGCGGCGAGTGCGACAAGCCCTGCAAGAAGCATGCGTCTCATCTGGTGACCTCCGATGCGTGAAAAATCTGTGCGACGTCCCGCCGGGACGTTCAAATGCGCGATTGGGTGGCCGTCGCCGGCCGCGACTAGAAGTGATAGTTGACGCCCATGCGGAACAGGCTGGCCGAGAGACCGTTGCTGGTGCCGGTCAGAGCATAAGTATTGCTGGCGAGATCGACGAACAGATACTCCACCTTCGCCGACCAATTGGGCGCGAAGCCCGCCTCGACGCCGGCGCCGGCCGTCCAGCCCACATTGGTGTGGTTCTCCGACACCAAGCCGAAGCTCTGCGCCTGCAGCTCGCCGAGGGCGATGCCGGCGGTGCCGTAGATCAGGATGTTGTTGACCGCGTAGCCGGCACGCCCCCGCACGGTACCGAACCACGGATTGGAGAATTTCCACGGCGCAAAAGTGTCGTTGGCGCCCGAAATCTGAAGGTCCGCCTCGCCCCCGAGCACAAGCTGACCCGATTGCCAGTTATAGCCGCCCTGAACGCCGCCCGCGAAGCCGGACGGGCGGGTCGGATTGTTGCTGGTGGCGCCCCACTCATAACCGAGATTGCCGCCCAGATAGGGACCGGTCCAGCTATAGGTGCTGAGTGGCGCCGGGGCGGTGTAGTAGGAAGAGCGGGGAAGATCGGCCGCCGCCGCGGCCCCAGCCGCGATCGTCACCAACAGCGCTGCCGCGCGTGCAATCCGTTTCATGAGAACCTCCACTCCGCTGCGGCCGAGAAACGGTCTGAAAGCAAGCAACAGCCGCGCGCGGAACTAGAAAAACAGGGTTATCGCAAAGACAACTATGTAGAATCTGCAGTTAAATCTTTCTGAATCCTTAAGCAGGTTCGCAACCCCATAGCTAAGAAAGCGTATATCCGCGACCGGGTCGTGGAATTCGATTGCGCCACATCTTGCCGCGGGGACAGCCGGTGCGGCTCGTCCGCGCGCTTGCGGCGCGCACGCCGCGGCGCTGGCTCGGCGGCTCCCGAGCCCTTACCTTCCGGCCATGAACGGCGCGAAAAAGGACATCGACCCCACCACCGATCTGGCCGAGGCGGACGAGGAGCAAAATCTCCCCGACCTCGAGCCGGCGGCCGAGATCGATCTCGCGGCCGGCGCCGGTCCGCTGGCGGCGGGGCGGGCGGCGATCGCCCGCCATGCCAAGCTCGCCCCCGATTCACCGGGCGTCTACCGCATGACCGACGCGCGCGGCGAGGTTCTGTATGTCGGCAAGGCGAAGAACATCAGGAAGCGGATCCTCGCCTATACCAGGCCGACCGGCTACGACACCCGCATCGAGCGCATGATCGCCGCCACTGTGGCACTCGAATTCGTGTCGACCGCGACCGAGACCGAGGCGCTGCTGCTCGAGGCCAACCTGATCAAGCGGCTGCGGCCGCGCTTCAACGTGCTGCTGCGCGACGACAAGTCGTTTCCCTATATCCTGATCACCGGCGATCACTGGGCGCCGCAAATCTTCAAGCATCGCGGGGCGCACAGCCGTCCCGGACATTACTACGGCCCGTTCGCCTCGGTCGGCGCCGTCAACCGCACCATCACGGCGCTGCAGCGCGCCTTCCTGCTGCGCTCCTGCTCCGACGGCTTCTTCGAAAGCCGGACCCGGCCCTGCCTGTTGTTCCAGATCAAGCGCTGCTCGGGTCCCTGCACGGGCGAGATCGACTTTGCCGAATATGCCGAGCTGGTGCGCGAGGCCAATGCGTTCCTGTCAGGGCGCAGCCGCACCGTGAAGGAGGAGCTGGCGGTCGAGATGGAGAAGGCCTCGAGCGCGCTCGACTTCGAGCGCGCCGCGATCTATCGCGACCGTCTGGCCGCGCTCTCGGCCGTGCAGGCGCACCAGGGCATCAATCCGCGCAACGTGGAGGAGGCGGACGTCTTCGCGGTTCATCAGGAAGGCGGCTTCAGCTGCGTCGAGGTTTTCTTCTTCCGCACCGGCCAGAACTGGGGCAACCGGGCCTATTTCCCCCCGCGCCGACCGTTCAGTCGCTCCGGCCGAGGTGCTGGGCGCATTTCTGGGCCAGTTCTATGACGACAAGCCGTGCCCGCGGCTGATCGTGGTGTCGCATGAGCCGCAGGAGCGGCAGCTCCTGGCGGAGGCGCTGTCGGTCAAGAGCGGCCACAAGGTCGATATCCTGCTGCCCCGGCGCGGCGAGAAGAAGGAGCTCGTCAACCACGCGCTCGCCAATGCGCGCGAGGCGCTCGGCCGCAAGCTCGCCGACACCTCCTCGCAACGCAAATTGCTGGCGGCGCTGGCCGAATGCTTCGGCCTGCAGCGCGTGCCGCGGCGCATCGAGGTCTACGACAACAGCCATATCCAGGGCGCCAATGCAGTCGGCGCCATGATCGTGGCGGGTCCGGAAGGTTTCCGTAAAAATCAGTACCGAAAATTCAACATGCGGGCTGCCGATCTCGCTCCCGGCGACGATTACGCCATGATGAGCGAGACACTGGGACGCCGCTTCAAGCGGCTGATCGCCGAGACGCCGCGGCCGGCCAGCCAGGTCGACCGCGCGGCCGAGCCCGATCTGTCGCAGACGGCGAGCGCGGCCGGCGATCCTGCGATCCTGCCCGCATCCGCCGCCGAGGCGACAACACAGCCGGATCACGACGGCGACGCGGAATCGCCCTGGCCCGATCTCGTGCTGATCGATGGCGGCCGCGGCCAGCTCGCCGCAGCGCAGGCGACGCTCGCCGCACTGGGTTTGACCGACATGCCGCTGGTCGCCATCGCCAAGGGACCGGACCGGGACGCCGGACGCGAGACTTTCTTTGTGCCCGGACGCGAGCCGTTCAAGCTCAAGCCGCGCGACCCGGTGCTTTATTTCGTGGAAAGGTTGCGCGACGAGGCGCATCGCTTTGCCATCGGGTCGCACCGCATCAGACGCCGGCGCGACATCCGCGAGGCCGGATTGCAGGAAATTCCCGGCATCGGCCCGGGCCGCAAGCGCGCGCTGCTGCAGCATTTCGGGACCTTGAAGGCGATCGAGCGCGCCTCGCCCGCCGATCTTGCCAAGGTTCCGGGCGTCAATGCCGAGATTGCGCGCAAGATCTACGATTTCTTCCACCAGCGGGCCGGATGAGAGGCGAGCCGCCAGCCGCGATTGCGTCCTCGCAAAGGTGCCATGTGCGTTTCAAATAGGCGGTTATCGCTATATATGATCGAAGACACGGGGCGATGTGCCGCATCCCCATACCCCGAGTCCCGGCCGGTGCGCCGAAGCATGTGGATGGAAGCGACGCATTTCTTTTGACCTGGGGGCCGGAAGGGTATTGTTGCGCATCATGGTGGCCGACACCTCGAAACCGTTGCGCTCGCACTCCCTCGCGCTGCCGAATCTGCTCACCTATGGCCGCATTGTCGCGGTGCCGGCGGTCGTCGGCTGCATGTATTGGCAGTCGTTGCACGGCGGCGACGCGCTTCGCTGGGTGGCGCTCGCGATTTTCATCGCGGCCGGCGTCACCGACGTACTCGACGGATACTTTGCCCGAATGTGGGGGCAGCAATCGAGTTTCGGGCGGATGCTCGATCCGATCGCCGACAAGCTCCTGGTGGCGTCCTGTCTGCTGATGCTGGCGGCCGACGGAACCATCAACGGCCTGTGGCTGTTTGCGTCGATCGTGATCTTGTGCCGCGAGATACTGGTTTCTGGCTTGCGCGAATATCTGGCCGAGCTGCGCGTCAGCGTGCCGGTGACGCGGCTGGCCAAATGGAAGACGACCCTGCAGCTGGTCGCCATCGGTTTCCTGCTGGCGGGCGATGCCGGCGATGCGATCATTCCGGTGGTCACGCCGATCGGCCTGTCGCTGCTTTTGCTGTCGGCGCTGCTGACGCTCTATACCGGCTGGGACTATTTCCGCGCCGGGGTCCGGCACCTGATCGCGGATTGATGGTCGGCAATTTTTGCAGCCTGTTGTGCCGAATTTTGCGCTAATCTCTGGTCAGAGGATTCAAGTCCGTGAGCGTGAAGCTTTTGTATTTCGCCTGGGTGCGTGAGCGCGTCGGCAAGCCGGCCGAAGAGGTCGAGCCGCCGTCCGGCGTCGTGACGGTCGGCGACCTGATCGCTTGGCTCACCAGGCGCGGCGATGAATATGCCCACGCGTTCGAGAACCCCAAGGTGATACGCACCGCGATCGATCGGGCCCATGTCAAGGCCGACACGGCGATCGCCGGCGCGCGCGAGATTGCCTTCTTTCCGCCGATGACCGGCGGCTGAGCCGAAATGATGCCCGCCACCATCTCTCTGCAACGCGAGCCGTTCGATGCCGCCGCCGAGGCGGCCGCGCTCCGGCGTGGGCGCACCGACATCGGCGCCATCGTCACCTTCACCGGCATCTGCCGCGGCGATGAGAACGGCGCGCCGATTGCCGCCTTGACGCTCGAGCACTATCCCGCGATGGCGGAGGCCGAGATCGCCCGGCAGGTCGAGGCCGCCCGCGCCCGCTGGTCGCTGCTTGGCCTGCGGATCATTCACCGCTTCGGCCGCATCGAGCCCGGTGCCGAGATCGTGCTGGTGATCACCGCATCGTCGCATCGGCAGGATGCTTTCGCGGCGGCGGAATTCCTGATGGACTATCTCAAGACCCGGGCGCCATTCTGGAAGCAGGTCGAGCACGCCGGCGGCAACGACTGGGTCGCCGCCAAGCAGTCGGACGAATCCGCGGCCGAGCGCTGGGCGCGGACCGATCCGGACCCCCGCCCTAACCCTGGCCCGCAAGCGCGCGAGGGTTAGGGTGGGGGACCGGGCAATTGCGCCGGCGCGTTGCCGGCGCACTGATCAGGGAGGAGAGCAGCCATGATCCGTCTTCCGCTTGCCGTCGTGGCTTTGAGCCTTGCGGCCGCGACCGCGCAGTCCGCACAAGTCACCTTTTATCCGCTCCCGAGCGGATCCTATCCGCATGATGTCGCGCCTGCGCGCGATGGCGGGGTCTGGTTCACCGGACAGACCCAGGGGTTCCTAGGGCATTTCGATCCGGCGAGCGGGAAGCTCGACAAGATCCCGCTAGGCCGCGGCGCGGCGCCGCATGGCGTCATCGTCGGTCCCGACGGCGCGGCCTGGGTCACCGAGGGCGGCCAGAACGCCATCGCGCGCGTGGATCAGGCCAGCAAGGAAGTGAAGCTGTTCCCGCTGCCGAAGGATTTCGGCAACGCCAACCTCAACACGCTGACCTTCGACAAAACCGGCATCCTCTGGTTCACCGGCCAGAGCGGCGTCTATGGGCGGGTCGATCCCAAGAGCGGCAAGGTCGATGCCTGGGCGGCCCCCCGCGGCTCTGGCACCTACGGCATCACCACCACGCCGTCGGGCGAGGTCTGGTATGCCTCGCTCGCCAGCGACCACATCGCCCAGATCGACACCGCCACCCATGCGGTGACGGTGGTCGAGCCGCCGCGCAAGGGCGTCGGCCCGCGCCGCATCTGGTCGGACTCCAAAGGCATGCTGTGGTCGAGCTTCTGGAACGGCGGCGGGGTCGGGCGCTACGACCCGGTGAAAAAGAGCTGGACCACCTTCACGATGCCCAAGAGCCGCAACGGCACCTACGCGGTCTATGTCGACGACAAGGACCGGGTGTGGGCGACCGACTGGCCGGCCAACGCGATCCAGCGCTTCGATCCGGCGACCGAAAGCTTCGAGACCTTCCCCAGCGACAAGCGCGGCTCAGAGGTGCGTGAGATCCAGGGCCGGCCCGGCGAACTCTGGGGCGGCGAGTCCGGCAACGACCGCCTGGTGGTCATACGGGATTGATTGCTGCGCCACGAGCCCGCTCCCATAAGGCAGAGAGCGCCGGACGACCCTGAGGGGAGGGAGAGCCGTCCGGCGCAGCGCGGCGCGTCGGGGGGACGGGGCGCCACGTATGGATCGATGCGATCGGATCAGGCCGCCGCCGCCGCCAATACCGGATAGTCGATGTAGCCTTTCGCCTCGCCGGCATAGAACGTGGCTTGGTCCGGTGCATTGAGCGGCAGGTGCTTGGCGTAGCGGACCGGCAGATCCGGATTGGCCAGGAACGGCACCCCAAAGGCGATCAGGTCGGCATCGCCGCGCGCGATCGCCGCGTCGGCGGAATCCGCGTCATAACCGCCGTTGAGGATCAACGCGCCCTTGAACCGCTTGCGCAATACCGGCGCGGCCAGAATTGTGCCGGCCGGCGGCGCCATGGGACCGGTTACGCCTTCGGTGGCATGCAGATAGAGCAGCCCGCGCCTGCTCAATTCGTCGGCGAAATACGAAAAGGTCGTGATCGGATCGGAATCCGACATCGAATTGAAGCCGCTGTTGGGCGACACCTTGTAGCCGACCCGGTCCGCGCCCCAGACCGCCACCACGGCGTCGGTGACCTCGAGCGGAAAGCGCGCGCGGTTGCGGATATCGCCCCCGTACGCGTCGGCACGCCGATTGGCACCGTCGCGCAGAAACTGATCCAGCAGATAGCCGTTGGCGCCGTGCAGCTCGACGCCATCGAAGCCCGCCGCTTTTGCGTTCTCGGCACCCTTGCGGAATTGCGCGACGATGCCCGGCAACTCGTGCGGCTCGAGCGCGCGCGGGGTCACCATCCGGGTGAGGCCGCTCGGGGTGAACACTTCGCCGTCGGCCGCGATCGCCGAGGGGGCGACCGGCAAGGCGCCGCCGTGAAAATCGGGATGCGAAACGCGGCCCACGTGCCAGAGCTGCGCGAAGATCCTGCCGCCGGCGCGATGCACCGCCTCCGTCACCTGGCGCCAACCCGTCACTTGCGCGGGCGAATGGATGCCGGGCGTACGGATGTAGCCGACACCTTGCGGGCTCACTTGCGTGGCCTCGGTGACGATCAGGCCCGCAGTGGCGCGCTGGGCGTAATAGGTGGCGGCGAGCGGATTCGACACATTGCCGTCGAGCGCGCGGCTGCGCGTCATCGGCGACATCACCAGTCGGTTCCCGAGCTCGATTCCACCCAGGCGGTAAGGGGACAGCAGGTGGGCCGGCGTCGCATCCGCATCCGGCTGCCGCACGGCCACGGATTGTTGGCTGCTCATGATTTCTTCCTCCTTGGAGGCCGCCGTCTTCGCGTGACAGGGGCGGCGTCTTGTGGTACTGATCGGTAACACCCATCTAGGTACTGACCGGTCACACCCGTGTCAAGAGGCAGGTTCATGAAGTTTTCGCAGCCCGGGGAAGGCATCGAGAAAGACGGGACGGCTCCGCGCGAGCGGATTCTGGCGGCGGCCGGCGCCCTGTTTTATCGCCATGGCATCCGCGCGGTCGGGGTGGACGCGATCGCGGAGACCGCCCGCACCAACAAGATGACGCTCTATCGGCATTTCGCCTCCAAGGACGAATTGGTGGCGGAATACCTGCGTCAATCCGCCAAGGATGCGGATTCGTGCTGGACCCGCTACGCGAAGGCGCATCCGGGCGACCCGCCGGCGCAATTGCGTGCTTGGCTCGAGGAGATGTCGGCCCATGTGGCGAGCAACGACGAGCGCGGTTGCCCGCTCGTCAACGCCGCCGTCGAATTGCCCGAGAAGGATCACCCGGCTCGCCGGGTGATCGAGGAGCACAAGATCGCGCAACGCGCCCGGCTGGTCGCGCTGTGCGGTGCGGCCGGGCTCGAGGAGCCGGAACTCCTCGCCGATGAATTGTATCTCTTGCTCGAAGGTGCACGGGTGACGGCGCAGAGCGTCGACTCGGCCGGGCTGGGCGCCCGGCTCAAGCGCATGAGCGAAGCCGTGATCGCCCTGCACCAGCCGAGCTAGCCGAACGGTGTCCCGCCTACGCGGCCGCCGCCTATGCGGCCGCCGCCTTGCCCTTGGGGCGCACCTCGGCGCTGTAGTCTTCCATCAGCTGCTTACTGATCTGGCCGGGCGTAAATCGCCAGTGCGCGATCTCGGACACCGCCGTCACCTCGGCGGCGCTGCCGGTGATGAAGCATTCCGGAAAGCCGTCGAGCTCGTCCGGCATGATGCGGCGCTCGATCACCTCGATGCCCCGCCGTTTCGCCAGCTCGATGGCCGTGCGCCGCGTGATCCCGTCGAGGAAGCAATCGGCGATCGGGGTGTGAATCCTGCCGTCCTTGACGAAGAAGATGTTCGCGCCGGTGCATTCGGCGACGCGGCCCTGCCAGTCCAGCATCATGGCGTCCGCATAGCCTTTGCGCTCGGCCCGGTGCTTGGAGATGGTGCAGATCATGTAGAGGCCGGCGGCCTTGGCCTGGGTCGGGGCGGTCGCCGGATCCGGGCGGCGGTACTCGGCCAGATCGAGCCGGATGCCCTTGAGCCGCTGCGCCGGGTCGAAATAGCTCGGCCACTGCCAGGTCGCGATCGCGAGGTGGATCTTATTGTTCTGGGCCGAGACCCCCATCTGCTCGGAACCGCGCCAGGCGATCGGCCGGATATAGGCGTCCTGCTGCCCGTTCTTCTCCAGCACCAGCCGCTTGGCGGCATCGATCTCGGCCGCCGAGAACGGAATCTCGAAGTCGAGAAGCTGGGCGGATCGCTTCAGCCGCTCGGAATGCTGGCTGCACTTGAAGATCTCGCCCCCATAGGCGCGCTCGCCTTCGAACACCGTGCTCGCATAATGCAGCCCGTGGGACAGCACGTGAAGATTGGCCTCGCCCCAGGCCACCAGCTTGCCGTCGTACCAGATGACGCCGTCGAGCCGGTCATAGGGTCTATCCATGGCACTTTCTCCCTGGTATCCGGTCGGGCCGATGGCACCAAAGCTGCCGTCGCCCCGGACGCTTTTGCGTCGCGCCCCGACACCCGTTATGTTTCCGCCGACCCCATGAGAGCGCGCTTGCGCCGCCAGCGCAATGACGGTTCCGGAGGGCCGACAGACACGATCGGTTCGTTACGAAATCCCTTCGTCACGAAGCCCCTTTTCGGTAACGACCAGCGGGAAATATGTCAATATGGCTGACATAAATTTTCCTACCGTCGATGGCGCCGCGGCCGCCGCCGCCGGCGACCGTGCGGCGCAGGATCGCGCGGCCGTTTGGGACGTCATCGAGCTCCTGTTCTTCGCCTACCGCGATTTCGTCAGCGATCCCGACGATGCGCTGGCCAAGTTCAGCTTCGGGCGCGCCCATCATCGGGTGCTGCATTTCGTCAACCGCAATCCCGGCATGAAGGTGGCCGAGCTGCTCGATATCCTGAAGATCACCAAGCAGTCGCTCGGGCGGGTGCTCAAGCAGCTCATCGATCAGGGCTATGTGCTGCAGAAGGAGGGCGCCAATGATCGGCGCCAGCGCCTTTTGTTCGTCACCCCCAAGGGCGAGGCGCTCGCCCTGAAGCTCGCCGGGCTGCAGTCCGGCCGCATCGCGCGCGCCCTCTCCGAGCTCGGACCGAACGGCCACGAGGCGGCTTGCCGCTTCCTGGTCGCCATGATCGACGTCGACAATCGCGATAACGTGCTGCGGTTCATTGCGCGCGCCGGCCGCGCGCGCCGGCCACGCGGTTGAGAGTATGAAAGGCTTGCCCCTGCAAAGTGGGGGTGGGCAGCGGTTTTTCGGAAGGCGAACTCATGCGGGCCATCAAGACCGAGTCCGCGGTGCTGGCGGATGACGCCCCGCACCTGCTCATCGTCGACGACGATCGCCGCATTCGTGCCCTGCTGTCGCGCTTCCTGATGTCCGAGGGCTACCGGGTCACCACCGCCGAATCAGCCGCGGAGGCGCGCGCCAAGCTCGCCGGCCTGCGCTTCGACCTGATGATCCTCGACGTGATGATGCCGGGCGAGACCGGCTTCGAGTTCGCGCGCGCGCTGCGCGCGTCATCGACTGTGCCGATCCTGATGCTGACCGCGCGCGACGAGCCGGTGAGCCGTATCGAAGGGCTCGAGATCGGCGCCGACGATTACGTCGGCAAGCCGTTCGAGCCGCGCGAGCTGTCGCTGCGCGTGGCCAATATTCTCAAGCGCGCCAGCCCGCCGGCCGCGCCGGCGGCGGAAAGCGTCAGGTTCGGCGACTTCGTGTTTCATTTTGCCCGCGGCGAGCTGCGCCGCGGCGAGGACATCGTTCGGCTGACCGATCGCGAGCGCGAGATGATGCGGGTGCTGGCCGCCTGCCCGGGCGAGACGGTGCCGCGCCTGGCGCTGGCCGGCAATGGCGGCTCGATCGGCGAGCGGGCGGTCGACGTCCAGGTCAACCGGCTGCGGCGCAAGATCGAGCGCGATCCCGCCAATCCGCTGCATGTCCAGACCGTGCGCGGGATCGGCTATCGGCTGGTGACGACGCCATGACAGGCATGCCCCGATGACCAGCATCGCTGTCGGCATGGCGGCGCTGCGCACCGCGGCGGTGCGCATCTACGACCTCTACGACCGCATCAGCCTGTGGCTCAAGAACATGATGCCCAAGGGGCTCTACGCCCGGGCACTGCTCATCATCATCATTCCGATGGTGGTGCTGCAGTCCGTCGTCGCCTTCGTGTTCATGGAGCGGCACTGGAACGTGGTCACCCAGCGGCTGTCCGCCGGGGTGGTGCAGGACATCGCCGCGCTGATCGAGATCTATAAAGGCTACCCGCAGGACGCCGACCGCACCTTGCTGCGGCGCATTGCGCTCGAGCGGCTCGACCTGTTCGTGGATTTCCTCTCCGAGAACGAGCTGCCGCCGCCGGGCCCAAAGCCGTTCTTCTCGCTGCTCGATCAATCGCTGTCGGAGGAACTCGGCCGGCAGATCGGCCGGCCGTTCTGGATCGACACGGTCGGCCGCTCGGCGCTGGTCGAGATCCGCATCAAGCTCGACAATGCGGTGATGCGGATCTTCGCCCGTCGCAGCGCCGCCTATGCGTCGAATTCCGATATCTTCCTGATGTGGATGGTCGGTACCTCGCTGGTGCTGCTCACCGTCGCCATCCTGTTCCTGCGCAACCAGATTCGCCCGATCCTGCGCCTGGCCGATGCGGCCGAGAGCTTCGGCAAGGGTCGCGAGGTGCCGAACTTCCGGCCGCGCGGGGCGCGCGAGGTGCGGCGGGCGGCGGCGGCCTTCATCGAGATGAAGAGCCGCATCGAGCGGGCGATGGAGCAACGCACCGCCATGCTGGCGGGCGTGAGCCACGATCTGCGCACCATCCTGACCCGCTTCAAGCTCGAGCTCGCGCTGATCGATCAGAGCCCCGAGATCGAGGCGATGAAGAAGGATGTCGACGAGATGGGCCGGATGTTGGAGGCCTATCTGGCGTTTGCGCGCGGCGACACCGGCGAGCCATCGGCCGCGACCGACATGGCGGCGTTCCTCGAGGAGCTCAAAGGCGACGTGGAGCGCAACGGGCACAATGCCAGCGTGGTCTTCCACGGCCAGCCGATCGTGACGGTGAAGCCGGCAGCGTTCAAACGCTGTCTCGGCAATCTGGTGTCGAACGCGGCCCGCCATGCCGCCTCGATCTCCATCACCGGCCACCGCGACCACCGCTGGCTGACCGTGACGGTGGACGACAACGGACCCGGCATTCCGCCGCAGCTGCGCGAGGACGTGTTCAAGCCGTTCCTGCGCCTCGACGATGCGCGCAACCAGGATGAAGGCGGCACCGGGCTCGGCCTCGCGATCGCCCGCGACATCGCCCGCTCGCACGGCGGCGACATCACGCTCTCCGACAGTCCGCTCGGTGGCTTGCGGGCGGCTGTGCGGGTGCCGGTTTAGGCTTGAGGCGGCGTGCGCGTACGAGCCTTGTCCCATGCCGCCTTTGCGTTAGAGTGTGCGGCGACATTTCGATATCGGAACCTGCCCCAATACATCGCGACATTGGATCGGCCCATGAATCAGCTCTCGGCGATGAACCTTCTCGATCCGACCATCACCACCGATGAAGAGACCATCGATTTCGCGCCCCGCCCGGCCGATCTCAGGGGGTTGCGCATCGGCTTGGTCGAGAACACCAAGAAGAATGCCGAGGAAGTGCTGCGCAAGCTTTCCGAGAAGCTCGCGGCGGCTTATGGCATGACCGCGCCCGTCCTCGTCCATAAGCCGCAGCGCGCCCCGGTCAAGGAAGCGCAAATCGCGGAGCTCAAGGGCCATGCGGACTTCGTGATTGCCGGAATCGGCGATTGCGGCGCCTGTTCCTCCGGCAGCCTGCTGGATGCGATCATTCTTGAGAAGGCGGGGATCCCCGCGATCGCGATCGTCACCGATGCGTTCCATGCCACCGCCCGCGAGATGGCCGAGCTGTGGGGCGTTCCCGATTTTCGCTTCGTGATGATGCCCCATCCCCTTGCCAGCCTGACGGCCGAGGAGATCGATCGGCGCGCGGACGAGCTGCTCGGAAAAGTCACGACGCTCCTGCGGGAGGGGCAGCAGGCCTGAGGCTTGCCTGGCAGCGTTTCTCCGAAGGGATGACAAAGTGGCAATGACCGAGGACACCGCATCGGCATTCGCGGAAGGCGATGTCTGCATCCCGATCAACAGCGCGGAGCAGATCGAGCTCTGCTTTGCCCGCGGCTGGACCGATGGACTCCCGGTGGTACCGGCGACCCGGTCGCTGGTCGACGACATGCTCGCGGCCGGCGGTCTGCGGCCGGATGCGATAATTGCGGAAATGCCTTCGCGCAAGGTTTCCCTGAACGCCGAAAAGGTCGCCATCAATGCCGTTATGGCGGGCTGCAAACCGGAATACATGCCGGTGGTCGCGGCCGCCGTGAAGGGCCTCGCCTCGCCGGAATTCGGACTACATCACGTTGCCTCCGCGCTCGCGGGCCCGACCATCGTCATTCTCGTCAACGGGCCGATCGCGAGAACGCTTGGGATCAACGCCACCAACAATGCGTTTGGCCCGGGCCATCGCGCCAATGCAACGATCGGCCGCGCGTTGCGACTGGTACTGCTCAATTGCCTGCGTTATCGGCCGGGCGTTTCCGATCGTGCTACCCTGGGGACGCCCGGAAAATATACCTGCTGCGTCGCGGAAAACGAAGACGAGCACCCCTGGGCGCCCTGGCATGTGGAACGAGGCTTCAGGCCCGAGGACAGCACGGTCACGCTGGTGGCGGCGAGCACCATGATTCAGGTTTGGAACTACGGCACGCACGAGCAATTCCTGCGCTCCATCGGCGACGCGCTTTCGTTTCTGGGGTCGATCGCGATCCTGGGGCGGACGCCAGGCGCCGTGGTGCTGGCCGGCGAGCATACCGAGCTGTTGCGAGCGAGCGGGTGGAGCAAGCAACGCATTCGCGAATTCGTGGTCCAGCATACCGGTCGAACGATCGCGTCATTGAAACGCGCCGGACGGCTGGACGGGGAGATTGCGCCCGCGGACGAGACGACCTTGCATTACGCGATGGACAACCCGGACGAGCTGATGCTGATTTGCGCCGGAAGTGCCGTCGGAGCGCTCTCCATGGCGCTTCCGGGCTTCGGCTCCTCCAAGACCGCCGGGCGCAGCCCCCCGGTCAAAATCGAGGGGCCGTTCACCTCCTGAGGCGCAAGCGCGGGTATCAATTCGAGCGAGCGAGGATGATGTGAAAGCGCGCCGCCTGATCCTCCTTCTATTATTCGGCAGCTTGCTTTGCGGCAGCGATGGCCGAACGGTGCGTGCGCAAAGCTACCCGACCAGGCCGATACGTCTGCTGGTGCCGTATCCGGCCGGGGGCGGGGCGGATTTCATGGCGAGGCTGGTCGCGCCGGCGTTGAGCGAGCGTTTGGGCCAGCAGGTGTTCGTCGACAACCGCGGCGGGGCGGGCGGGACCATCGGTACCACGATGGTGGCGAGGGCGCCGGCGGACGGCCACACGGTCCTGCTGGCCGCTTCGAACTTCGCCTGGAGCGTGAGCCTGTTCGAGAACTTGAACTACGATGCGCGCAAGGATTTCCTGGCGGTCACGCTACTGGCGCGGACGCCGAGCATTCTCGCGGTCAATCCCGCTCTGCCGGTGAAAACCGTTGGCGACCTGATCGCGCTTGCAAGGAGCAAGCCTGGCAAGATCAATTATGCGGGTGGAGTTGGCACCTCCATGCAAACGGACACGGAATTGCTCAAAGCGATGGCGGGCATCGATCTGGCACAGATTCCGTATCGGGGCACGGGCCCGGCAGTGCTCGCGACTTTGAGCGGGGAAGCATCGGTCGTCTTGGCGCCGACGATGTCGCTGCTGCCGCACGTCAAGGACGGATTGCGTCCTCTGGCGGTCTCGAGCGAGCGGCGGATTGCTTCATTGCCGGATCTGCCGACCATTTCGGAATCCGGTGTGCCGGGTTTCGAGACCTATCAGTGGTACGGGATTTTTGTTCCGAGCAGGACGCCGCCCGAGATCGTCGCCCGCCTCAATCGCGAACTCGTTGAGATCATGCGGACCCCGGAGGTCATGGCGCGCCTGGCAGACCAGGCCCTGATGCCGGTCGGAAACTCGCACCAGGAGTTCGCGAAGTTTTTTGACGATGAGATTGTGAAATGGGCAAAGGTGCTCAAGCCCTCGGGATTACCTCCAGAGTGAGAGGACGGGGGTCGGAGGGTGCCAGCCGCCGCATGCTCCACTTGTCCCGGCCCCCGAGCCGGGACCGTTCCAAGCGCTGACGTCTGGAACGGTCCCGGGTCAAGCCCGGGACAAGGATTGCGTCACGGCCGTGCCTGCCGCTCACGCCGCGATCGTGTCCTCCTCGGCATCGCGCCGGCGGCGGCGCGAGCCCCTGCAGACACAGGCCGGGATGCGGCAGAGATCGTCGAGGAAGCCCGAAAATCGCTGTCCGCGCGCCAGCGCCCGGTCGAGTGCCGACATAGTGCGGGCGAGACCCGGATCCTCGTCGCGCAGCCAGGTGCGCAGCACCGAGGCGAAGAGCAGGGCGAGGCCCTGCGCCCGCACCATGCCGCGCGGTCCGGACGCCGAGATGTCGGCCGCGGTGAGCATCCATTGCTGCGAGCGCACCGCAAAGCCGTTCAGCGCGACCGCGAGGCCTGGATTGCGCCCGGCCGAGCGGATGAGCGAGCCCACCGCCGCCTTGTGCGGCCCCAGCGCCTCGATCCGGGCCATCAGCACGTCGAACAGGCGCTCGCGTGGCGGCTCCTGCGCCATGTCGGCATCGATGCCGGCGAGCACCTGGCGGTCGATCTCCTTCAAATAGACGGCCAGGATCGCGAGCTTCGAGCCGAACACATTGCGCAGCTCGGCGAGTGATACGCCGGCACGGGCCGCGATCCCGGCCATGCCGATCTCCTCGATCGGCTGCTCGCCGAGCATGGCCATGAACGCTTCCACGATCCGTTCGCGCTCGGATTTTCCATTGGGCGCGGGCGATGGCGGGCGTGGCGATGCCGGTCGTTTCGGGGTGCGGGCCATGGCGACCTCCTGATCGTTGCTCTTGGAGGTAAACCTAGGCCCACAAAGCGGGCTGTTCCAGGGCTACGGCCGCGTCACCCGGCGAGCTGGCGCGACCGCTCGGCCGCCGCCGCCACCGCGGTCTCCATCAATTCGCCGAGCCCATGGGGGCCCATCAGCACCGCCAGCGCGGCCGCCGTGGTCCCGCCCGGCGAGGTGACGTTCTGCCGCAAGCTCGCGGGATCGAGCGGCGAGCGCTGCAACAGCTCCCCGGACCCGGCAACGGTCGCGCGCGCCAGCTTGGCGGCGAGATCGGCCGGCAGCCCGGCGGCGACGCCGGCGCGCGCCAGCGTCTCCACCAGAAGGAACACATAGGCCGGCCCCGATCCCGATACCGCCGTCACCGCATCCATCAGCGCCTCGTCGGCGATCCATTCGACCGCCCCGGTGGCCGCCAGCAGCGCGTGCACCAGCTCGCGCTGCCGCCCTGATACCCGCACATTGGGAACCGCGACCGTGATGCCGCGGCCGATGGCGGCCGGCGTGTTCGGCATGGCCCGCACCAGGGCGGCGCGCTGCGACAGGGCATGCTCGAGGAAACCGAGGGTCTGGCCGGCCATGATCGAGACCACCACGGTGCCGGCGCCCACATAGGCGGTCAGTGAGGGAATGACCTCGGGGGCAATCTGCGGCTTGACCGCGATGATGATCGCCGAGACCTCGCCGATGGCGCTCGCCGTCGGGTTGAGGCGCAAGCCCCGGGCCGCCAACGCGGTCAGCTCACGCGCGGGCTGCGGCTCCAGCACGGCTGCGTATTTCGGATCGAGCCCGAGTCCGAGCCAGCCTTCCAGCATGGCGCTGCCCATCTTTCCCGCCCCGACCAGCAGGATCGTCCGGGAGAGGTGGGCGAGCGTGCGGGCGCCCGTCATGCTCATCGGGCTGTTCCCGATCGTCCGGCCCGGTACGTGACGGCGCGCCGCATCAAGCCTCGCCCGCGGTCTCGAACATGGCGGCGTCGAGCGCCTCGCGGGCGCCCTTGCCGGCCCAGACCACGAACTGGAAGGCCGGGAAATAGCGCTCGCAGGAATCGAGCGCGGTCCCCAGCAGCGCCTCGCATTGCCGGCCCGAGGCCTCCACGCCGCCCGCCAGCACCAGGGCGTGCCGGTACATCACGATGCCGTCCTGGGTCCAAAGATCGAAATGCCCGACCCACATCTGCTCGTTGATCAGCGAGATCAGCTGCTGCACCGCCGGGCAGCAGCGTTCCGGCACCTTGAGCTCGAACGCGCAGGCGAGATGCAGGGCCTCGATATCGTACATCCAGGTGAAAGAGACCTGGTAGTCGGCCCATTTCCCCCGCACCAGGATGGTGATCTCATCCTCCCCGGCGCGCTCGAACGACCAGTCGTTCGACGCGGCCACGCGTTCCACGACCTCGAGGGGATTGATGCGCGACTGATGGCTCAGATCGATCAGGGACATGCCGTCTCCACTCGGCGCTCGGAAGTGGGAACGCACGCCACCACCGCCGCTGCAACCGTTCGCAACTAGCCGGACCAAAGGCTGTCGACGCCGGATTGACCGCCGGGGCGAATCACCTAGCGACTCGAATATAAACGCTCGATTCCAGCCGCCAAAGCGCTATTGGCTGCCTGCACAGTCAAGGATTCGTGGATATCCCGGGCTATTTTCCGGCTTCGTCCACAGCCCGCACGACCTGCCGACCAGGACGCCCCCAATCCGGGGATCGCGGGCGTTTTTTCAATCAAACAGGCTCGAGACCGACTCCTCGGCGGCGATGCGGCCGATCGCCTCTCCGATCAGGGTGGCAACCGACAGGGTGCGGATGTTGCCGGCCCCCTTGACGGCCGCCGTCGCCTGGATCGAGTCGGTGATCACCAGCTCCTTGAGGCGCGAGCCGGCGATGCGCGCCACCGCGCCGCCCGACAGCACCCCATGGGTGATGTAGGCGTAGACCTCGGTCGCGCCCTGCTCCAGCAGGGCGTCGGCCGCGTTCACCACGGTGCCGCCGGAATCGATGATGTCGTCGACCAGGATGCAGATATGGCCGTCGACCTCGCCGATCACGTTCATCACTTCAGATTCGCCGGCGCGCTCGCGCCGCTTGTCCACGATGGCGAGCGGCGCATTGATGCGCTTGGCGAGCCCGCGCGCGCGCCCTACGCCGCCCACGTCGGGCGACACCACCATGATCTTGGCGAGATCGAATCGCTCCTTGATGTCGCGCACCATCATGGGCGCCGCATAGAGGTTGTCGGTCGGGATATCGAAGAAGCCCTGGATCTGCCCGGCATGCAGATCGAGCGTCAGCACCCGGTCGGCCCCCGCATTTGTGATGAGATTGGCGACCAGCTTGGCCGAGATCGGGGTGCGCGGCCCGGGTTTGCGGTCCTGCCGGGCATAGCCGAAATAGGGGATCACCGCGGTGATGCGCCGGCCCGAGGCCCGCCGCAGCGCATCGGTGATGATCAGCAGTTCCATCAGGTGGTCGTTGGTCGGAAACGAGGTCGACTGGATGACGAACACGTCGGTGCCGCGCACGTTCTCCTGGATCTCAACGAAGATCTCCATGTCGGCGAAGCGCCGCACCACCGCCTTGATGAGCGAGGTGCCGAGATAGGCCGCGATGGCCTGCGCCAGAGCAGGATTGGAGTTGCCGGCGACGAGCTTGATCGCTCCGTTCTTAGCCGCCATCGTGGCCTCCTGCGACCGGCACCCGCGCACGGGTCGCGGCCGCCAAACCTGTGCAAGCCGGTATCCGGCTGGTGCGCGCGGTCCTGATAACAAGGACGCGGCGAGCCTGGCAATACGAGCGGATTTGTTGTCCCGGATTTTTGCTCCCCGGCGCGCGTGGCGCCGGCGCTTTAGCGCCCGAAAGTCGCATCGGCGAGCCGGGTCGTGCTTGCCACTACCGGCCGCGGGTGCGGCAGCGGAACCGTGACGGGTTCGAGCGCGGCCGTCTCGCCGCGGAAGGACGCGGCGGTCCCGGGCCGCAGGTCGTCACGGCCGGCGACGGCCGAGCCGCCTGGCGCGGGCGCCGGGGCCGGAGCGGCTGGCGCCGGTGCCGACGCCATGAAATCCGCAAGCTGCTCCATTCCGGAGTGGGCGATGCGGCGCAGCAGGGCCTCGTCGGCCGCGGCCCAGCCCCTGCCGGCGCCGGCCTGCTCCTCGCCGCTCAGGCGGAACGCCCGTTGCAGCGCGCCATCATAGACGTCCCAGGCCCAGGCGATCGCCGTGCCGGAGCCCTGCGTATGCGCCGCCAGATAGCCGCGGATGCGATACGAAGCTTCGCCGCCGGCCGGCACGACGGCAATGCGCAGCGCCATCGCCTCCTGGTCGAGATCCTGCAGCAGCTTTTGGGAGACGTCCCGCGGCAGGCCGTCGATCGATTCAAACGCGATGCTGACGTCGCGGGCCAGCGGCGAGGGTCCCAGCGCCTGGCCGACCGAGGCACAGCCCGCCGCCAGCAGGCATAAGGCGAGGCCCGCCATGGTTTTGGCGACGACGGCCCGCCAGCCGCGAGAATCGATCGCGGCCGCGCCCGTGCTGCGCCGGCTACCAACGCCCTGCATCCACTTCCCCGTCGACCGGCGCAGGTTTTTGGCGAGACGCGCGTGGCTCGTCTCTGTTTTCCGGACCCGGCCCGGGCCCGGCATTGCCGGCCATCGGGAATCCGTAGCCCCAAACTGCCGCAACGTCCAGGCAGCTCAGCTGTCCGCCGATAGCGCGATGGCGTTGACGTGCCGGCCGTAATCCGGCTCGCCCCGGTGGGTCGAGGCGCGATAGCTGAAGAATTCGGCCGGCTCCCCATAGGTGCAGCGGCCGACGTCCTCGATGCGGTCGATGCCGCAGCCACGTAGCCTCGCGGTAATGTAGCCGGGGAGGTCGAACAAGGCGTGGTCGGGGCGCGCCGACGCCCGAAAGAAGCGCGTGTTGGCGGCATCCGCCGCCTTGAACCGGGCGACGAATTCGGCTCCGACCTCGTAATTGGGCTGGCGGATCATCGGGCCGAGCCCCGCCACCACGCGGCCGCGATCGGCCCCGCAGCGCTCCAGCGCCGCGACCGTGGCCTCCAGCACGCCCTGAAAGGCGCCGCGCCAGCCCGCATGCGCCGCCCCGACGACGCCGGCCTGCGGATCCGCGAACAGGACCGGTCCGCAATCCGCCGTGGTGACCCCGATCGCCAGGCCGCGGGTCCGGGTCACGATGGCGTCGGCGCGCGGACGGGTGTCGGGGCTCCAGGGGACATCGGCGGTCACCACGTCGGCCGAATGGGTCTGGTAGGCGGTGAGCAGCCGCTGCGGCGCCACCGCGAGCGCAGCCGCCATGCGGGCGCGGTTCTCGGCCACGTTGTCGGCGGCATCACGCGACCCGATGCCGCCGTTGAGGCTGGCGTAGATTCCCGGCGAGACGCCGCCCGCGCGGGTGAAGAAGCCGTGACGGATGCCGGGGAGGGCGGTGAGCCCGGCAGCCTGGACCATGCCCGCAGGTTCCGTCGAGCGCATGGAATTCATCGGCAATCAGGGCTCGAAGCCGGGTAGGGGCCCGAGCTTGGGATGGCTGAAACCCATCGCCTTGAACAACTGCCCCATGTTGCGGCCGCCCGGGCCGGTGAGGCGGGCGAGCGCGCGCTCGATCTCCATCACCTTGCTCGGCGGTGCCGTGTTCTTGAGCGCGATCGCGCGCGACTCGATGCCGAGCCGGCGCAGGAACTCGCCCTGATCGACCGGCCCGAGCGCACGCGCCCCCATGCTTTCGGCGGCCTCCCCGAGCGCCTGAAAATCCACATGGGCGGTCAGATCGACCAGCCCGGGCGCCAGCAGCGGATCGGCATATTGGTGCTTGCCGACGGCCTGCAGCGTCTCGCCGGGCGCGCTCTTGGAATGGCCGTAGTCGATCACCAGGGCGGCGCCCTCCGCGTGCTTCACCCGGCGGCCGAGCTCGAGCGCGGTCTGATCGGCCCGCCATTCGAAGATGGCGCCGATCTCGGCGCGCATGCCGCGCGGCAGCAACTGATCGAACAGGGGAATCGGATCCCTGGCGATGCCGAAACGAAGCTTCTGGCTTTCGTCGATCTTCACCACCCGCTCGTGCCAGCCGTCGGCGCACATCACGGCCTGATGGACCGGCAGCGAATCGAAGAATTCGTTGGCGAGGATGATCATCGGCCCTTCCGGCACCTCGTCGAGCGATTTGTGCCAGGTGAACGGTACCCCGACGCCGCCGAGGAACTCGCGCTGCCGCCGCTCCAGGAGCGGGCTGACCTCCACGAAATGAACCGAGACCGCGGCCCGGAACTCCGGCATCACATGCGCCGCCCGCAGCGCATCCTGCATCATGCTCCCGCGGCCGGGACCGAGCTCCACCAGCATGAGCTGCTGCGGCGAGCCCATCTGGCGCCAGACCGAGCCCGCCCACAACCCGATGAGCTCGCCGAACATCTGGCTGATCTCCGGCGCCGTGGTGAAGTCGCCGGCGGCTCCGAACGGATCGTTGGTCACATAGTAGCCGAGCTGCTCGTGGGTGAGGCAGAGCGACATGTAGTGCATCACCGGCATCGGACCCGCGATGGTGATGCGCCGGCGGATCTCGGTCTCCAGCGGTGGAAATTTCTCGGTCATGTGACGGAACGTATCGGCTCGCGCCGCTGCGCCACCAGGATGAAGGCCATGCCGGCGAGCATCAGCGGCAGCGACAGCAGCATTCCCATGGTGAGGCCCTGCCAGAGAAATCCAAGCTGCGCATCGGGCTCCCGGAACAGCTCGCAGAACATGCGGATCATCCCGTAGCCGAGCGCGAACGCCCCGATGATGGTGCCGGGGCGCTTGAGCGCGCCGGCCCGGATCAGCATGTAGAGCACCGCGAACAGCAAAAGCCCCTCCAGGCCGGCCTCGTAGAGCTGGCTCGGATGGCGGGGCGCCGGCCCGCCATTGGGGAACACCATAGCCCAAGGAACATCGCTCGGGCGTCCCCACAGCTCGCCATTGATGAAATTGGCGATCCGCCCGAGGAACAGCCCGATCGGCCCGGCCGCGCAGGTCACGTCTCCGAGCGACAGAAACGAAAGTCCGCGATGCCGCGCGAACGGGACGACGGCGAGCACGCAGCCGAGGAAGCCGCCGTGAAACGACATGCCGCCTTTCCACAGCTGCACGATCTCGGCCGGGGAGGCGGCGAAATAGCTCGCATTGTAGAACAGGACGTAGCCGAGACGTCCGCCCAGGATGATGCCGAGCGTCACCCACAGCACGAAATCGTCGAAATCCAGCACCGTCATCGGGGCCGGCCCGCCCCAATATTTCTCGGACCGGATCAGGCGGCGCGCATAAAACCAGCCCGCCAGGATCCCGACGATATAGGCGAGCGCGTACCAGCGAATGGCGACGGGTCCGAAGCGCACCAACACCGGGTCGAAAGCGGGAAACGGAATGACGAACAGGGGCATGGGGCAATCGCGAGAGGGACAATGGCGAAGCGGGGCAATCGGGGCTGGCCGGTCATGCCGCCATGCCGGTTATGAAGTCAAGCTGCAGGCTCGGCGCGCCGGCCGCTGATAGCCGATAGCGGGTCATTGCGGCGGAAAACGGCGGCCCTCACCATTTCCTCCCGGGAGGGTGGGGAGGGGGCTGAGACCTTGCGGGCCGGCGGGACGATCGCCATTGTTGGGTCAGGAGGCGATCGATGACCCAGACCAGCAACCGGTTCTTCGACGAGATCGCGCGGCTGATGAACGATGCGGCCGGCGTCGCGCAAGGAGTCCGCCGTGAGTTTGATACCCTGTTCCGCACCCAGGCCGAGCGCTGGCTGCATGATCTCGACCTAGTCAAGCGCGAGGAGTTCGAGGCCGTGAAGGACATGGCGCGGCTCGCCCGCGAGGAGAACGAGGCCTTGAAGGCGCGCTTGGCTGCGCTCGAGGCCAAGCTGGGGCAGGGCGGCCCGCCGGTGCCGCCCGGCGTGTAGCGCCGTAGCCCGGATGGAGGCGCGAAGCGCCGCAATCCGGGACCGCTGCCCCCCGCATTTCGCTACCGCTTCATGCGGGCTACCAGGGCCCGATCCGCCCCACCTTCGGTTTCCTTGTCAATTCCGCCGGGTCCCGTTATAAGCCGGCGAAATCTGCGGCCCCCCGCATCTGTGGCGGCAGGCCGCGCTGGATGGCCGCGGAAGCGGCCTTTTCAATTGCAGCAGACCCGGTCGAGTATGCGCTGAGAGGATACGAGCTATGGCGACTGTCAAAGAGATGAAGGCGACGGCGCGCCCGCGCGCCGGCAAAGGGGCGGCCAGGACCGAGCGCCGGGCCGGCCGCGTGCCGGGCGTCATCTATGGCGACAACCAGCCCCCGCTCACCATCTCGGTCGAGCACGAGGAGCTGCGGCGCCGCATCTATGCGGGCCATTTCCTCACCACCATCTACGAGCTCGACATCGACGGCACCAAGCATCGGGTCATTCCGCGCGACTTCCAGCTCGATCCGGTGAAGGATCTGCCGGTGCATGTGGATTTCCTGCGGCTCGGCGTCGGCGCCCAGATCCGCGTGCGCATCCCGGTCCATGTGCTCAATTCGGAGCTGTCGCCGGGCGTCAAGCGCGGCGGTGCCGTCAACCTGGTCACCCACACGGTCGAGGTGATGTGCTCGGCCGACGCCATCCCGGAATCGATCGACGTCGATATCAGCGAGCTCGAGATCAATTATTCCAAGCACCTGAACGAGATCGAGTTGCCCTCGCACGTGCGGGTGATCGGCCGGGCCGACCAGACCCTGGTCACCATCGTGCCGCCCTCGGGCTACGCGGAAGAGCTCAAGGCGGCGGCGGAAGCGGCGGCGGCTGCGGCGGCTGCCGCGGCGGCGGCTGCTGCGGCGGGCGTGGCTCCGGGTGCGGCACCTGGTGGGGCGCCCGGCGCTGCTCCGGGCGCGACGCCGGCGGCCGGCGCACCGGCACCGGAGAAGAAATAACCGCTGCTCCACCGAACTGAACCGCCATCCCGGGAGGCCCTCGCGCGGGCCTCACCGGGCGCCGGCAAATCCCCCGACCGATCATCCTTCGTGGGCCACATCGCGGCGTCCCGGGATGACGGAGAATGTCCATGCTGCTGATCGTGGGGCTCGGCAATCCCGGTCCCGGCTACGCCGGCAACCGGCACAATATCGGCTTCATGGCGGTCGACGCGATCGCCAAGCGTCATCGCATCGGTCCGTTTCGGCGGCGCTTCCAGGGTGTATCGGCGGAAGGGCCGCTCGAGGGCGAGCGGGTCCTGTTGCTGCTGCCCGGTACCTACATGAATGAATCCGGCCGGGCGGTCGCGGAGGCGGTGAATTTCTACAAGCTCGGCTTGCCCGATATCGTGGTGCTGCACGACGAGATCGATCTCGAGCCCGGCAAGGTGAGGGTCAAGACCGGCGGCGGCAGCGCCGGCCACAACGGGCTGCGGTCGATCTCCTCCCATGTCGGCAACGACTATCGCCGCGTGCGCATCGGGGTCGGCCATCCGGGCGTCAAGGAATTGGTGCATGGCTACGTGCTGAACGACTTCGCCAAGAGCGAGCGGGATTGGGTCGAGACCCTGTGCGGGCTCATCGCCGACAATGCCGGGCTGCTGGCCAAGGGGCAGGACGCGAGCTTCCAGAACAAGGTGCATCTGGCCATGCAGGCCAAGGGTTTCCTCGATCCGAAATCATCCGCTGGGTCGGACAAATAGCATCACAGCACAGGCAATTTCATGGGCTTCAAATGTGGCATCGTCGGCTTGCCGAACGTGGGCAAGTCGACGCTCTTCAACGCGCTGATCCAGACCGCCGCCGCGCAGGCCGCCAACTATCCGTTCTGCACCATCGAGCCCAATGTCGGCGAGGTGGCGGTGCCGGACCCGCGGCTGGACAAGCTCGCGGCGCTCGCCAAGTCGGCCACCATCGTGCCGACCCGGCTGACCTTCGTGGATATCGCAGGCCTGGTGCGCGGCGCCTCCAAGGGCGAAGGCCTGGGCAACCAGTTCCTTGCCCATATCCGCGAGGTCGACGCCATCGTGCATGTGGTGCGCTGCTTCGAGGATGCGGACGTCACCCATGTGGAGAACAAGATCGATCCGATCGCCGACATCGAGACCATCGAGACCGAGCTGATGCTGGCTGATCTCGACAGCCTGGAGCGGCGCGTGGACGGGCTGGAGAAGAAGGCCAAGGGCAGCGACAAGGAGGCGGTGGAGGCCAAGGAGACGCTCGACCTGGTCAATCGCGCGCTCGCCTTGCTGCGCGCGGGTCAGCCGGCCCGGCTGATCGTGCGCAAGCCCGAGGAGGAGAAAGCCTTTCTGGCATTGGGCCTCCTGACCTCGAAGCCGATGCTCTATGTGTGCAACGTCGAGGAGGCGTCGGCCGCCACCGGCAATGCCTTCTCGCGCCGGGTCGAGGAGCGCGCGCAGGCGGAAGGCGCCGGTTGTCTGGTCATCTCGGCCAAGATCGAATCCGAGATCGCGGTGCTGGCGCGCGAGGAGCGGGCCGAGTTCCTCACCGCCGTCGGGCTCGAGGAGACTGGCCTCGATCGCCTGATCCGGGCCGGCTATGCGCTGCTCCATCTGGTCACCTTCTTTACCGCCGGGCCGAAGGAGACGCGCGCCTGGACGGTGGCGCGCGGCGCGCGCGCCCCGCAGGCGGCCGGCGTCATCCACACCGATTTCGAGCGCGGCTTCATCCGCTCCGAAACCATCTCGTACGAGGATTATGTGAAGCTCGGCGGCGAAGCCGGCGCGCGCGACGCCGGCAAGTTCAGGCTGGAAGGCAAGGACTATCTGGTCGCCGACGGCGACGTCGTGCATTTCCGCTTTGCGCTGTGAGGGCGGACCGATCTCTGCTCATTCCCGCGCAAAGAGCGCACGAGGGAATCGCCGCATCCGCTCATTCCCGCGCACGCGGGAATCCAGTCCCTTCGTAAAGTGCCTTGGACCAGCCGCAACCTCAGCGATGCTTGGGGGGCACGTGGCCTCACTCAAGCTCCCGTAAGCGCGTTTTTGCGAGAGGACTGGGCCCCGCCGGAGCATGCCCGCGACCTGATCGGGGGCGGGGACGAGCGGAGAGCTTCGCAACCTTACATCTGTCCGCGGTTGCGGATGGCGCCGAGATGCTCGTTGATGCGGAACGTGATCAGCACGAATTCCGAGAGGATACGAATCAAGATCACGCCGGCCAGCATCCCGAGCACGCTGGACAAGACCAGGAACAGTCCGGTCAGCGGCTGCAACATCATCACCGCCAGGCCGGACAGGGTCCCCGACAGGCCGAACACCACCGTGATGATGACCGCGAGCCAATAGAACACCTTGATGATCGAAGGCGTGATGAAGCGTTCCCACTGAAAGAGGTCGCGCAGATCGAACATGGGTCCTCCCCTCCTCAGCTCCCGGAAACCCGGCCGACAGGTTCGCGTGGCGACAAGCAAATCACCTGCTCCGTCGGCGGGCGGAGACTGCACTTTCAGCCTTCGCGGGTCAATCGATCGCGGCCATTTCAGCGGTTGATGACTGGCCCGGCGGGCCGCCACGGCGCGGGCCCGGCAACCAACGCCGGGGTGTGCTGAAGTGCACGATTCGTTCGCGCGCCGCGCGGGCTCGATTTGCAGATTCAGCCCGCCGTAACCATGCGCGATAACCAATCCCGATCACATTGCCGTAACCATGCGCCGAGCATGCAACGCCTCGCGGCCCCGCGCATTAACAAAGCGGGAGGAGACCCGATCTAACCTCGAAGCTCGACTTTCGGGGGAGAGGGACAATGCGAGCCTTATTGCAGCGCGTCGCTTTATCGTTCGGGCTCGGCGGCCTGTGCCTGGGCGCCGCCATCGTGCTCGCGGCCGACCGGCTCGGCACGCGGACCGCCGACTGGTCGGTGGCCACCGACAGCAATCCGGCCGACATCACCGGCAGCGTCGGTCTCGCGACCCGCGCGCACGGCTTGCCGCTGTCGGACGAGCAGCGCGGCCACATCTTCGACGGTATCATGAAGCTCCCCGATGCGCCGGTAGCCGAGGTGGAGCAGCCGGAAGCCGCGACGGCGTTGCCGGGCTCGGTGGCCCTGCAGGAGCTGCCGGCCAGCGTGACGCGCGACATCCCGATGGTGCAGGGCTACAAATTCGTCAAGCTCGACGACCGGATCTTGCTGGTCAGCCCGGTCGATCGCTCGGTGGTCGCCGAGATGCCGCGCTACCGCACCGTCCTGGACTGAACGGCGCGCGCCCCTCCCGCTCATTCCCCCGCAAGGGGGAATCCAGTTTCTTTCTTAGCAAAATGATTGAAAGAGCGGCCCCCTCGGCGGGCCGGGAGACTGCCAGCGTCTCCATTAGACTCTTGCAAGCTCCAGAAAAAGGAAACGCAGCTCATTTCTACGACAGCAGGGTCCCCCCGCCGGAGCCTGCCCCCGACCTGATCGGGGGCAGGGACGAGCGGGATAATCCGAGCTTTGACAATTTCCGCACAGGCTCGTGCGAGCGAGCGGAGAGCCCGTGCTTCAACTATCCCTCAGAGCTTGCGAATAAGCCCGCCGCCCTCACCCGCGCGCGCGCTGGGCTCCCTCGTTCTTCCACTTGGCCAGGCTTTCGGTGATGACCTTGGTGGATTGCATCGCCGATTGGCTCAGGTGCGCGTACTCGGTGATCTCGCGCTGGACCCGGGCGCCCTCGGCCTGCAACAATTCCCGCAGCGTGTGCAATTCCCCCATCAACCGGTCGATCTCCTGCACCGAGGAGCCGGCCACCCGCTGCAACAGCGTGCCGATATTGTTCGCCACCACCTCGCTTTCGGCTTCCGGCGACCGGCGCAGCGTGGCGACGTCCCGGCGAACGAACTCGCGAATCTCCCCCTCCACAGCACTCTCCGTCGAGTTATCGAGCTCAGCAGGCTCTCTTGGTTTGATCGATGTCATGACGTTCACCCCGTTCTGGCGCCTCGGCGCCGATCCACGGTGCGATTGCGACACGCGAATGTGACCGCTTCGCGGCCATCGAGTCCAGTTCCACAACTTGGCTCTGACAATTCGGATCGCTGCTTGATCCCCAAGCGCTCGTTATCAGCTTGCTTGCGCGCATTCCTTACATGGATACCGTCACGGCGATCCGAGGCGCACATCGGAGCAGCGATCGTCGCCGCAACATTGGGCGACGGCGAATCAATCCGCGCATCTTGTGGGTGGCGGCGAAAATCGGCAGGGTTGCGCGAAGGCCGCCCCGGCCGTCGATCGTGACAACTCGTTTCCAACAGCATCGCGTTGCCGGCCGGCCAACGCGATCCCCTCATGCGAACCAAAGCTCGGCCGCTCGGAGAAAATGCCCATGTGCAAGTCAGCTCTCATGTCGGTTGCCGCCATCGCGCTCATCGCCGCCGCCGCGGCGCTGCCGCTGCCAGGCCGCGACGCGGCCGCGCAATCTGCCGGCGTCTACATCAATGCGGTGGATCTCGACATCATGCCGTCCGAGATGGCGAAGTTCATCGAGGCGGTCAAGGAGAACGGCGAGTTCGCGGTCAAGGAGCCGGGCTGCCGCGAGTTCAACATCACGGTGCTGGCCAACAATCCGAACCACGTCTTCCTGTACGAGGTCTACGACAACGAGGCGGCGCTGACCGCGCATCGCAACGGCGAGCATTTCAAGAAATTCCAGGCCGCCACCGCCAACATGGTGACCGGACGCAACGTGCGGGCGATGTCGCTGATCGCGTTCAATGCGAAGGGGCGTTGAAGAGGTGAGTGTTGAAGGGGTGAGTAGTGAGTAGTGAGTAGTGAGTTAGTGAATAGGAGCAGTGATGCGCTCTTCCCCTATTCCCTACTCACCATTCCCTACTCACCCCCTTAGTACGCCACGATGATCTCGCCGACGGTTGGCTTGGCGGCGCGGATCACCGGGTCGGTCGAGGCGAACTCCTGGTCGCTGCCGGCGGCGCTGAGCGCGCCGGCCGGCGCCTTGGGGTCCGGCTTGAACTGAACCCCGACCTTGCAGCCGTCCGGCAGGGTGGCGAGCGCGCCGCCGTTCCAATCGCTGACGATGGCCATGCCGTCCTTCTCGAACCCCATGAGCTTGAACGGCTTGCCGTTGAGCTTCTCCAGCGCCGCGAGCGGCAGGCCGAGGTGAACGCCCTTCTGGGCCGACCATGTGGACTGGCCGCCGATCACGATCATCCGGGTGCCGGAGCGCTGGACATCGTCGTCCCATAGCACCTCGAGCCGACGCTTCGGATCATTGGGAAAAAGCACCGAGGCCATCAGGGTCGAGCCGTCGTCGCCGCTCACTTCCGCGTAGTCGACATTGTGCACCCCATAGGACTGGGCGAGCTTGAGATGGCCGGAGCTCTTGGCGAAGGCCCCGCTGCAGGCCACCACGCGGCCCGATTCCGCCGGCTTCGGGGGGGGCGGCGGCTTGGCGACCGCCACCGGAGCCGGCGGATTGTCATCCGGTTCCGCGTTCGGATTTGGCTGCACCGCCGGCGGTTTGGCTGCCGGCTTGGCCTTCGGTTTTGGTTTGACCGGCGGGGGCGGGGCTACGATCTGCGACGGCAAGATCTGCTCGTCGTCCCGCAGGTAAGGCTGTTGCAATCCCGGCGAGGCGCGCGGTCCGGTTTGCGCCGATGCGGCCGTGGGGAGCAGGGCGGCTCCGGCCGCCGGGAGCAGAGCGGCTGCAGCCGCCAGCAACACACAGAGCCCATATTTCATCGCACCCCTCCCAATCTACTCCAGGCGCCGCCCCGCCGTTCAGCCGATGTTAGCCCTGACGTGGTTCTGCCACAATGTGGCGGGTCCGGCGGCTTGTCCCAGCGTGACGCTTTTTCACCAGAATTGCGACGAAATCCCATCGAAAATAACAGAGCGGCAAGCCAAGGTTCGGCGCCGGAACCGCGCCGGCCGCAAGGCGTTGGCGGATTGCTTGGGGCCAAAGCAGGAGGCGTTGCGATGAGAACCATTGGCACATTCGCGATCGGCTTGGCGCTGTTATCCGGCACTGCGCTCGCACAGGCGCAGACGGTCACCCGCCAGATCACCACTGAACCGGTCGAGACCGTCGTCACCCAGGGCCCGAACGGCACGGCCGTGACCCGGCGCATTCTCACGCCCGAGCCGGGTGTGAGCAGCGCCTATTATGGAGCGCCGCCGCCCGAATATCCGCCGGTTGCCGTGCAGCCGCTCGAGCCGCAATATCTGGAACCGGCACCCGCTCCCCGGCGCGTGGTTGCTCCGGCCCCGGAGCGGAGCCGCACCACCACGGTGCGGCGGGTAACCACCGCGACCCGCCCAGTCACGACGCGGCCGCCCCGCACCGTGACCCGCACCATCGCGCCGGCGCCTGCGGACGAGGAATTGGTGCTGAGCCCGGCGCAGCGCCAGGTCATCTATCGCACGGTGGTGCAGCGGGAGTTCTATCCGGCGCCGGTCGCGCAGACCGGCGTCTACGCGCCGCCGGTTGGCTATCCGCCGCGCACGATCTATCAGGCGGATGACGATTACTACCGCGCGCCGGCCGACCGGGATTATGTCTACGACGACGGCTACCGGGCCGCTCCCTACCGCGACGCCGGCTACCGCGACCCTTATCATCCCGAATACCGCCAGGTCGCCGTTCCGCTCGTGGTCGGGGCCCGCATCCCGCAGAGCGTCCCGCTGGCCCCGGTGCCCGAGCCGGTCGTGGCCCGCATTCCGGCCGCCCGCCCCTACAGCTACGCCCGGCTCGACAATCGGGTCTATCTGGTCGATCCGGCCACCGGCGTCATCGTGGCCGACATCACGCCGTAAGCCGGTGCCGACAAGCGGCTCCACCTTATCGTCATGCCCCGGCGTGCCGGGCATCCACGTCTTTTTTTGTGGGGAAACAAGCAAGACGTGGATGGCCGGGGATAAACTCCCGGCCATGACGGCCCCCATGTTTGTTTGATGGAAACATATTTGTTTGATCGAAGCATTGGCCGTGAAGCCGTTCACCCGGCATCCATCGCCCCGCGCGCAGGGAGAGGGCGACACGGCAGTGAAGTAAACACCACCTCAGCTCGGTGAGGGGGCGTCTCCACAATCTCAGACTCGCGGCAAAGCCCCTTCATCCCGCCTTCTCCATAGCCCGTCGAAGACGGGCGTAAACGCCCTGATGGCGCGCGGGGAAGAAGCAGTGAGAGGCGTTGCGTCCCTCATTGCGTGTTTCATCGCCGTCGCGGCCAACCCGCCTCAGCGCGGCACCTCGATTGTGGTGTTGATCACCACCATGCCGCCGCGATATTTGACGACGTCCAGATAGCCCACCGGGTCGCGCTGGTTGGATGCCCGCATTCCCGACCCAAGTTCAAGGCCGTTTTCGGCGGCCCGGTTATGTCTAAGCGAGCCGGTCGCTCGCCAGGGAGAAAATCATGGTCCGGAACCTTGGTCTGGTTTCGATCGCGGCGACGCTCGCCGCCATCCTCATCCCGGGCGAAAGTCTCGCCCTGCAGCAGAGCAGCACGGCGGTGAACGGCCAGCCGCGCTGGGGCCACGCACCGGCGGCGCCGGCCGTGCGAACGCCCGCAACCCTTGCGCAGTCGCCCGCACGGGCGTTTGCCCAAGCGCAGGTGCAGGCGCCCGCCGTTATGCCGCCCGCCGTTGCACCGTCCGTTGCGCCAGCGCCCAGCGCGCCAGGGCCCAGCGCGTCAGCGCCAAGCGCGTCAGCGCCCAGCGAGGAGGAGGTGACGTTCCAAAGCAACGGCTACACGCTCGCCGGCTGCATTGTGCGGCCCGCCGGAGCGGGCCCGTTCCCGGCCGTCATCTACAATCACGGCAGCGAGAAGGACCCGCGCCGCTGCGGTCCGCCCGAGCTGGCGCGCGCCTATGTGGAGCACGGCTATGCGTTCTTCGCCTTCCAGCGCCACGGCCACGGGCAATCGCCTGGCGACTACATCGTGGACCTGGAGAAGCGGGCGGGTGGCGGCAACCCGGCTGCTCGCGGCCAGCGCAGTGTCGCGCTGCACGAGGCCTACAATCGCGACGTGGTCGGCGCGGTCGCATGGCTGATGCAGCGGCCCGAGATCGATCGCCGGCGCGTGGCCATGACGGGCGTGTCCTACGGCGGCATCCAGACGCTGCTCACCGCGGAAAAAGGGCTCGGCATCCGCGCCTTCATACCGTTCGCGCCCGGCGCCATGTCGTGGGCCAACCAGGCGCTGGACCAGCGGCTCGCCCAGGCGGTGCGCAACGCCAAGGCGCCGCTGTTCCTGGCGCAGGCGCAGAACGACTTCAGCCTCGGACCGAGCCAGGTGCTCGGCCCGATCATCCGCGCCAAGGGTGCCCCCAACGACGCCAAGATCTATCCGCCGAACGGCACCACCCACGAGCAGGGCCACGGCGGCTTCGCGGTGCGCGGCGGGATACCGGCGTGGGGGCCGGACGTGTTTGGGTTCTTGGATCGGGTGATGGGGGGCAAGGTAGCGAGATAACGCTGCAGGATGGGTTGAGCTCTTGCGAAACCCATCATCCGCCGTTGATGGGTTTCGCAAGAGCTCAACCCATCCTACAGCGTGCGGCTTGATGACCGGGGCCAAATCAGCGTAGGTCTGAGACTGCGAATCAAGCAACCGAACGATATGCCCGACGTCGATAACGACATCATCTCGTTTGCAGGACGTCGCCGGTTCGCGACCATCCTTGCCGATCCACCCTGGCAGTTCGTCAACCGAACCGGAAAGATCGCGCCCGAGCACGGCCGGCTGACGCGCTATCCGACCCTGAAGCTCGGCGAGATCGCCGCATTGCCGGTGGAGAAGATCGCCGCACCGACCGCGCATCTTTATCTGTGGTGCCCCAACGCCTTGCTGCCCGAGGGGCTCGCCGTGATGAAGGCCTGGGGCTTCTCCTACAAGTCCAACATCGTCTGGCACAAGGTGCGCAAGGACGGCGGCTCGGACGGCCGCGGCGTCGGGTTTTATTTCCGCAATGTCACCGAGCTGTTGCTGTTCGGGGTGCGCGGCAAGAATGCGCGCACGCTGGCGCCGGGCCGGCGGCAGGTCAACTTGCTGGCCACCCGCAAGCGCGAGCACTCGCGCAAGCCGGACGAGCAATACACTGTTATCGAAGCCTGCAGCTCTGGTCCGTTCCTGGAGTTGTTCGCGCGGGGGACTCGCAAGGGCTGGACCACATGGGGGAATCAGGCCAGCGAAGGCTATGCGCCAACCTGGAAAACCTACGCACACAATTCGCTCGTCGCGGCAGAGTAAGCAGGATCGAGCCCCCAATTCGTCGCACGGATTTGCGCCGCCACACTCCCGGTGATAGAAGCCACGCGCGGCCATCGGGCCGCTTTTTCAATGGAGGTGTGCCATGCGCAAGCATCGCAATTTCGAAGAGCTCTCGTGCTTTCGAAGTCATCAGTAAGCGGCGCAAGTCGTTCCCCTCGGAGACCCGGGTGAAGCGCGGCCGGCGGTTCGTCCATGGCGACGTCGAGCTCAGCGAGAAGCTCGGTCGCAACGATCTGTGCCCGTGCGGCTTCGGACGGAGATTTTAAGGCCTGCTGCATGCGGGCCGGCCGCCACGATGGCGCCAATCGCAAAGACTACTTTCAGGGAGTGAGCGCGCCGGCTTGCCGGCGTGACCGCACTGAAAGCGTCGGGACTTGACGCGACGGCGCAAATCAGTGGATTCAGGAAATTGAAACTGACGAATTGCGCGCCGATCCCGGGCTTGCCCGGGATCGGCTTTTGTTTTGGGCCCAGAGCGATGCATTCACTTGCCCGGAAATCACTTGCCCGGAAATCGCGCGGGCTTTTCATTTCTGGCTTCGGGGTCGCCGCCAGCCCTGCGAATGGCGCATGGCTTTTCTGGGTTTGAGGCGGTGATCGATTGTTTTGGGATTGTATTATCAATGAAGCGCGCTTTGGAGCTATGCGTTCTTGCGGGCCGTCGCAGCTCATTGGAGCGCTGGTCGGGCCGCTACGGGATTCCGGCGTTTGGAACGGTCCCGGGTCTGCAGCGCATCACTGAAGGAGTGCTGCGCTGCGCCCGGGACAAGCGCGGAGCAGGCGTTGAGCGCTGCGATCACCGTCCGCGCCGCTTGAAGCCGCCGCGCATGCCGGCGCGGCCGCCGGTGGAGCGCGGGCCGCGGAAGGGTTTCGATTCGGGGCCGGGGCCCATCTCGTCGAGGGTGGGTTTGCGCGGGGGCTCGTGTTTCGCGCCGGGCCGATGCGGCAGGGTCTCGTGGTAGAGGGCGATGCCCATCTCATCGAGCGCCGGCTTGTGGACACGGCTTGATTGACGTCCGCCTTTCGGTGGGCGTGGCGACAATCCCCCGCGGCGGGGCGAAGGAGAAGAAGCAGCGCCCGGCCGCTTGGCGGTCGGATCGTCCACCACCGCGAGCTCGGTGGCGCGCAGGCGCTTGATCTCGTCGCGCAGGCGGGCCGCCTCCTCGAAGTCGAGGTCGGTCGCGGCCTCGCGCATGCGGGTCTCGAGATCGGCGATCACGGCCTCGAAATTGTGCCCGATGGTGGCAGCGTCCTCGAACTCGCCGCCGCTGCCGGTCCCGGTCGAGATCAGCACATGGTCGCGCTCGTACACGCTGTCCAGGATGTCGGTGATGCCCTTGCGGATGCTCTCGGGCGTGATGTTGTTCTCGGTATTGTAGGCTTCCTGCTTCTCGCGCCGGCGGTTGGTCTCCGCAATCGCGCGCTCCATGGAGCCGGTCATGTTGTCGGCATACAGAATGACGCGGCCATCGATATTGCGGGCGGCGCGGCCGATGGTCTGGATCAGCGAGGTCTCGCTGCGCAGGAAACCTTCCTTGTCGGCGTCCAGGATGGCGACCAGCGCGCATTCCGGAATGTCGAGGCCCTCGCGCAACAGGTTGATGCCGACCAGCGCGTCGAAGGCGCCGAGCCGCAGGTCGCGGATGATCTCGATGCGCTCGATGGTGTCGATGTCGGAATGCATGTAGCGCACCCGGATGCCCTGCTC